>NZ_JBFBKY010000006.1:0-249353 GCF_040702335.1 Pseudarthrobacter sp. NPDC080039 | reverse complement strand
GCGGTGCCGAGGTCCGAGAGGATGTCCTCGATCTGCTCTTTGGTGCGCCCGTAGGGGTTGTTGGCGCCGATCTCCATCTTCTCCACATAGGGGATGGGATTGTGCTCGCCGTAAACCGTGGCCGAGGAGCTGAAAACAATGGACCGCACGTCATGCCGGTCCATGACGCGGATCAGGTTCAGGGTGCCGACGAGGTTGTTGTAGTAGTACTTCAACGGCTCCTGCACGGATTCGCCGACGGCCTTGAGGCCGGCGAAGTGGATGACGGCGTCGATGGCGTTGCCGGCAAAGACCTTGTCCACCGCTGCCTCGTCCACGAGGTCAACCTTGTGGAATTCCGCGGCCTTGCCGCTGAGTTCGGCAACCCGCCGCAGCGACTCCTCGCTGGAGTTGACCAGGTTGTCCATAACGACCACGTCGTGGCCGGCTTCCTGCAGGGAGAGGACGGTGTGGGAACCTATGTAGCCGGTGCCCCCGGTAACCAAAACCTTCATGTGATTCCTTCAATTACGCCAAGGCTGCCCCGCCGCCCCGTGCCGGAATAGGCCGGGGCGGCCGGGGCAGCCTGGAATTCGTGGACTCTTAAAGCGCCGTGACTTTCAGCAGCAGCGCGTGTTCGGGGTTGAGGATGGGCATGGGCAGCCCCACTTCGGCCAGGAAGTTACCGTTTGCCTCCGCGCCTCCGGCAAGCCACGCCGGGGGCTGGACCTGGGTGAAGGTGTGCGCGTAGTCGGCGTCGTCCGTGGTGGGGAAGACCGCCTCCACTTTGTAGGCGCCTTCCGGGTCCAGCCCCGGGAAGCCGATCCGGCCGGGGACTTCCGCTGCCGAGGTGCGGGTGCTGACCAGGGCGAACAGTGCCGCCGTCGTGCCTTCCGCGGTCGTCCCCTCCGCAACGACGCCGTGCAACAGCAATGCTTCGTCGGCGACGTCGGCGTTGACGCGGCGGCCGCTGTGGATCAGGTCCCGGTGCTCCTTGTACAGCCCCACGACGCGGCGGAGCTCCTCGCGGTCCTTGCCCTGGACGCCCCGGATGTCCCATTCCATGCCGAAATGCCCGAACAGCGCCGTGATGGCACGGAAGGACAGATCGTGGGTGCGGGCGGTGGTGTGCGACGTGGTGGGGCCGATGTGGCTGCCCACCAGTTCCGGCGGAACCACCGCGCCGGTCCAGCGCTGGATGGTCTGCCGCTCCAGTGCGTCGTTGCAGTCGGATGCCCAGATCCGGTCCGTCCGCTCCAGGATGCCCAGGTCCACCCGGGCGCCGCCGGAGGAGCAGCTTTCAATTTCGACGCCGGGATGGGCCTTCCTGAGCTCATCGAACAGCCGGTAGGCGGCCAGGGTCTGCGCGTGGACTGAGGGGCGGCCGGCGTGGCCGTGTTCGGTCAGGTCGCGGTTCTGGTCCCACTTCAGGTAGCTGATCTTGTTCCCGGCCAGGAGGGCATCGATCCGGTCAAAGACGTACTGCCACGCCTCGGGGTTGACCAGGTCGATGACGTGCTGGTTGCGCCATTCCAGGGGCAGCCGGCCGCCGTCCTTGTGCGGGGCAGCGGAGGGGCCCACTATCCAGTCCGGGTGTGCCCGGGCGACGTCCGAGTCCAGGTTGACCATTTCCGGCTCAACCCACAGCCCGAACTCCATGCCGCGGGACGTGACAGCCTCGATCAGCGGGGTGAGGCCTTCCGGCCAGACGGTCTCGTCGACGTACCAGTCGCCCAGGCCGGCATGGTCGTCACGGCGGCCACGGAACCAGCCGTCGTCGAGGACGAACCGTTCCACGCCAAGGTCGGCCGCGGATTCGGCCAGCTCGATCAGGGTGTCCAGGTTGTGGTCGAAGTACACCGCTTCCCAGGTGTTCAGCACTACCGGGCGTGGTTTGCCTGCGGGCAGCCCGGTGGACGCTGCGGGCAGGACGTGGTGGGCGCGGGAGCGGAACCAGCTGTAGAAAGCTTCGGTGATTCCGTCCAAACCGTGGTCCGAGTAGGCAGCAAACAGGGCGGGGGTGGTGTAGCTGCCGCCCGGTTCCAGGATGACTTCGGCAGGACCCAACAGCTCGGAGCCGCCGATCGTGGTCCGGCCGTCTCCGATGGTGTCCGCGAACTGTTCGTGGTTGCCACTCCAGGCCAGATGGGTGGCCCAGACCTTGCCGTGGCGGTTGCCGAAACCGCGGGTGCCCGCGGCGAAGAGCAGGGAAGAGTCGTGCCCGGTGCGGCCGTGCCGGCCGGTCCTGACCCAGGTTCCCTGCTGGATGCTGTGCCGCTGCGGGTGGCGTTCCCTGCACCACCGGCCGGTCAGGTCGAGGAGTTCGACGGCGTCCGGCGCCACGGGCAGGACGGTCGCCAGTTCATCGACCTGGAAAGGGGTGCTGCCCTCATTGGTGAGGGTGTGGCGCAGTTCCAGCAGGCCGCCGTCGTGGAGCGTCAGGTGGGACGAGACGCTCAGTCCGGCGTCGGCGTCGGCCTGCACAATGGTGGCGCCGGCACCTTCGGCGTTCACGGACGTGACGCGGAGGCGGGGCGAGAAATCGAAACCGGCGCCGTCACCCGTGATCCGATGCCCGCGCAGGGCCGGGCGGCCGCGCCAGGACGAAGAGGCTTGGGGGAGGAGGCCGGCGGGGACCCTGGCGTCGATGGAGGAATGCCCGACTGGTCCGCCGAGGACGCCAAGGTCCGGCAGCGCGGCACCGAGGTCCGCGCCCCAGTGGATGACCTCGGCCTCCCCGCTGTCGAAGCTGATCAGCAGGCTGGTGCCGGCGGAACGGAGGTGCAGGGGATCCATAGGAGGTCTCTTTCAGTATTCAGGTTGCGTATTAAGGTACGCGCAGGAGGAAAGTTCCGGGAAGGGGGACGGCCGGGTGCCGCCGCCGCGGGGGCAGGGCGGCACCCGGCCCAGTGGCTGCGACCACATACGCAGCCATGGATGGGGGCCTACTTGAACAGGGCGTTGACCTGTTCGTCCGCCTGGGTCAGGGAACTGGCGGGGGTTTTGCCGGAGACTACGGCGTCCATGGCCGGCTTCATAATGCCGTCAACCTTGGCCGCTTTGTCAGCGATGGGGAAGAGGAACGTGGTACCGTCCTTGACCTGCTGGCTGAAGGGAGTGACGTCCACACCCTTGGCCTTGAAGGCGTCCACGGCCTTGTCTGCGGAGGTCTTGATGGCGGGGAAGACGACGGCCTTGGAGGCCACAACGTCCTGGCAGGCAGCGGAGCCGAGGTATTCGACCCACTTGGTGGCGGCTTCGGGCTTCTTGGTGCCGGCGTAGATGGAGTCCGCCAGGCCGTTGTACATGCTGGAACGCTTGCCGTTGGGACCGGTGGGGGTCGGTGCGATGCCGACCTGGACGTCCTTGTAGCCGGTGTACTGGCCGATCATCCAGGATCCGTTGGCGTTGATCACGGACTTGCCGGCGGCGAAGGTGTCCGCCATGCTGGCGCCCACGGTGGTTTCGAGCTTGGGCATGTAGCCCTTCTGCGCCAGACCGGCGAACCAGTCCATGCTCTGCTGGAATTTGGGGTCATCGTAGTTGAAGTGCGTGCCCCAGGGGTTCTTGTCCGTGTGGGTCCAGCCGGTGGTTCCGGTGAGGTAGCTCCACTCGGTCTGCCCCTGGCCGGAGCCGGACCCGTTCAGGCCGATGCCGTAGACGGCGACGTTGTTCTTGTCGAAGCCGGGCTCGTCGCCGCGCTTGCCGTTCTTGTCCACCGTCAGGTGGGCGATGGTCTTTTCGTACGTGCCGCCGTCCTGGGGGTTCCAGGCCAGGGTGGCCATCTGTTCCGGGGTGACGCCGGCATCTGCGGCGAGCTTTTTGTTGTAGAACAGGGCGATGGTGTCCCAGTCCTTGGGGAGCCCGTAGCGCTTGCCGTCCTGGCCCACCCACAGGTCGGCAAGTCCGGAGTTGTAGATTCCGGTGTCGATGTTGTCCTTCTTGACGGCGTCATCGAGTGCCAGGATCTGCTTGTTCTTGACGAATTCGGGGTACTTGCTCAGGTGGTCGGTGAAGACGTCGGGCGCCGTGCCGGCGACGAAACCGTTGGTGAGCGTGCCCCAGTAGTCGTCCCAACCGCGCTGCGTGATCTTGACGGTGATGTCCGGGTTGGCCTTGTGGAAGTCGTCGGCGCACTGCTGGTAGGCCGGGAGTTGGTTGGCGTCCCAGAGCCAGTAGTTGATTTCGCCCTTGCCGGCTTCGGCCGATCCGCCGCTTCCGCAGGCGGAAAGTGCCAGGACTGCGGCGGCGGCCGCAGCGAGGGAACCGAGGGCTTTCTTCTTGTTCATGGGAGGTCCTTTCAGGGGTGTTTCCGGGCGCGCCGCCATGGCGCGTGCGGGGATAGTTACGCGGGGAGTTACGGGAGGGGAGTTACTTGATGCCGGAAAATCCGATGGAGTTGACGATCTTCTTGCCAAAGGCGGCGAACAGGATCAGGACCGGAAGGGCCGAGACCAAAGTGGCCGCCATGAGCCCGGACCAGTCGGGGGCGCCTTGTGGCGACTGGGACTTGAACACGCCCAGGCCTACCGTGAGGACGCGGACGGACTCGTCCTGGCCCACGAGCAGGGGCCAGAAGTATTCGTTCCACTGGCCGATGAAGGTGAGCAGGGCCAGCGTGGCGAGCGGGGCTGCGGCGTTGGGAAGGATGATCTGGAAGAAGATCCGCAGGTGCTTGGCACCGTCGAGCATTGCCGCCTCCTCGACCTCACGGGACATGTTCAGGAAGAACTGGCGGAGGAAGAAGATGGCGAACGGGGTCATAAAAATGTAGGGGAGGACCAGGCCGGCCATGGTGTTCAGCAGGCCCAGGTTCTTGATCAGCAGGAAGTTCGGCAGGGCGGTGAAGATGGGCGGCACCATCATCGTGGCCAGGAAGAGGCTGAACACCGCGTTGCGTCCCCGCCAACGGAGCCGGGCGAACGCGTAGGCCGCCATGGCGCTGAAGAACACGGCCCCGGTGGTGGTGATCGATGCGAAGAGTATGGAGTTGCGGAGATAGCTCCAGAAATCGATCTGGGCGCCGGAGCCGCCCTGGGCCACGGCTTCTTCCGGTGACTGCAGGCCGAAGACGCGCTGGAAGGCGCCCAGGTTGAAGTCGGCGGGGAGAAGGTTGGTGGCGTTGGATCCCAGTGCCCCGTTGGTGGACAGGGCGGTCCGCAGGACCCAGTAGAACGGGAGGACGGACACGGCGACGGCGATGGCGACGAGGGCCCAGGCGCCGGCCCGGCGCCAGTTGAACGGACGACGCCGGCCGGCCGGCCGGGCGGGAGCGGAGACTCTTGCAGTGGTCATGGGGGCGTCCTTAGTCCAGGTCTGATTCATTGCCCTTGAGGAACTTCATCTGGATGAAGGCCACCAGGGCGAGGATGACGAAGAGGATGACGGCCAAGGCGGAGCCGTAACCGAAATCCGATTCCGTGAAGGCCTTTTGGTAGATGTAGAACTGCAGCACGCGGCTGGCATTGACGGGACCGCCCTGGGTGGTGACGGCGACCGTGTCAAACACCTGGAAGGAACCGATGATGGTGACGATCAGGACCAGGGCCAGTACCGGGCGCAGCAGCGGCAGGGTGATCTTCCGGAAGGTCTGCCAGGGGGACGCGCCGTCCAGGTTGGCCACCTCGTAGACATGGCTGGGGATCGCCTGCAGGCCCGCAAAGATCAGGAGTGCCGTGTAGCCCATGTGACGCCAGGTATTGATCAGGGCCTGGGTGGGGATGGCCCATTCCTCGCTGCCGAAGAATGCAACCTTCGGCATGCCCAGCGCATCAATGAAGTAGTTGACGATGCCGATCTGGTAGTCCAGGAGCCAAAACCACAGCAGAGCCGCAATCACGTTGGCCATCAGGTAGGGCAGGAGCAGTGTCCCCCGGATGAGCGTTGACTTGGCCACCCGGTGCATCAGGAGGGCCAGGCCCAGGGCCAGCGCGGTCTGCAGGACGATGTTAATCACAACGTACTGCGTGGTGACGGCCAGGGCGTTCCAGAAGAGGGGGTCCTTGCCGATGGCCTCGTAGTTGGCCGTCCCGATCCAGGTTGGATCCCCGAGGATGCTGTATTCGGTGAAGCTGAGGTAGATGCCGCGGAGGGTGGGCACCAGGTAGAAAACGATAAATCCGATCATGGCCGGGGCGATGAAGAACAGCGCCACCTTCATGTCGCTCTGCCCGCGCCGCCGCACTGGGCGGAGCAGTGTCCGCTCGGCCGTACTGGCGTTCCTGGTAAGGGTGGTCATCGTCGACCCTTTCCTGTGTGTGATGGAAGTAACAAGCTGAGGGCAAATCTACACGAGTAGATACTGGGAGGCAAGGGAAAGATTTCTTCTTTACGGCAGGCGATTTTTATCCATATTTAGGATATTGACTCGAGTAGATAGTGCTGTAAGACTCAGGTATCCCCTCACGGAAGGCATGACAATGACGTTCTCCATAGGCATCGTGGGCGCAGGCCAGTTCGGCACCCAGTTCGTTCACTTGTTCAACCTGCACCCCGGCGTCAACGGCGTTTACGTGGTTGACGAGCTGCCGGAGCGGGCCGCGGAGGCTGTCGGCCGGTACCACCTGGCGGGGCAGAAGGCGGACTTCGACGCCCTGCTGGCCTCCGACGTGGACGCCGTCGCCATCTTTACCCAGCGTTGGACCCACGGCCCGCTGGTGGAGCGGGCGCTGCGTGCAGGCAAGCACGTGTACTCTGCCGTCCCCATGGCAATCTCAGAAGAGGAGATTGAGCGCATCATCGAGGCCGTCCGCGAGACCGGGAACGTGTACATGATGGGGGAAACCAGTTACTACAACCCCGCCACTGTCTATGCACGGCAGCAGCATGCCGCCGGCAGGTTCGGACGCGTCTTCTACTCCGAGGGTGACTACGTGCACGACATGGACCTGGGCTTCTACGATGCCTACCAGTACAGCGGCGGCGAGCGGTGGAAGGAGACTGCCAGCTACCCGCCCATGCTCTACCCCACCCATGCAATCGGTGGCGTGCTCGGTGCCATCCCCGCGCACGCGGTCAGCGTCAGCTGCGTCGGTGTCCGGGACCACCGCAACGACGGCGTGTTCGACAGGGACATCAGCATGTTCGGCAACGACTTTTCCAACGCCACGGCCCTTTTCGAACTCAACGACGGCGGCGTCATGCGCACGAATGAAATGCGCCGCGTAGGCTACCCCTCCCACATCCGCGAATCCCGGTTCCGCTTTTTCGGTACGGAGGCAAGCTTCGAACAGCTGGCCAAGGTCACCGTGTGGCAGGACAAGCAGGACGTCCACGATATCTCCGAACAGATGGAAACCCGGCCCAGCGTCCCGCTGGACGACCCGTCCCTGGCCCACGTCGCACCGGAACTCCGGGACGCCTTCGTGTCCGGTCTCTCCCCGGTGCACGACGCCGACCGGCTGCCGGAGGAGTTCCGCGGTGCGCCCAACGGCCACGAAGGCAGCCACCACTTCCTGGTGGATGACTTTGTCACTGCCGTGAACAACCGGTCCCTGCCTCCGGTCAACGCGTGGGTTGCGGCACGCTTCACCCTCCCCGGAATCGTGGCCCACGAATCGGCCCGGCAGAACGGGGCCCGGCTGGCGATCCGCGACTTTGGCGACGCCCCGGCCACTTCGTAGCTAGCATGTACTCCATGACCACTTCGGCTGTGCCGGCGCCGCGCGGGCCCATAACGCGGAAGGACGTGGCGCGCTACGCCGGCGTCAGCACCGCCGTCGTCAGCTACGTTGTGAACGGCGGCCCGAAGAACGTGGCCCCCGCCACCGAAGCCAAGGTGCAGGACGCCATCCGCGTGCTCGGGTACCGTCCCAACGCCGCCGCCCGTGCGCTCAAGCTGGGGTCGAGCGAAACGCTGGGGCTCATCGTCCCGGACATCTCCAACCCGTTCTTCGCACTGTTCTCCCATGCCGTGGAGGAAGCCGCAGCAGCCCTTGGCTACGCCCTGGTGCTGAGCAACTCGGACGGGAACCTGGCCAAGGAGCGGCGGAACATCCGCAACCTGGCTGCCCGGCAGGTGGACGGGGTGCTGCTGGCCAGTGTCCTCTTCGAGCCGGACCTGGAGGCGCTGGAAACGGCGGACATCCCGTCCGTGCTGTTGAACCAGGAACGCGATGCCCCCGGTTTCAACAGCATCGGCGTGGACCTTGCAGCGGGCGCCCGGATCGCGGTGCAACACCTGATCGGCCATGGGCACACCAACATCGGCCTGGCGATGGGCACCAACGTCTCTGGCTCCACCGACGGCCGCGAGGTTGGCTGGCGCGATGCCCTGCAGGAGGCGGGCCTGCCCGAGGGGCCCATCATCTACAGTGCCTTCACCCGCCCGGGGGGCTACGTTGCCGGGCAGCGGCTGCTGGCGTCGGTGAACCGGCCCACGGCCATTTTCGCCACGTCCGACATGCAGGGAATTGGGCTCCTGCGCGCCATCCACGAAGCCGGGCTATCCGTCCCAGGGGACATTGCGGTGGCGTCCTTCGACGGTTCAACCGACTCCGAGTATTCGTGGCCCCCCCTGACCACGGTGGAGCAGCCGGTCGCGGCGATGGCCGAGGCTGCCGTGGCGGCGCTGGTGGGTGCGGGCCGCGGGGAGAAACCGCGGCACCGGATCTTCCCCACCACATTGCACATCCGGCAGTCCTGCGGCTGCCCTTAGCGTTTCAGGGCTGGCCGGCGATCCGCAGCCGGCTGACACTCTCCTCAAGGATGCGCCGTGCATCGGCGGAAAGGCCGGCGTCGCTGATCACCTCGTCCGCCTCCTCAAGGGCGGCGATGGTGCTCATGCCCTGGGTGCCCCACTTGGTGTGATCCGCCAGCACCACCAGCTTGCGTGAGGCGGCCACGAACGCCCGGTCTGTCTCGGCCTCCAGGAGGTTGGGAGTGGTGAAGCCTGCATCGGGGTCCATGCCGTGCACCCCCAGGAACAGCAGGTCAAGGTGCAGCTGCTTCAGGGCCGCCGTCGCGATTGGTCCAACGAGGGCGTCCGACGGGGTGCGCTCGCCGCCGATCAGTATCACTGTGGAGCCGAAGGGTGCACCGGCCGCTGCACCCTGGTGGAAGAGATCGGCGATGCGCACGGAGTTGGTCACCACCGTGATCCGGGGGCCCTTCACCAGTTCCTGTGCCAGTGCCCAGGTAGTGGTCCCGGCGCTGAGGCCCACCGCCATTCCCTCGTGGACCATCCCCGCGGCTTCGACCGCGATGGACCGCTTTTCGGCCGGAAACTGCGTGGACTTCAGCTCGAATCCGGGCTCATGGGTGGTGGCGCCGCCGGGAAGTTTGGCGCCCCCGTGGATCCGCTCCACCTTTCCGCTTTCCTCCAGGAGCTCGATGTCCCGGCGGACGGTCATGAGCGAGACCCCCAGCTGCTGGGCGAGGTCTGACACGCGGACCACCCGTTCCCGCTGGACTGTGTCCACGATGGCCTGGTGTCGTGCGGCGGGGAGCATTGAAATCCTTTCAGGAGGGGATAGGGGGAGGTGCGTCCCCGTCAGTGTCCATCTTCACCTACCCTTTGCTGGAACCCAGCGTCAGGCCCGCCACAAACTGCCGCTGCAGGAGGAGATAGATCACCAGCGTGGGGATGACGGTGATGACCGCACCCGCGGCAAGGAGGTTGTAGTTGCTCAGGAACTGTCCCTGCAGGTTATTGATGGCGGTGGTGATGGGGAGCCGGTTGCCGCTCTGGATGAAGAGGAGCGGCCAGAAGTAGTCGTTATAGATGAAGATGACCTCAAGGGTGCCCAGCGCGGCGAACGCGGGACGGCAGAGCGGCATGATGATCTCGCGGTACTGCCGCCAGATACCCGCACCGTCCACCAGCGCAGCTTCGGTCAGGTCCGGGGAGAGCGCCTTCATGTAGTTGGAGAGGACGAACGTGCAGAACCCCATCTGGAACGCGACGTGGATGGCGATTACCACGATGTACGTGTTCAGCAGGTTGCCGGAGTCGCTGAACGAATACGGCACCTCCAGGTGTTTGGCCATCTCGAAGAGGGGCGCAGCCAGGACCTGCGGGGGCAGGAGGTTGCCGGCCGTGAACATGATCAGCAGGGTGATGTTGAATTTCCAGTTCACCCGGCTGACGGCGAATGCCATCAGGGAAGCAAGGAACAGCGTCAGAAGGACGGCGGGGACCGTGATGATGACCGAGTTCCAGAAATCCGTGGCGAACCCGCCTTGGGTCCAGGCCTGGACGAAGTTGTCGAAGTTGAAGTCCCCCGCCACGCTGAAGTAGCCATGCTCGTTGGTGGAGGCAACGGGCCGGAGCGCGGTGAACAGGGCCCACCCCAGCGGAACCAGCCACATGACAGCCATGGCCACAAGGAAGATGTGTGTCCCGTAGTGGCGCTTGGGCCGGCTGCCGGAGCGGGACAGGATGGTGGTGTCGTTCCCGGCGGTGCGGGCAGTGGCAATGCTCATGATTGGTTCTCCTTGCCGAAGGTCCGGCTGAGGTAGAAGACGATGGGGACGAGCGAGATGACCAGGAGGACCACCGCCAGGGCGGACCCGACGCCGATGACTTGTCCCTCGCCCACCAGGTTCTGGATCACCAGGGCGCTGAGCATTTCCAGGCCGTTGGTGCCGCGGTTGATGACGTATACGACGTCGAAGGCGCGGAGGGACTCGATGATGGTGATCACGACGATGACAATGTTGATGGGACGCATGGCCGGGAAGACCACGCGGAAGAAGGTCTGTACGGCATTGGCGCCGTCGATGGCTGCGGCTTCCTTCAGGCTCGGATCGACGCCCTTCAGCCCCGCCAAGTAAAGGAGCATGACGTAGCCGGCATGCCGCCAGGTGGCTGCGATCAGGGCCGCCCAGATGTTGACCGAGGAGTCTCCGAACCAGTCCACGGCGTTCGGCGTGCCGGCGGTGCCCAGGAGGAAGTTCAGGAGCCCGTTGTCGCGCTGGTAGAAGAGCTGCCAGATAATGCCGATCAGGGCGAGGGACAGCATGACGGGCGCGAAGAAGATGCTTTGGTAGATCTTGCTGCCGCGGATGTTCTGGTCCAGGAGCACGGCCAGCAACAGGCCCAGCGGCGTGGCGATCAGGGCCAGGAAGAGAAGCCAGAGCATATTGTGCTGAACCGCGGGCCAGAACGGCGGGTAGTCCTGGGAGATGAATTGGTAGTTTTCGGCTCCCGCCGGACGGATGTCCGCCAGGTCCAGCCCGTTCCAGCGGGTGAAGCTAAGTCCCACGGACATCAGCGTGGGCAGCCAGACGAGGGCAAGTTCGATCAGGGTGGGGATGCCTACCATCAGGGACAGGACCAGTTTGTCCCGCCCGGACAAACGGCGGACGCGCCCTCCTTTGATGGCGCGGGGGCGGGCAGGTTCCCGGGCTTCCGGCGGGATCAGTTCTTGTGCGGTGCTGCTCATGGAAATCTTTCCCTTGCTGGGGCGTGGTGCAGGTGGGAAGGACGACGGCGGAAGTTCCCTGCCGCCGTCGGCCTCCCTTTGATGGGACTACTGCGCTGCGTAAAGCGTCTTGGCCTGGGCCTCAAGGTTCTTGACGTCCACGCTGCCGTCCTTGATGAAGCTCTGCAGGGCGGGGATCATCACGTTGTTGGCCATGGCCGGCAACGCGTCGCGGTCAAAGAACTGGCTGATGTACTTGGCGTTCTTGATGGTGTCCGCGCACTTCTTGTTGAGTGGCGTGAACTTTGAGGTGTCCGCACCATTTGCGGTTGCGATATTCGAGTTGTCCACCTTGGCGTAGGCGTCCTGGGCCTCGGGTGTGCCAAGGAACGCCAGGAAGTCCCGCGCCGCCTTGTTGTCGCCGCCCTTCTTGGACAGCAGCAGGCCGTCGATGGGGGCTTCGACCGCATCGCGGCCTTCCATGGCAATTTCAGGGAAGGCAAAGAAATCGATGTCGGCGAGGACCGTGGGGTCGGTGAACTGCTGGGTGACGAAGGAACCAAGGAGGTACATGCCGGTCTTCTTCGCTTCCAGTGCCTTTGCCGCGTCCTGCCAGGTCTGGCCGAGTGCCGCCGGATCCTGGAACGGAAGGAGCGCCTTCCAGGTGTCAAAAACGGTGCTGACCTTCTGCTGGTCCCAGGATTCCTTGTGGGCGCAAAGGTCCACGTGGAACTGGTAGCCGTTGAGCCGCATGTTCAGGTAGTCGAAGGTGCCCATGGCGGGCCACCCGTCCTTGTCGGCGAATCCGATGGGGATGATGCCGTCGGCCTTCATTTTAGTGGCGAGCGTCTTCAGCGCGTCGAAGGTTGCCGGAACCTCATAGCCTTTTTCGGCCCAGAGGCTCTTCCGATAGAAGAACCCCCACGGGTAGTTGTAGTTGGGAACGAAGTACATCTTCCCGTCGGGGCCGGTGGAGGCCTTCTTCAGCGCATCGGAGAAATTGCCGCCGATGGTCTGCCACACGTCGTCAATGGGGGCCAGGAGCCCCTTGCCGGCGTAGTACTGCATCCGGTAGCCGGCAAACCACGTGAAGGCATCGTCCGGTGAGCCCTGCAGGTAGGAGTTGATCTTGTTCTGGAAATCGTTGTGGGGGACAACGTTGGTGGTGACCGTCTTGCCGGTTTTGGCGGTGAAGGCGTCGGTGACGGCCTGGTAGGCCCGCTTGGGGACGTCGTCCGAGGCCCCCGAGCCGAAGGTCAGGCCGGACGATGCCGAACCCGTGGCCGAGGGGCCGCTGCCGCCCGTGCAGGCCGCCAGGAACGGGATGCCGGCAAGGCCTGCTGCCCCCACACCGACGGTCTTGAGGATGGTCCGCCTGCTGGGCAATGCCGTGGCCGACGCATCGAACTTTGAAGGCATGTTCTCTCCCTTGAAAAAATAGCCGCGTGTGAGGCACCTCACATGGAATGACTATAACCTCGCAAAAGCGAACATGGAAGAACGTCAAGTAACATTTCTGACATCAAATTTTTTGAATCGTCACAAACAAAGTTGGCGCCGCCTTCCCCGTGATCACGGGTCAAGCGGCGCCAATTAGGGCCCGATGGCGGAATACTAAGCCGATGTTACTTTCTGAGCGACTGTGCTATTTCCTGCATGATCGTGGGGTCGGACAGGGTAGTGGCGTCGCCCGGATCCCGGCCTTCGGCGACGTCCTTGAGGAGGCGGCGCATGATCTTGCCGGACCGGGTCTTGGGCAGTTCAGGCACCACCAGGATGTTCTTGGGTTTGGCGATAGGCCCGATTTCCTTGCCCACGTGGTTGCGCAGTTCCTGCACCGTTTCGTCGCCGTTGTTTGCGGCATCGCCCCGGAGGATGACGAAGGCGACGACGGCCTGGCCGGTGGTTTCGTCCGTGGCGCCCACGACGGCGGCCTCCGCCACGGCCGGGTGGCTCACCAGGGCGGATTCGATCTCAGTGGTGGAGAGGCGGTGCCCGGAGACGTTCATGACGTCATCCACCCGGCCGAGCAGCCAGATGTCGCCGTCCTCGTCCTTCTTGGCGCCGTCCCCGGCGAAGTACATGTTCTCGAACCGGGACCAGTAGGTGTCCTTGAACCGCTCGGGGTCGCCCCAGATGCCGCGGAGCATGGAGGGCCAGGGCTCGCGGATCACCAGGAAGCCGCCGTGGCCGTTGGGGACCGATTCACCCATCTCGTCCACCACGTCCACGGCGATGCCGGGCAGCGGCACCTGCGCCGAGCCGGGCTTGGTGGCGGTGACGCCGGGCAGGGGGGCGATCATCTGGGCGCCGGTTTCGGTCTGCCACCAGGTGTCAACGATGGGGGCCTTGTCCCCGCCGATGACCTTGCGGTACCACATCCAGGCTTCGGGGTTGATCGGCTCGCCGACCGAGCCCAGCACGCGGAGCGAGGTGAGATCGTACTTGGCCGGGATGTCCGAGCCCCACTTCATGAAGGTGCGGATGGCGGTGGGGGCCGTGTACAGGATGGAGACCTTGTACTTCTCCACAATCTCCCACCAGCGGCCCTGGTGCGGGGAGTCCGGGGTGCCTTCGTACATCACCTGCGTGGCGCCGTTGATGAGTGGCGCATAGGTGACGTAGGAGTGGCCGGTGACCCAGCCGACGTCGGCCGTGCACCAGTACACGTCCGTTTCCGGGTGCAGGTCGAAGACTGCCCGGTGGGTGTAGGCGGTCTGGGTGAGGTAGCCGCCGGTGGTGTGCAGGATGCCCTTGGGCTTCCCGGTGGTGCCGGAGGTGTAGAGGATGTAGAGCGGGTGCTCGGAATCGTGGCCCACCGCGGTGTGCTCGGCCGATGCCGTGCCCACCGTGTCAGCCCACCAGTGGTCCCGGCCCTCCTGCCATGCCACGTCCTGTCCGTTGCGCTTGACCACCACGACGTTCTGCACGGTGTGGCCGTCGTGGGCAAGCGCGTCGTCGACAGCGGGCTTAAGGGGGCTTGGCTTGCCACGGCGGTAGGTGCCGTCGGCGGTGACCACCAGCTTGGCCTCCGCGTCGTCGATGCGCGAACGCAGGGCTTCTGCGGAGAACCCGCCGAACACCACGGAGTGGACCGCGCCGATGCGGGCGCAGGCCAGCATGGAGATGACGGCCTCGGGGATCATGGGCAGGTATACGGCTACGCGGTCGCCCTTGGCGACGCCCAGGGATTCGAAGGCGTTGGCGGCCTTCTTCACCTCCGTGGTCAGTTCCGCGTACGTGTAGGTCCGGGTGTCGCCTGGCTCGCCCTCGAAGTAAATGGCCACACGGTCCCCGTTGCCGGCCTCAACGTGCCGGTCCAGGGCGTTGTAGGCGGCGTTCAGTTCCCCTCCGACGAACCACTTGGCGAACGGCGGATCGGACCAGTCCAGGGCCTGCGTGAAGTCCTTGCTCCAGGTCAGCAGCTCCCGGGCCTTCTTGGCCCAAAAGGCCGGGCGGTCGGCATTGGCTTCCCCATACTCTGCTTCGGTGACAACCGCGTTGGCCGCGAATTCGGGGCTGGGCGGGAAGGCACGTGTCTCGTGCAGGAGGTTCGCAAAGGCGTCGCCCTGATGGCCTTGCTGATCTGCGGCCTGGGCGGAAGCGGACGGAACGGTGGCCGTGGAGCTGGGAGTGTCCTGGGACATGTGAACCTCATCATTCATAGATCTTTGCTGCGCGGGACGCCGCCGCGGCAGGACCCGCCGCTTGCACGGCGCCGGGCTCCAGCCGGGGCGGACGAACCGCAAAGAGCTGTTCCGCAACCAAGCCTAATGCTTGCCGCGCGCCTCTGTGCGCCGCGTCACAAATGCACCAGCGAGCGGCATTTTTTAAGCGGTGAATGGCGTCTTGATGATGCCGCCGGCGGCCCCAGCGGCCTGTGCCAGGTAGTGATCAGCTTGGCTGTTGACTAGGCTGAGATGGAATTGTGACTTCACTTGGGACCGCTCCGGCAGCAGGCGAACAGTGCCTCGCCGGGTCCGGACCGCTTGTCAAGACGGCACAGTCTTCGGGTCCCGACAGGCCCGGTGCCGCCACGCTAAGGAGAGCAGAATGAACCAGCAGAGCTTTGGGCAGCGATCGGGCCCGCAAACCGGGGCGGAGGCCGGTGGCCGCGGACCCGCCGCCGGGGGATCGGCACCGGCTGCCGCCGGCACCGCAGCCAAGGGACAGGCTGCAGGGCAGAAGGCTGGCTCCGGAAAGCTCGACCCCAACGCCAACCAGGCCGTCCTCGGCCCGTTCACGGTCCGGGATCTTGCCGTCTTCGCCGGCACCCTGATCCTGTTTGTCGCTTCACTGCTGCCCCTGTTCGGTGCCAGGTACAACCTGTGGAACCTGAACAACCTGTTCTTCCTCGGACTGGGCATCATCCTGCCGCTGATCGCGAGTGCCCTTTTCGCCGCACGCCGCTTGGCACCCGCCACCAAAATCCGTGTGGGTTCGCTCTCGATCGACCAGTTCGCCTCCGTGGTGGCGTCCTTTGCGCTGGCCTTCTTCTTCCTTTCGGTGGCCGGAGCTTACGTGGCCAGCCTGCTCGTGGGCCTCGTAGGGTCGGTGGTCCTGTTCGCCGCCACGGTGCTGGGCCGTTTCCTGCCCTACCTGTCCGGCGACTTCAAGGACCGACCGGAAGCGCCGGCGCACCTCGTGGCCCGGGAAGCTGCGGTCCCCACCCGGAAACCGCGGGCCCCCAAAGCGCCCAAGCCCGAATCCGGCTCCAACCAGTCAAAGGGTGGCTTCAAGGGCGCCGGTATCTTCGGGGGTGCCGGTGCCGGGTCCTCCGCCGTCCAGCCGGGAACTCCTGGACCTGGCCCTGAGCGCGACGGGTCCGCCCACATGCCCGCCACCGCAGCAGTGCCCGTAACCACCGCGGGGGCTGCCGGCGCTGCAACCGGCGCCGCCGGCAGCCATGCCCCGGCGGCCGAACCCGGGGCAGCAGCAGGCCACGCAACCGCGCAGCCGCCCACCCCGGCTTCGCCTGCGGCACCTTCGCCTGCGGAAGCTTCGCCCACCGCAGGCGCCCCCGCGCCGGCTGCCGCATCGCCCGTGTCAACCGCACCCGAAGTCTCCGACCGGACACCCGACGTGTATGCCGGACCGCCCACCCAGGCAGCCGACGTCGTCCGCCCTGCTTCCGCACCCGCTGTGGAGGAAACCCGGCACGGGGACGTCCCGGCAGGCAACGCTCCGCAGCCGGCGTGGGAGCCGCCCGCTGCCACCGCCGTCCACCAGCAGGTCCGTGCAGATCAGCCCATCGGTGCAACAGTGGACCCGGCCGGACGGAACGACGATACTGACGGCCATCCAACCCACGAGGCCTTTTGGTTCGCCGTCGCACAGCACCGCACCGCGTTCGATCCCCGCACCGGCGCGCCTGCTTTCGTGATCGAACCCGGCGGGTGGGTGCTGGCGCTTGAAGACCGGGGCCATGAATTCCTGGTCCAGCACACTGACGGACGGCTGGGCGTCCTGCGCGACCTCAGTAACATCGAGCGCGGCTGACGCCGTGGCCGGGGTCCGCTCCAAAGCCGGCCAGACCGCCGGGATGCCGGTGGTCTCGTCGGAGTCAGTCCTCGCCCTGAAGCGGCGCGCACGGCGCATCCACCGGGCCCTGGCCGAAAAATACCCCTACGCCCATGCGGAACTGGATTTCCGCAATCCGTTCGAGCTGCTTGTGGCCACCGTCCTGTCGGCACAAACCACTGACGTCACCGTCAACCAGGTCACCAAGGTGCTGTTTGCGCGCTGGCCCAACGCGCGCTCGCTGGCCGAGGCGGACCCCGCCGAGCTTGAGACCATTCTCAAGCCCACGGGATTCTTCCGCGCAAAATCACGGAACGTCCTTGCGCTGTGCACCCGCCTGGTGGACGACTTTGACGGTGAGGTCCCCGGCCGGATGGAGGACCTGGTCACGCTGCCCGGCGTCGGCCGCAAAACGGCCAACGTGGTGCTGGCCAACGCCTTTGGCATCCCGGGCATCTCCGTGGACACGCATTTCGCCAGGCTGGCCCAACGGTTTGGATGGACGCAGTCCGGGGATCCCGTGCAGATCGAACAGGACGTGGCAGAGCTGTTCGAGCGCAAAGACTGGACCATGCTGTCCCACCGCGTGATCTTCCACGGCCGCCGCGTCTGCCACGCCCGCAAGCCTGCCTGCGGTGCCTGCCCCGTTGCAACGTGGTGCCCCAGCTACGGCCTGGGGGAGACCGACCCCGTCAAAGCCGCCAAACTCCTCAAATACGAGCTTGCCCCCGGCAGCGAGGAACTGCTTGACCAGTACCTCGCTGAACAGCACAGGGCTGCCGAGATCAGGATGGCTTCGCAAAAGAGGGTTCCATGAGCGCACGCCACGACCTGGCGGAGCTGGTCCGGCGGGCGGAATCCGGAAGGGCCGGCCCACCGGACCCGCGGTGGGCCGCACTCACTGTGGATGCTGCACGTGCCCGGAGGGCCGCCGTCCTGATGCTCTTCGGCATACTCGATGACGTCCCTGCTGAATCGGACAAACCGCTGGCGCCCGCAGACCTCGACGTGCTGCTCCTGGAGCGCGCGCACACTCTGGGGTCGCACCCGGGGCAGGTGGCGTTCCCCGGCGGCACCATCGACAGGGGCGAAACGCCCGTCGCGGCGGCGCTCCGGGAAGCCGAGGAGGAAACCGGGCTGGACTCGGAGGGCGTGGAGGTACTGGGCACGCTGCAGGACCTCGGACTGGCGCACAGCAACTTCCTGGTGACCCCGGTCCTGGGCTGGTGGCATTCCCCGTCGCCGGTCCGGGTGGTGGACTACGCCGAATCTTCACAGGTGTTCCGCATCCCGGTCCGGGACTTGCTGGACCCGGACAACCGGGTGATGGCCACCGTGCACCGGGCAGGCCGCACCTTCGACAGTCCTGCCTTCACCGTCAACGGGGTGGTGGTGTGGGGATTCACCGGGATAGTGCTGAGCGGCCTGTTCGACCAGCTCGGCTGGTCTGTCCCGTGGGACCGGAACCGGCTGCATCCCATCGGGGCTTAGGTATCAGGCCTGCTGGCGCAAGTCCACCACGATGCCGGTAGCCGCGTTTTCGCGCATGGCCCTGATGCCGTCGCGGAGGTGGTTCAGGGACTTGAAGGTTGGCGAAACCGCAACAGTGTTGCCCTCGGAGTCGGTGAGCCGCAGCCGGTACGATTCATCGCCTGCACGGTGGATTTCAAATCTTCCCGCCATGGACGGGGACCTCCCTGGATATGCGTCATTGCATCAGTGTGGACCGGTCTGCTTCAGTCGCCGCCTTTGACTGTAACGTCCGTCACCGGGCCCGTATAGCTACCACCGGGTAGGTTACTTTGCGTCTCGCGAATCCGGCAGCAGCCCCGTCCTGACCCTGCTATTTGGCCAGGTCATAGGAGTCGACGACGGCGAGGCTGACCGGGAACTCCACGGGGATGGGGCCGAACAGGAGCTCCTTGGCAGCTTTGGCTGATTCTTCGATGGCCCTGATGCAGGCGTCCACGCTCGCCGACGGCGCATGCACCATCACCTCGTCGTGCAGGAAGAAGACCAGCTCAGGCCGCACACCTGCGTTGGAGCCCCCGGCAGCTGTCGTTTGGAAGGTGCGCAGCCGCCGTCGTAATTCTGCAAGCCAGCACGCCGCCCAGTCCGCCGCCGAGCCCTGGACCACGAAGTTACGCGTGAAGCGGCCCCGCGACCGGGCGATCGACTCGGCCCGCCGCTGCTCCTCGGCCGTGGCCGACCGCTGGCTTTGGAACCAGCGCTCCGACGGGGGAGGGCTGCTGCGGCCCAGCCTCGAGGTGACCGTTTGGCCTGCTTCGCCCGCCCGTGCCGCCCGCTCCACGAAGTCGACGGCGCGTGGATAGGTGCGTGCCAGCTGCGGCATCAGCCGGCCCGCTTCCCCGGACGTGGCCCCGTACATGGCTCCCAGCAGGGCCATCTTCGCTTTGGCCCGGTCCCCGCCGAAACCCTTGGCCGCGATCCCGGCGTAGAGGTCCTGGTCCCGCGCCGCCTCCGCCATGGTGGAATCCTTCGCGAGGGCCGCCAGGACGCGGGGTTCAAGCTGGGATGCGTCGGCGACGATGAGCTTGTGGCCGGGATCGGCGTGCACGGCACCGCGGACCTGCCGCGGAATCTGCAGGGCACCGCCGCCGCGCGATGCCCAGCGCCCTGACACCACTCCACCCACCACGTACTCGGGGCGGAACCGGCCGCCGTCCACCCAGGCGTCAAGCCAGGACCAGCCGTTGGCCGTGTGCAACCGGGAGAGCTTCTTGTACTCGAGAAGCGGCTCGATGGCCGGGTGGCTGGACTCCCTCAGCTCCCACTTGCGGGTGCTCTTCACCTCGATCCCGTTGCGGTGCAGGGCCCGCATCAGGTCCTGTGGCGAATCCGGGTTGAGTCCGGGGGCGTTAAGCAGGGAACGCAGCTCCGCGGCAAGGGCTTCGAGCTTTTGCGGACGCTGGCCGGCAGGCGGCCGCGGTCCCAGGTGATCGGCCAGTATCTTTTCGTGCAGGTCCTCGCGCCACGGGACGCCTGCGTGCTGCATCTCCGCTGCCACCATCGCGGCCGCAGACTCCGCCGCCAGCAGCAGCTGCAGCCGGTTCCGGCGGTTTTCCGCCGTGTCCACGGCAGCCACGGCGGCCTGCTGGGCGGCATATTCGCCCCGGAGGTCCGCCAGGGACCAGCCAGGCGCGGTCCCGGCGGAGGGGTCGTCGAACAGTGCGCCCTGGTCTGCCGGGGGACGCGGCGGCAGCAGCGCTTTGGGGGGAAGCGCCGGGTCCTCCACGGGCACCCGCTCGCTGTTCAGGGCGTACTCCGTGTGGGCGCTGAACTGTGAAAACGCCAGGATGTTGCCGCAGAGGCTGACGTCGTAGCACCGCTCCACCTCCACCCCGGAGGCGAGCAGCCGGGGGTACCAGTCCTGCGTGCGGCGCCAGATCCAGCGCGGCGGCTGGCCGCCGGGGCGCTGGGCTTCCATTTCGCGGACGACGGCGGCAAGGTCGCTCAGTGCCACCACTTTGGGTTCGGAGTGGGCTGGCTGGGTGCTGCCCGCCTGGGTCAGTTCCTGGATGGCCGCGCCGCGGGGGTGGGCGGCGAGCAGCAGGTACATCCTCCCATTCTGCCCTGTCCGGGGAGCGTCCGGATCCGGGTTGTCCACATAAGGGATGTGCTCCCTTATCTGCGTTCCGCCCCCGCGGCAGAGTGGCTCCATGAGCAGGCACCAGATGAACGCATCCCCGTCCCGGCCGGAGGGTCCGGGCGGCTCCTTGCCGCCGGGGGGAACGGCGGCATCTTCCCGCGGGAGCTTTCTGCCTGACAGCGGCGCCGGGGCCGGTGCTGCCTGGCTTCCGGATAGATCAGTTGCGGATGGGACAGGCGGAGTCCTGCTGGTCAGCGCCTCCACCGTCCTCCGCGGCGAGGTGGAGCGGATAGTGGCGGCCGCAGGCGCCCACCTGCGCGTCGTCCCGGATGCGGTGGAGGCCGGACGCTACTGGGATGACGCCTCGGCGGTCCTTGTGGGCAGCGATATCAGGGAGCTTCCGCCGCGGCGGCGCACTCCCGCCGTAATGGTGGGCCCCGCTGGCGAGGGCGACAGCCTGTGGCATCTCGCGGCTGCGCTGGGGGCGGAACGGGTTGCCGTGCTGCCCGATGCCGCCGCGTGGCTGGCCGACCACCTCAGCAGGTCGCGTTCACCTGGGCCCGGCGGCCTGGTCCTTGGCGTCATCGGCGGCTGCGGCGGTGCCGGGGCCACTACCGCGGCCATCTGGATAGCCCAGGCAGCGGCATGGCTGGGCGTCCGCGTGCTGCTTGTCGACGGTGACCCCTGGGGAGGCGGCCTGGAGCTGGCACTCGCGGCTGAGGAAGCTCCCGGCCTCCGGTGGCCGGATCTCGCGGAAGCCAGGGGCAGCATCGACCCCCTGCAGCTTGCTGATTCCCTCCCTGTTGCCGGCGGCTTCTCCTTCCTGTCCTGGCCGGCCACCCGCGAGAAGCCGTTCCCGGTGGCGGCTGCCGCCGCGGCCGGTGTGCTGGATGCCGCGCGTCGCGGCTATGAGCTGGTGGTTGTCGACGTGGGTCGGGGCGCGGCACCCATCCACACGGTGGCGTGGGACTGCGACAGGATCATGGTGGTGGTGCCGGCCCAGCTGAAGTCGGCCGTGGCGGCCGTGCGCATGCTGCAGGAGCTTCCCCCGGTGGAGGCGGCGCTGCTGGTGCGTGGGCGGCCCGGCACCGCGCTGGACGGTGCGTTGATTGCCGATGCCGTGGGGCTGCCCGTGCAGGGCCGCATACCGGAACTGCGTGCGGTCGCGGGGGCCATGGAATCAGGACGCCTGTTGGATCTGGGAAAGCGCCGCAATATCCGGCACTTCGGTGCCAACGTGCTCGACTGGCTCGGGGAGGACCTGCAGGCAGGGGAACTGACATGACTCGGCTGCCGGGCAGTTCCAGGGATGCTGCGGCCCGGAACGCGGGCGGTGCAACAGGGGGCAGGGACGTTGGCGGCCGGCGCAGCGCACGCATCCTGGAAGCCAACCGGGCCGACCGCCAGGACCGAGGCACCGCCGGCACAGGCAGGACGGTTGACCCGGGGCTGCTCGAAACCGTCCGGGAGTCCATGATGGCGGAGGCCGGAGCCGTGACGCCCTCCAGGGTGGCCGCAGCCGTCCAGGCTACCGGGAAGCTGTTGGGCACTGCGGGCTCGCTTGCCGCCGTGGAGCGGATCAGCGCCGAGCTCAACGGGTTGGGGCCCCTGCAGGAGCTCACCCGGGACCCTGGCGTAACGGACATTTTCGTTAATGCTCCCGACTCCGTGTGGGTGGACCGGGGCCAGGGCATCGAACGCGTTCCCGTCCTGTTCGATGGGGAAACGCAGTTACGTGCATTGGCCTGCAGGCTTGTGGCTGCAGGCGGCCGCCGCCTCGACGACGGTTCGCCCTGCGTAGATGTCAGGCTTGCCGGCGGTTACCGTGTCCACGCCGTGTTGCCGCCGGTATCCACATCCGGGACCCTGCTGAGTGTCCGGATCCGGAGGGAGCGCGTCTTCAGCATGGCGGAGCTGGCCTCGGGCGGCATGTTCCGAGGGGGAGTACAGGCGGTGCTGGAATCAGTTGTGGCCAGGAGGCTCAGCTTCCTGGTCAGCGGTGCCACGGGCTCCGGAAAGACCACTTTGCTCTCCACGCTGCTGGGCCTCTGTTCGGCAGAGGAGCGGCTGGTGCTGATCGAGGATGCGTCTGAACTGAATCCTGTCCACCCCCACGTGGTCGCCCTGGAATCACGTCACGGAAACCTTGAAGGCGGCGGCGCCGTGGATCTGGGCGAACTCGTGCGGCAGGCGCTGCGCATGCGGCCGGACCGGCTGGTGGTGGGGGAGTGCCGCGGGGCTGAGGTGCGGGAACTCCTGACCGCCATGAACACGGGGCACAGCGGCGGCGGAGGCACCATCCACGCAAATACGGCGGCAGCAGTTCCTGCCAGGTTGAACGCCCTCGGTGCGCTCGCAGGCCTGGGCACCGAAGCCGTGCGGCTTCAGGCTGCGAGCGCGCTGGACGTCATCGTCCACGTGGGCAGGACGGGGCGGGGCAGGCAAGTCCTGTGCATTGGGCTGATCGACGACGGACCGGACGGCCTGACGGTGGTGCCGGCCCTGGGGGAGTCGGGTGCGCCCGGTCCCGCGTGGCCGGCTCTGGCCGCCCGGTTGGATATGGACCCCGAGGAGATTCTGTGACCCTCCTCTTCAGCGGACTCCTCTGCAGCGCTGTGCTGCTGCTCCTCAAACCGCCTCTGGATGCTGCCTCGAGGTTGCGGGCAGTAAGCGGGCGGCACCCCGGGCCACCTGTCGTACGAAAGGGCCGGAAGCTGGCAGGGGCCAGGACGGCCGGTGGAAGAACGGCCAGGAAGCCGGGGCCGGGCCTGACCCTGATGGTGCAGCAGTTGGCTGCGCTGCTGAAGGGTGGACGGACGGCCGGGCGGCTGTGGGACGAGCTGTGGACCGTGTACGGCGCCGGGGGCGAAGACAGGCAGCGCATGAACGAGCAGATCCGGTCCGGGGCGCTGTCAGTGGGCTCAACTACTGTCCTGGCATCGGCCCGGGCAGCCGCGGCAACAGGCGCGCCGGTTGGTGAGTCCATCCGGCGCGCGGTTTCCACCGTGTTTGCGGGCAGGGATGGGGAGGCCCGCACCTGGTTCCAGTTGGCTGCCTGTTTCGACATCGCTGAAGCCAGCGGTTGTCCACTGGCCGACGTGCTGACCCGTTTTGCGGCCCAGCTTGAAGCCGAGGAGGACTCGGACGCGGCCCGGCAAACAGCGCTCGCCGGGCCCAAAGCCACGGTCCGCCTCCTGACCTGGCTCCCCCTGATGGGCCTTGGACTCGGTGCGGCCCTGGGAGTGGATCCGCTGGCCACGCTGCTGGGAACACCCCTCGGCCTGGCTGCTTTGATGGGCGGAGTGGTCCTCACCCTGGCTGGCAGGGCCTGGTCCGCCCGTCTTGTTTCGGCCGCTGCGGGGGTATCAACCCCATGACACCGGGCTGGGCTCCGGGACTGTCGCTGTTCCTGCTGCTCGCGGCGGCCGCCTGGCTTTCCTGTTCGGACCAGGGGCGGCCCCGGCAACGGTTGCGCCGGCTGCCCCGTCCGGGCCCGGGGATGAAGCTTCCCGGCAGCGCGCAGGGAGGGAACCCGGGCATTGGCTTGAACGATTCGGCCATGATGCTTGAACTCGTGGCGGCGATGCTTGATGCCGGAGCCGGCATTGGGCGTTCCCTTGAGCTGGTGGCCGGCTCGGCCGCACCCCAATACAGGGACGCCCTGCGGCCGGTGGTCTCAGCGCTGGCCATCGGAGCCGATTGGGATACAGCCTGGCGCAGCTCAGCGGTCCGCCGTCCGGAAATCCTGGAACTTCGGGACGCCCTCGGCTTCGCAGCGCTGACCGGGGCGCCGTCGTCCGCGATCCTGTACGCCCAGGCGGCAAGGCTTCGCCGGGAACGGTTCCGGGCAGCGGAAAAGCGGGCGGCGTCGCTCGGGGTGAAGCTGGTGGTTCCGCTCGGCCTCTGTTCGCTCCCTGCCTTCATCTGCCTGGGAGTGGTTCCGGTGCTGCTCGCCATGGTTCCATCCGGTACCTAGCAGACCTGGCATCTGCCTGCATCCGGACCCAACCCGTCCTCCACATCGAAGCAGGAACCAGGCTTTTCCACTTAGCGCACCTTGTGCCTTACCGGCGCCGGCCGGGCCGGGAAGAGTCAAAGCAGCCGGCAAAAACCGGCCACCGGCTAACTACGGAAGGAAGACCCGATGTCCATCAACCACCAACGCAACTACTTCGCAGGAACCTCTGCGCCCCCTGCTTCCTGGCAGCGTCCCACGCCGCGGAGTGGGCGGGTGCGCAGCGGCGCCGGCCCATACACCTTCGGACCGGAAAGTGTCCCGAACCGGAGCCTGGCGGACGCATCCGTCCCCGGCGCCGCCGCCGTGCCAGTGCCCGGCAACGTGGTGGAGCTGTATCCAGGATCCGCCGCAGTCCCGGCCGCGTCCCGCCGCAGGCGGAGACTTCCGGGATCAGAGGCGGGGATGGCCACGGCGGAATATGCCATCGCCACCCTGGCGGCGGTAGGGTTCGCCGGGCTGCTCGTGTTCATTCTTCGCAGTGATGAGGTGAGGGGCTTCCTGCTCACGCTTATCCGCACCGCCCTGGCGCTGCCGTGACCCGTGGGGCCGGCTGGCCTTGTCCCTGGCGGCCCCGGCCCGGTGTGACCGGCTCGGTCGGGAGCAGGCACCTCGCTTTCGGCCAAAGAGCCGGTCTGCAGCGACACAGCGGAACAGCTGATCAAGCGAGGGGCACGGCGGACGCGGACCGGGGTACGGTCACGGCCGAATTTGCTGTCGTGTTGCCTGCCGTCCTGGCGTTGCTGGCCATGCTGTTGGCCGGAGCCGCTGCGGGCATGACCCAGCTGCGCATCGAGGAAGGCGCCCGGGCAGGTGCCAGGGCCCTGGCCAGGGGTGATGGCCCGGCTGCGGTTGAACGGACGGTCCGGACACTCGCCGGCGGCTCAGCCGCCGCGTCTGTTGCCGCCGACGGCGAGTGGTTCAACATCACGGTCACCGACCGTGTCGCCGGGCCCTTGGGATCGGCCATTCCGTTGGTCCTCACCGCCCGCGCCTCAACCCGCAGCGAAACGGCGGGGACGGGAGCCGGTGTGCCAGGTGGTGGCAGCGGCGTGACCGGTGGCGGGCTTAGGTGAGGAGGAATGGCTGGCCCCAAAACCCTGCTGGCGGGTGCTCCCGGAAAGCTGAACCCCGACGGCACCGCGGGAAAAGGCGGCCGCCGGAAAAAGGGGACGGGTGCGAGCGTGGGGCCGGGACGGTTCTGGCTGCAGGGGTTGCCCTCGTGGTCATGACCGCGATGGCAGTCATGCTCCTGCTGGTCCAGTCAGCCGTGCTGGCAAGCCGGGCGGCAGCGGCGGCAGACCTTGCAGCCCTTGCCGCAGCTGACGCTCTCCGTGGCATCAGCACCGGAGAGCCCTGCACGGTAGCCGCGGAGGTAGCTGCCCGCCATGCGGCCACGGTCCTCAGCTGTTCCGAGGGCCCGGGGCAGACAGTGGAGGTGCGGACCGGGCTGACCGGCAACCCCTTGCTGGGAACCGCAACCGGACATGCCCGTGCAGGACCTCCACCCTAGGGGCACACCGGTCAGCAGGGACATACTGCGCACCAGGGAGCCGCCGGGCAAGAGTCAGGTTGTGGCGTGCAGGCCCGCCGGCATGGCTTCCGTGGCGTCCTTGAGAAGGACGTCCAGCAGGGTCACAGCGGCCGCCTTGTCCAGCGGGTTGTTCTTGTTCCCACATTTGGGGGACTGGACGCAGGAGGGGCAGCCTGAGTCGCACTCGCAGGCATTGATGGCGTCCCGGGTTGCCCCCAGCCACACCCTCGCCTTGTCGAAACCCCGCTCAGCGAACCCGGCACCCCCGGGGTGCCCGTCATATACGAAAATGGTGGGCACCCCGGTGTCGGCGTGCAGCGCCGTGGAGACGCCGCCGATGTCCCAGCGGTCGCTCGAGGCAACGAGGGGCAGGAGGCCAATGGCGGCGTGCTCGGCGGCATGCAGGGCACCAGGGAACTGAGCCTCGATGAGCCCCGCTCCGGTGAGGGAGCGGTTATCCACCACGAACCACACCGCTTTGGTGAAGAGCTCGCGTGCCCCCAGTTCCAGCGGCTCTTCGCCAAGGACCTCATTGGAGATCAATGCCTTGCGCTGGAAGGAGACAACCTGGGTAGTGACCTTCACATCGCCGAAGTGGACGGTAACGTCGCCCCACTGCATGGTCCGCAGGGTGTCCAGGACCTCGATCTGGGTCACGTCGCGTGCTGTGGTGTAGTAGTCGGGGTTCGCCCGGCGCACCATCACGCAGTGGTCGTCCTCGTTCAGGTCCTCAACCAGGTAGGTGTCGCCCTGGTGGACATACACAGCGCCCGTATGCGCCTGGTAGTGGGTCTGCGGGGAGTCCATTGTTCCCAGGAGTGAGCCGGTTTCGGCATCGACGATGCTGACCGGACCCCCGCCGTCGGCGCGCAGATTCACCATACCCGCGGCGCTCTGCGAGTGCGTCCAGAACCACCCGGCGGGGCGCCGCCGGAGATAGCCCTGCGCCACCAGCCGGTCCAGGAGCATTTCGGCTGTGCCGCCGAAGAGGTCCAACTCAGCCGGTCCCAGCGGAAGTTCAGCGGCTGCCGCGCACAGATGCGGTCCGAGCACGTAGGGGTTGGACGGGTCGAAAACCGTGGCTTCCACCGACACGTCGAATATCGCTTCCGGGTGGTTCACGAGGTACGTGTCCAGCGGGTCGTCACTGGCCACGAATGCAGCCACGGCATCCTGGCCGGCGCGCCCCGCCCTGCCAATCTGCTGGAACAGTGATGCCCGGGTCCCGGGCCAGCCGGCCACCAGGACCGCGTCGAGGCCCGAGATATCTATGCCCAGCTCCAAGGCGGAGGTGCTGGAAACGCCCAGCAGCTGGCCGGAGCGCAGCGCTTTCTCCACAGCACGGCGTTCCTCCGGCAGGTATCCGGAGCGGTAGGCCGCCACGCGTTGGGGGAGGCTGGGGTCCACCTCGTCCAGGAGGCGCTTGGTGATGGCGGAAATGGTCTCGGCGCCCCGGCGTGACTTGATGAAGGCAATGGTGCGGATACGGGCGGACACCAGGTTGGCCAGCAGGTCAGAGGTTTCCGCCACGGCCGTGCGCCGTTCCTTGGCGCCGCTCTCCCCACGGACCTCAGTCAGCGCCGGCTCCCAGAGTGCCACCGTGGTGGCTCCATGGGGTGAACAGTCGCGGGAAACCGCCTTCACGGGTGCGCCGATAAGGCGAGAGAAGGACTTATCAGGCTCGGAAGCTGTGGCTGACGCTGCAATGAACACGGGTTCGGGAAAAGAGGTTCCCGCCCCGTAGTAGGCGCAGATCCGGCGCAGGCGCCGCATTAGGTTGGCCACATGCGATCCAAAGACACCGCGGTAGCTATGGGCCTCGTCGACGATGACGTAACGCAGCCGGCGGAAGAACGCTGCCCACCAGGCATGGTTGGGAAGGATGCCAAAGTGCAGCATGTCCGGGTTCGCCAGGATGAAGTTGGCGTGGTCGCGAATCCAGCGGCGGGCGGCAGGATCAGTATCGCCGTCGTAGGTCTCAGCCCGGACCGTGGGCAGTTTCAGCGCACGGATGGCGTTCAGCTGGTCCGCGGCCAGCGCCTTGGTGGGGGAGAGGTAAAGGGTGACGGCGCCGTCGTCGTGGATTTTGCCCGGGTCCGCAAGCACCCGCAGCTCCGACCGGTGGATCGCGTCCAGCGCAGGCAACTGGTACGCCAGCGACTTCCCGGACGCAGTTCCCGTGGCCACCACAACGTGCTCGCCCCCGTGGGCTGCCTGGGCCGCGTCCACCTGGTGCCGGTACGGTTCCCGGATACCCAGGGACGCATACGCCTCCACGATGTCCGGATGCAGCCACTCCGGCCATGGTGCGTGGACGGCTGCCCTCGCCGGGATGGTGCGGACATGACGCAGCTGTTCCGGGTCCGGGCCGCGGCCCAGCAAAGGAATCAGCGAGTCATGGGGGTTCACTCCACCATTCTTTCATCCGGCGCCCGGCCGGAAGGCAGCGCTTCGCCGATGGGAAAACCTGGGCGGCGGAACGGGGCCGGCAAATCAGCTCAGGGAAAGGTCCGTTCCGTCGTGCGATGCCGAGAGCATGAGGACCTGCGCGACGGTGGTCCAGCCGAGATGCGAATAGAGTTTCTGGCCGTCAATGGATGCAAGCAGGAGCCCGGTGCGGACATCGTGGCCGAAAGCCTGGGCCGCAAGCGCACGCATGATGAAACTGCCCAGGCCGCGCCGCTGGAACGCGGGCTGGGTGACGATCTTGTCGAACACCGCAGTATCGCCCACCACGAAAACACGGCCGCTGGCGGCTACGGCGTCCCCGGACCGGACCTCGGCGTAGTGGACCCCGTCCTGCTCGTAGGTGAAGAGCTTCAGGTCGTCGTCGGAAAGCCAGGGATCCTCGGCGTCCTGCGTCTCCATGTCCACGATCATCATGGTCTGCGTATTGGAGGTGACATTAAGCCCGTGGCTGGCTGCCATGGCGGCATAGCGGGAGGGGTCGTTCGTCAGGATGGTCAACACCCGGGCGGGTGTTTCCGCCGTTCTGGCAGCCAGGGCGGCAAACTCGTCATCAGTGGGCTCGGAAGCGAAGACTTCCCACTCCCCGGTCGTGTCGGCCCGCAGCGCGGACGGGAAGCGGCCCTCTGTGGAGGTCCGGTAGCCGCGGCAACCGGCCCAGCCGGCAACCCATACTTCAAGCAGGCCAGTGATGTCTTCAACCATGGTTTCCGGACTCATGGCAAGAACAATATTCCAGCCCGATCGCCAGCAACAGGGGGTGGTGGAGTGCTTATGCAATTGTGATCCGTACCCAGCCCGGACCGTGGAGCCAGACGGGTGGCGGCGGCCCAGACGGTACCCTTAAATACGTGGCTTTAAACAAGATTGTGCTCTTTTACGGCTTTACCCCCATCGCTGATCCGGACGCAGTACGGCTCTGGCAGCGTGCCCTCTGCGAGAAGCTGGGCCTGACGGGCCGCATTATCATCTCCAGGGACGGGATCAACGCCACCGTTGGCGGGGAAATTGGCGCCGTTAAACAGTACGTCAAGACCACGCGCGAATACTCCGGATTCAAGGGCATCGACGTGAAGTGGTCCGACGGCGGCGCGCAGGACTTTCCCCGACTCAGCGTGAAGGTGCGGGACGAGATCGTGTCCTTCGGGGCACCCGGGGAGCTCAGGGTCGACGGCAATGGCGTGGTGGGCGGCGGGACGCACCTCAAACCCCGGGAACTGCACGAGCTCATCGACGCCAGGAAGCAGGACGGCCAGGACGTGGTCTTCTTTGACGGCCGGAACGCGTTCGAGGCCCAGATCGGCCGGTTCAAGGACGCAGTGGTGCCGGACGTGGCCACAACCCATGACTTCATCAAGGAGCTGGACTCCGGCAAGTACGACTCCCTGAAGGACAAACCCGTAGTCACCTACTGCACCGGGGGTATCCGCTGCGAGGTGCTCTCCAGCCTGATGGTGAACCGCGGTTTTAAAGAGGTCTACCAGCTCGACGGCGGCATCGTGCGGTACGGCGAGGCCTTCAAAGACCAGGGGCTTTGGGAAGGCTCGCTCTACGTCTTCGACAAACGCATGCACCTGGAGTTCAGCGAGGACGCCAAGACCATAGGCGAGTGCGCCCGCTGCTCCGCGCCCACCAGCAAGTTCGAAAACTGCTCCAACCCCAGCTGCCGCACGTTGACGCTGTACTGCGCCGGGTGCGCCGCAAGCCCCGAAACACTCCGGTGCCCGGAAGGCTGCGCGGCAGCATAGCAGCGGCCCGGATCCGAAATCCTGCCCCACCCGGACAGGCCTGACGGCCACGGGTCGAGGCAGGGGCGGAGCACGTCAGAGCCGGTGCACCCGGAACGCATAGTTGGCTGGGGTTCTTGCCTCCAGCCTGACGGTCAGGACACTGTCCGTGGACAGATAGATGACGTTCTCGCGGTTAATGCCGCATCTGAGGGCCAGGTCCACCAAGGTAAGGGTGTCGCTGCGCACCGTGAATGTGACGCGGCGCTGGCTCCGGCAGGCGATGGCCAGGATGTAGGTTCCGGTCCCCAGCACCGGCGACGAAAAACTCCGGACCTCCCCTGCGACCAGGAGTCCGGCATCGGCCTGGACCACGGGCCCGGTGCTGTCCGGGAGCGCACGGGACACCCAGTCGCCGAGTTCGGCGTCGCTGACAGGGTCCTGCTGCAGCGGGTCGCGGGAGAAGGCAGGAGCGGGCGCAACGCTGGCGGTGGCCTGCGCGTTGCCGGCCCGGCCGTCGTCGTACGTATATTCACAGCCAGCCAGTGCACCTGCCGCAAGCACAAGTCCGAGGGCGACGGCGGCAACCGGCTTCGGTGCCGGGCACGCCCGTGCTGCCCCTTGGGAAAGGGCCGCGGAGAGTCTCCGCCCGCTGGGCATACTTCGACTTTAAGCCCGCCCAGGCCGCCCGGCCATAGCCGGAGCGGCGGGTTATTGCGCCGGTGCCATCTGGTAGGCGTACAGCAGCGGCGCGTCCACGCTGGAACCGCTGATTTGCACCCGGCCAGCCGCGGGAAGGGTGATCCTGGTGGTTTCCTGCCGCCCGTTGCAGGCTGCCCCGGCTTCCGCGACCGGCTTGCCGTCCAGCGATACCGCGAAGAAGGCCTTGCCCGTCCCCTCGCATACGGCCGTGATCATGTACTTGCCGGCTGGAACCCTGGCGGCCTCCCGAACGATGGGGTCACGGTTGAGGATCTTTCCCGAATCCTGGAGCACAACACCGGGCGCGGAGGTCGGCATGGCCGTTGCCCGCCACTTCGGAACATCCGCGTTTTCCACAGAGTTGACCGGCGCGCAGCCGGCCACTGCAGCGCCGAGCGCCGTGGCAACCAGCATCAAAGACAGAATGCGCCGGGCTGCTGCGGGGGCCTTGGGGGCATGCGGCATGACGGGGAGGCGGGAAGGCATGGCTCCACCGTACCCCCGCCGGCACACCGGACTAAACTTGAGCGGTGCCTAGATCCCCTTACGAGTTCACCGCCGGCAACACCCCCGACGCGCCCCGCAGCGACCTCCCGGAACTGCTGGCCGCGCTGGCCGCAGACCTGCGGCGCCTGGAGTACACGCTGGACGGCGTGGCCGGACTGCTGGGGCCTGCAGCCTCCGCGGCGCTGAACCGGGACCAGATCATCCCCGCGCTGCTTGCTGCCGAGCAGGCAGTAGGGAAGGACAAAGGTGCGGCGCCGCTTGCCGCCGTCGTCCGCCTGTGGCTCCTTGCCGAGCCGCAGGACCGGGAAACGCTCGACGCGGCCCTGCCCGGCACCGGCGCGGAAGGCCTGCTGAAGCTGGGCCTGGTGCAGCCCGTTCCCGGTTCGGACCTGCTGACCGCCAGGGCAGACCTGCGGCCCTACGGCTGGGACAAAAACGAAGACGGCAGCGGCGGCGCCGAGCTGTGGGTCGCCAGCGACCTTGCCGCCCACCAGCAGGCGGGCGTGCTGCGGCACGACCACGTCCTGGGCATCGGGCAGGCATCCACCACCCTGGTGCAGACCACCATCCGCCGCCACACTGAGCGCGCCCTGGACCTGGGCACAGGCTGCGGGATCCAGGCCTTCCACCTGCTGCACCACTGCCAGCACGTGACGGCCACTGACATCTCCGAGCGCGCCCTCGCCTACGCGCGGTTCAACATCCTGCTTAATGCCGGGCAACTTTCCGTCGACCCGGACCGCCTGGAGGACAGGGTGAGCCTGCGCCTGGGCTCCCTCCTGGAACCGGTGGCCGGCGAGGAATTCGGCCTGGTGGTCTCCAACCCGCCGTTCGTCATCACCCCGCGCAGCGCCGGCGAGGAGGCGTCGGGCCAGTTCACCTACCGCGACGGCGGCCTGCCGGGCGACGAGATCGTCGCGTCCCTCGTGGCGGACCTGCCCGGTGTCCTGGCGCCCGGCGGATGGGCGCAGATGCTGGGGAACTGGGAAGTCCCCGACGGCGCGGACTGGGACGAGCGGCCAAGGTCATGGGTGCGGCCGGGCACCGACGCCTGGTTCATCCAGCGCGAGCAGGTCAGCCCGGAACAATACGCCGAAACCTGGCTGCAGGACGCCTCCGAGTCCCGGGACCGGAAGCACTACCGGGAGGCGTACGCCGCCTACCTCGCGGACTTCGCCGCACGGAACGTGGCCGGGATCGGCTTCGGCATGGTGTGGCTGCGCCGCCATGCTGACGGCGGGCAGGCCGCCATCAGCCGCTTCGAGGAAATCAGCTACCCCATCGAGCAGCCCATCGGCCCCCACCTGGGCGCCGCCGTCGAACGCAGCGACTGGCTCGCCGCGCACGATCTTGCCCAAACGCACCTGCTCGTTGCCGACGACGTCACCGAGGAGCGCCACCAGCGTCCCGGCGCCGAGCACCCGGGGGTGATCCTGCTCAGGCAAGGTGCCGGCCTGCGCCGCACCAACCTGATGAGCACGGAGCTGGCCGGGTTTGTGTCCGCGTGCGACGGCGACCTCACCGCAGGACAGATCGCCGGTGCCTTGGAGGCCCTCCTGGGTGGAGAGGCCGGCTCATTCCAGCGCTCGCTGCTTGCCGATGTGGCCAACCTGGTGCGGGACGGGTTCCTCATTCCGGCCGCGTTTCCGGCCGAACAGTAAGCCCCCTTATGCCCCCGTCTTTTCCACATGAATGCGCACGATTCCCCAAAATATGGTGAACTAGGCGAACATGGGCTCATCTGCCCCAGCAACCCTTTTCTGTAGGAGCACCGTGCCAAGCAAGGCCAAAACCGGCAAGAAACTCGTGATTGTGGAGTCTCCGGCCAAGAGCAAGACCATCGCCAAGTACCTCGGCGAGGGCTTCATCGTGGAGGCTTCCATCGGTCACATCAGGGACCTGCCGCAGCCGTCCGAACTCCCCGCCGAGCTGAAAAAGACGTCGGTGGGCAAGTTCGCCGTCGACATTGAGCACGACTTCAAGCCCTACTACGTGGTCTCCCCGGACAAGAAGAAAAAGGTCACTGAGCTCAAGGCCGCGCTCAAGGATGCCGACGAACTCTATCTGGCAACAGATGGGGACCGCGAGGGTGAGGCCATCGCGTGGCACCTGCTGGAAGTCCTCAAGCCCAAGGTTCCGGTCTACCGGATGACCTTCGGTGAAATCACCAAGGAAGCCATCCAGCGCGCCATGGGCAACCTGCGGGACGTCGACCAGGACCTGGTGGACGCCCAGGAGACCCGCCGTGTCCTGGACCGGCTCTACGGTTACGAAATCTCGCCCGTGCTCTGGCGCAAGGTGGCGCGCGGCCTCTCCGCAGGGCGCGTGCAGTCCGTGGTCACCCGCATGGTGGTGGACCGCGAACGTGAGCGCATGGCATTCAAGGCCGCGTCCTACTGGGATCTGACCGGCCAGTTCGGCGCGGAATCAGGCTCCTTCAAGGCGAAGCTTGCCGCCGTTGACGGTGCCAAGGTGGCCACGGGCCGCGACTTCAATGACAACGGCGAGCTCACCTCCCGCAACGTCGCCCATCTCAACCAGGAACTGGCGACGTCGCTGGCGGCCGGGCTGCAGAACGCGGACTTCCGGGTGCGCGCGGTGGATACCAAGCCGTACACCCGCCGCCCCGCTGCACCGTTCACTACCTCCACCCTCCAGCAGGAGGCCGGCCGCAAGCTGCGGTTCTCGTCCAAGAGCACCATGCAGATCGCCCAGCGGCTGTATGAAAACGGCTACATCACCTATATGCGTACGGACTCGTCCGCATTGAGCGACGAAGCCATCACGGCCGCCCGCCGGCAGGCTTCGGAACTGTATGGTCCGGAGTACGTCCCGCAGTCGCCGCGCTTGTACTCGAACAAGGCAGCCAACGCCCAGGAAGCACACGAGGCCATCCGCCCCGCAGGTGACTCCTTCCGGACACCGGCCCAGGTTGCCAAGCAGCTCTCCGGCGACGAGTTCCGGCTCTACGAACTCATCTGGAAGCGCACCGTCGCCTCCCAGATGGGGGATGCCAAGGGCTCGACGGCGACCATCCGCCTGGGTGCCGTGTCCTCTGACGGGCGCGATGCGGAATTCTCCGCCTCCGGTACCGTGATCACGTTCCCCGGCTTCCTTGCCGCCTACGAGGAAGGCAAGGACGAGACCCGCGGCGACGACGATTCAGACGAGGCGCGCCGCCTGCCCAACGTGGCCAAGGACGATTCCCTCACCGCCTCCGACATCCAGGCAGTGGGCCACGAAACGTCCCCGCCGCCGCGTTACACCGAAGCGTCCCTGACAGCGGAACTGGAGAAGAAGGGCATCGGACGTCCGTCCACCTACGCCTCCACCATCTCCACTATCCAGGACCGCGGCTACGTCCGTAAGCAGGGATCCGCGCTGGTACCCAGCTGGATTGCGTTCTCGGTGATCCGGCTCCTGGAGCAGCACTTCTCCGACTACGTGGACTACGAGTTCACTGCCGACATGGAAGGCGACCTGGACAAGATCGCCAACGGCCAGGAGGCCGGCGCGTCCTGGCTGCGGCACTTCTACTTCGGTGAGGGGACCGATCCCGGGCTGCTGAGCATTGTCAACAACCTGGGCGAGATCGACGCCAGGGAAATCAACTCCATTCCCATCACCGACGAGATCACGCTCCGGGTGGGCAAGTTCGGCCCCTACCTGGAAAGCTCGGCCGCCGTGGTGGACCCCAAGACCGGCGAGATCGTTGAGTCGGCCCGCGCCAACGTCCCGGAGGACCTGGCCCCTGACGAGCTGACGGCCGCCAAGGCCATCGAACTGATGGAGACGGCGGCACCTGAGGAGCGTGTGCTGGGCACCGACCCGCACACGGGACACACCGTCGTGGCCAAGAACGGCCGCTACGGCGCCTACGTCACCGAAATCATCCCCGAGATGACCGAGGAAGAGCTGGCCAGCCAGCCGGTGGAGTACTACAAGAACGGCAAGCCCAAGCCGCCCAAGAAGCCGGTGAAGGCCAAGCCGCGTACGGGATCGCTGTTCAAGTCCATGACGGTGGAGTCCGTCACGCTGGACGAGGCACTCCAGCTCATGAGCCTGCCCCGCGCCCTGGGCGAGGACGCCGGAGGCAACCTCATCACCGTCCAGAACGGGCGGTTCGGCCCCTACCTGAAGAAGGGAACGGACTCCCGCTCCATCGGCTCCGAAGAGGAAATCTTCACCATCACCCTGGATCAGGCCCTGGAGATCTACTCCCAGCCCAAGCAGCGCGGCGCCCGTGCTGCGGTGCCGCCCCTGGCCGAGTTCGGCCCGGACCCGGTGTCGGAGAAGAACATCGTGGTGAAGGAGGGCCGGTTCGGTCCCTACATCACCGACGGCATCACCAACATCACCGTGCCCCGCGCCACCTCGCTGGAGGAGCTCACGCGGGAACAGGCAGTGGAACTGCTGGCGGAAAAGCGCGCAAAGGGTCCGGTCAAGCGGACGGCAACCCGCAAAGCGCCGGCCAAGAAGAAGGCAACGGCCAAGAAGTGACTGCCGTGGTTGAGCACGGGGCGCAGGCCCCGCGCTCAACCACCGGGGTTTGCATGCGCTTCGGTATCGTGATCGGCTAGTCGTATGACTGAACAGCAGGGAATCGACGACACCAACCCGCTCAATGACCTTGAGGAGAAGCTCGCCACCGGCGGACAGCCCGATGCGAACCCCGTGGACGTCATCCTGTCGTTCCTTAACAGCGAGGTCTACATCATCAGCTCGGACACGGTGGAGGGCATCGACTCCCAGGTGGAGCCGCTGGTCCTGGCCAACGCCGACGGCGACCCCGTCCTTGCCGTCTTTTCGCACCCCAGCAGGGTGGACCAGCAGTACCTGGAGGCGGCTCCGAACGTGCTGGGCACCCAGGGGGCGGCCATCATCGCCAACATCGGCGATGAACTGGGCATGGTGATCAACCCGGGCGCAGCCTACGGCTTTGAGATCAACCCGGAGGGCGTGGCCAATATCAGGCGCGACTTCAAGCGCGCTGACGAGCAATAATGTCCCCATGCGTCTAGGCGTCCTCGATATAGGGTCCAACACTGTCCATTTGCTCCTGGTGGATGCCCACCCCGGTGCACAGCCTGTCCCGTTCGCGTCGCACAAACGGCCGCTGTCCTTGGTGCAGTACCTTGAGCCCGATGGCAGCATCAGCGACGAGGGCCAGCACGAGCTGACCGAGTTCGTCCTGGAGGCCTGGGAATTCGCTGCCCGGCACAAGGCAGAGGACCTGCTGGCCTTCTGTACATCCGCCATCCGCGAGGCCACCAACGGCCCCGCAGTCCTGGCCCGGGTCAAGCATGAGACCACCGTGACCCTTCAGGAACTCAGCGGCAGCGAGGAAGCGTCCATGACCTTTTTTGCGGTCCGCCGGTGGCATGGATGGGGCGCCGGTCCCATCCTGAACCTGGACATCGGCGGCGGTTCCTTCGAAATGGCATTCGGCCAGGATGAACTTCCCGAGGTGGCCACCTCCGTTCCCCTTGGTGCCAGCCGCCTCACCAGGGACTGGCTCGCCGAGGATCCGCCGTCGGCCAAGAGTGTCAAGGAACTCCGGCGCTACATCCGGGCAACGCTGAAGCCCGCCGTCCGTGAATTCGAGGGCCTGGGCCGGGCCAACGTGGTGGCCGGGACCTCCAAGACCTTCCGTTCCCTGGCCCGGATCGCCGGAGCCGCCCCCAGCGCCGAAGGCCCGTACGTCAAACGCGAACTGCATGCCTCGGACCTGGGCATTTGGACCCAGCGGATCTCCGCGATGAGCTCCGAGGACCGGCTGCACCTTCCAGGTGTTTCAGAGGCCCGGGCCCACCAGCTGCTGGCCGGGGCATTGGTGGCCGAGGCTGCGCTGGAGATGTTCAAGTTCAAGAAACTGCGCATCTGCCCATGGGCACTTCGTGAAGGACTCATCCTCCGGCGCCTGGACCAGCTCGTGTTTTCCGGGCCGCTGGAGCCCGCGCCCCATGTGACCGCCGCGCCGTCGGTGGACGCAACAGTCTAGCTACCTGTAAATCAGCGTTCCGGCAGGCGGTTGGCCGGCAACTGCAGTTTAAATGCGGAAGCACCGGGGCCGGCAACAGGAAAATGGGGGAAAACCTGTTGCCGTGCCACCGGTGCCCTGGCAGGCATCCCCATGCCTGCCGCATCACTCGCACCCTCAATGAGGTAATAACCACGTTAGGACCCCAAGTTGTGCGCTGCCTGCGCTGAAGATGGGAGTTGCCTGTGAATGCGTACCAACTGCAATGATGGAGGCATGAGCAACCGAATCGCATTCCTTGGCTGTGGATCCATGAACGAAGCCATTCTTGGCGGCCTGCTGGAGGCAGGAACAGATCCGGGGGATGTGGTGGCAACCGTCCGCCGCGCCGGGCGCGCGTCCGAGCTGGCCGAGCGGTACCAAGGGATCACCGCCATCGCCGGCGAGGAAGAACCGGACAACAACCGGCAGGCCACCAAGGGGTCCGCCGTCGTCATCCTTGGCGTCAAGCCCGTTGGCATCGCTGACCTGGCCCGGGAGATCAGCCCTGCCCTTTCGCCGGACACCGTGGTGGTCAGCGTGGCGGCCGCCGTCTCCATCGCCCAACTGGAGGCCGCCCTCCCGGAAGGGCAGCCGGTCATCCGGACGATGCCCAACACGCCGGCAAAACTGGGCCGCGGTGTGGTGTCCGTTTCGCCCGGCACCCATTGCACGCCTGAGCAGCTTCAAATGGTCAAGGACATCCTGCAGGGCGCCGGGACCGTCGTGGAGGTTCCGGAGGAACAGGTGGACGCGCTCTCGGCCATCAGCGGATCGGGTCCCGCGTACGCCTTCTACCTGGCCGAAGCCATGGCCTCGGCGGGCGAAAAGCTGGGCCTGGACCACGAGCTGTCGCTGCTGCTGGCCCGCGAAACCGTCGCCGGCGCCGGCCTCATGCTCGCCCAGCCCGGGGCGGACCCGGCAGCGCTTCGCAAAGCTGTTACCAGCCCCAACGGGACCACCGAACGCGCCATTGCCACCTTCGACGAACAGGGCATCCCGGCAATCATCGCGGCCGGCGCCAGGGCAGCAGCGGACCGGGCAGCGGAAATTACCAAGCAGCTCGGCTAGCGGGTTTCCCTGGGCCCGGCCACCACTGGCTGGGCCCACGACGTCAGGGTTCCCTGACCGAGCTTCCGAGGTTAGGGTGCGGTTGGGGACTACGGGCGGGCGGCGAACCGTTCCAGCAGGTCCACGTGGCCTGACACGATCAGCATGTCCCGCGAGGACACCTTGGTCTCCGGCCTGGCGTAGGTAAAGTCCTCACCCGGGGACTTCACGCCCACAATGGTCACCCCGTACTTGGAGCGGACCTTTGACTCGTCAAGGGTGAAGCCCACCGTTTCGCGCGGCGGGTACATCTTCACGATGGCGAAGTCGTCGTCGAACTCGATGAAGTCCAGCATGCGCCCGGAGACCAGGTGCGCGGCACGGACGCCGGCGTCGGCCTCGGGATAGATGACGTGGTTGGCGCCGATCCGGGTGAGGATCTTGCCGTGGGACGGGGTAATGGCCTTGACCCAAAGATGTTCGATGCCGAGGTCCACCAGATTGACGGCGATCAGCACGGAAGACTCGATGGAGGTGCCCACGCCCACGACGGCGGAGCTGAACTCCTGTGCGCCGAGCTGGCGGAGTGCGTCGATGTTGGTGGCGTCGGCCTCCACCACGTGGGTCAGCAGCGGCGCCCATTTCTGCACCAGGTTCCGGTCCCGCTCGATGGCGAGGACTTCGCGGCCCTGCTTGACCAGCTGCTCGGCGGTGGACGATCCGAAGCGGCCCAGCCCGATCACCAGCACCGGGGCGTTGTGGGCGGGGCGCCGGGGGGCGTCTGTGGAACTAGCCAATGATCGGCCTCTCTTCGGGGTAGTGGTACAACTGGCTGCGCTGGCGCAGGGCAAGCGCAGCGGCGAGGGTAACGGTACCCACACGGCCGGCGAACATCAGCACCGTGAGGACGTAGACCCCCGCAGGAGGCATTTCCGCGCTCAGGTTGGTGCTGAGCCCCACCGTAGCGAACGCGGAGATGGTTTCGAACAAAACGCGGTCCAGCGACTGGCCGCTGATGTGGAGCAGCAGGAACGCCGATACGGAGACCAGGGTGGCGCCTGCGACGATGACCGAGATGGCAACGCGCATGCTGCCCTGTGGGATGGTCCTGCCGTAGACCTTGACGTCGGCGTCGCCGCGGGCCTCGGCGATGATTGCCAGGAACATCACGGCGATGGTGGTTACCTTGATGCCGCCTGCTGTTGACGCTGAGCCGCCGCCGGCGAACATCAGGGCGTCGGTGAGCAGCATGGTGGTGGAGTCCATTTGGTTCTGGTCCACCAGGTTGAACCCGCCGGACCGCATCATCACGGAGGCAAAGAGGGCGTGCGTGATTTTGTCACCCACGCTCATGGAACCAATGGTCCGGGCGTTGTCCCACTCCATCAGGGCCCAAAGGAATGCCCCCGCAAACAGCAGGATCAGGGACACCTGGATGGTGAGTTTGGTGTGGAGGTTCCACTTCTTCCAGTTCAGCCCGTTCTGCTGCAAAACCATCACCACGGGGAATCCCAGGCTGCCCAGGAAGACTCCCACCATGAGGGGGATGAGGATCCACAGGTCTGTCTCGTAGGGCACGATGCCGTCCGAGTGCGGGGTGAAGCCTGCGTTGTTGAACGACGAGATGGAGTAGAAGATGCCGTGCCAGACGGACTGCCAGAACGGCTCGCCCAAGGTGAGGAACCGAGGGACCAACGCGAGGGCCAGGACTGCCTCGATGACCACGGATGTGGTGATGACGATCCGCAGCAGGGTACCCACTTCGCCCAGCCGGCCGGCGTTGTTCATGGACTCGGCGGCGATGATCTTGCCGCGCACGCCCAGGCGTTTGCTGACCATCAGCGCCAGCAGGGACGCCAGCGTCAAAGTTCCCAAACCGCCGATGAAGATGCCCAGCAGGATCACCAGCTGGCCGAAGAAGGACCAGTGGGCGGCGGTGGACACGACGGTTAGGCCGGTGACGCAGACTGCCGAGACGGCGGTGAAGAGCGCCTCGTAGACGGGAGTGGCGGTCCCGTCGGCCGCAGACACAGGCAGGGACAGCAGGAACGTGAACACGATGCATACAGTGGCGAACGCGGTCAGGGCCAGGCGGGCGGGGGACGTGTTGGCGATATCGTCTATGAAGTCGCGCAGCCGCGTGAAGATCCACAGGCCCTCCCGCTCCTGCGCCGGGGGGTGCCAGGTGGCCGGGGTGCGGGGCCTTGACTGGCTCTGCGTCATGTGTGGCTTTTTCCTCGGTTGAAACGGCTTCCCCCAGTAGTAAACCACTAAAGCGCGGGTCATGGCCGGGAGGACGGCGGTGCGGGCTCGGGTAGCCTGTGATTGATGACATACCTGCCCGGCCTCAGCCAGCCCTCGCCGCCTACGGTGGTGGCGTGGAGTCCTGACATGACAGCCTACAACTTCGGCCCGGGGCACCCTATGGCGCCGGAGCGGATGGACCTGACCGCCCGGCTGGCCCGCAGCCTGGGCCTGTTCGACCTGGATCATGTTGACGTGGCGGCGCCGGAAGTGGCTTCCGACGCCGACCTGCAGTCCGTCCACTCACCCGGCTATGTGGCTGCAGTCCGCAGGGTCAGTGCCGACCCCTCCCGGCCGGACGAATCCCGTGGGCTGGGCACTGAGGATGACCCCGCGTTTGCCGGCATGCACGAGGCGGCTGCCCGCCTGGCCGGCGGGTCGGTGATGGCGGCCCGGCGCATATTGGAGGGTACGGCCGTGCATGCCGTGAACTTCGGCGGCGGCATGCACCATGCCGCCAGGGACCGCGCCAGCGGATTCTGCATCTATAACGACGCGGCAATGGCGGTGCAGAAACTGCTCGACGGCGGCGTACACAAAGTGGCCTATATCGATGTCGACGCCCACCATGGGGACGGAACGCAGAACATTTTTTGGGACGACCCCCGTGTCCTCACCATCTCGCTGCACGAAACAGGCCTCACCCTTTTTCCGGGGACCGGCTTTGCCAACGAAATTGGTGGTCCCGCAGCGGAGGGGACGGCCGTGAATCTCGCACTGCCCGCAGGCACCGCTGACGCCGGCTGGCTGCGGGCCTTCTACGCCGTGGTGCCGCAACTGGTGGGTGCTTTCGAACCGGAGGTCATCGTCAGCCAGCACGGCTGCGATTCACACCGCAGTGACCCCCTCACGCACCTCAACCTCAGCGTTGACGGACAGCGCGAGGCAGCGAACGCCGTCGGACATCTCGCCGAGCGCTACTGCGGCAGCCGCTGGATCGCGACGGGCGGCGGGGGCTACAACGTACTGGACGTGGTGCCGCGCGCCTGGAGCCACCTGGTGGCCATCGCCGCGGGACGCCCCGTGCCGCTGCGGACCCCGGTGCCCGGGGACTGGCGCCGGTACGTGGTGGAGAAGTTCGGCGTCGATGCTCCCGCGCTCATGGGGGACGAGGTGGAGCTGTGGTGGCGGTCGTGGGAGGTGGGTTTCGACCCCAACGACGCCGTGGACCGCACTGTCATGGCCACGCGCAAGGCCGTGTTCCCGCTGCACGGCCTGGACCCCTGGTTCGATTAGGGGCCGGTTTCGCAGAAAGCGCGGACAGCCGAAATAGTTGATGCCTTTCGGCGTATATGTCGCTAGGGTGGGAGGCATGGTGACAGACGACGTATTTGCCGTCATAGCGGAATCCACCCGGCGGGACATCCTGGTGGCCCTCCGGACGGGGGACAAAGCCGTGGGGGAGCTGGTGGAGGAACTGGCGGCGAGCCAGCCCACCATTTCCAAGCACCTGAAAGTCCTGCGTGAAGCGCAACTGGTCAGCATGCGCGCCCAGGGCCAGAAGCGCTACTACGCCCTGAACCGGGGGCCGTTGGAGGGCATCGCCAGCTGGCTGGAGACGTTCGACGTCGGCTCCGGCGCCGCGGCGGCCGCCTCAGCTGCGGCCACGGAAGCACCCGGGAAAGTGGGCGGCGGACCGGACCAGGCAGTCCCGGCCCACCTCCGGGAGGGTGTTGCGGCGGCGGCAGCGTCGCTGCCCACCGCCGCGCGGCCCCAGGAACCGGCGCCCGCGCAACCGGCGGCGGCAACGACGGACGAAGTTCCGTCGGCCGTATTGGTGCGCGAAGGAGCGGAACTGAGTCCCGCCGTCGTGATTCCCGGTGGTACCGCCGCCCCGTTGAGCGATGACACCGTCCCGCAGCAGATCGGCCGCACCGTTGGCCGTGCCGCCACCAAGGCCGCTGACCTGCTGGCCAACCTGCCGAAATTCGGACGGAAGAAGTAGCCCCTTTAGTTGCCCGGCAGCCGAACGTGGTCCGGGGTCAGCTCTGATATGCGGCTGGCGCCCAGCAGGGCCATGGTGCGGGCCATGTCCTTCTCCAGGATCTGCAGGGTCCGGTCCACGCCCGCGCGCCCACCGGCCATCAGGCCGTAGAGGTAGGCGCGGCCGATCAGGGTGAAGTCCGCGCCCAGGGCCAGGGCCGCCACGATGTCCGCGCCGCTCATGATGCCGGTGTCCAGGATGATGGCCGCATCGCTGTTGTCTGCGGTGAAGGCTTGCTTGACCTCGGGGAGCAGGTGGAACGGGATGGGTGCCCTGTCGAGCTGGCGGCCGCCGTGGTTGGACAGCACCACGCCGTCCGCGCCGTGGTCCACCACGCGGCGGGCGTCCCCCACGGTCTGGATGCCCTTGACCACCAGCTTGCCCTTCCAGGTTTCGCGCAGCCAGTCAAGGTCCTCGAAGGTCAGTGTTGGATCGAACATGGAATTGATCAGGTCCGCAACGGTGCCGGTGTAACGGGACAGCGAGGCGAAGGTCAGCGGCTCGTGGGTGAGGAAGTTGAACCACCAGGCCGGCCGGTAGGAGGCATCAAGCACGGTCTTGAGCGTCAGCGCCGGCGGGATGGTCATGCCGTTGCGGACGTCCCGGAGCCGGGCGCCGGCCACTGCGGTGTCCACGGTGACCATGAGTGTGTCATTTCCGGCCTTGGCGGCGCGTTCGATCAGTTCCAGGGAGCGGTCCCGGTCCGTCCACAGGTACAGCTGGAACCAGTTGCGCCCGTTGGGAGCAGCCGCGGCCACATCCTCGATGGAAGCAGTGCCCATGGTAGACAGCGTGTATGGGATGCCGGCGGCCTCGGCTGCCTGCGACCCGGCGTACTCGCCCTCGGACTGCATCATGCGCGTGAAACCGGTGGGGGCTATGCCGACGGGCAGCCGTGACGGCTTGCCCAGGATCTCCGTGCTGAGGTCGATGGCGGAGACGTTGCGCAGGATGCCCGGACGGAACTCGATGTCCAGGAACGCCTGCCGCGCACGGCGGAGGGTGATCTCGTCTTCGGCGGCGCCGTCAGTGTAGTCAAAGGGGGCCTTGGGCGTGCGGCGCTTGGCCATGGCGCGGAGCTCCCAGATGGTGCTGGCCCGCTTCAGCCGCGCCTCCTTGCTGAACTCCGGCTTCTTGAACTGCATCAGGGGCGCGAGGTCCGAGTACTTGGGGACGCGGCGCCTGAGTGCGTCGGGCAGGGCGGTCGACGACGGAGCCTTGGCAGGTGCCGGGGCTGTGGGGACGTCCATGGCATCCGGGGCCGGGGTGGCCTCGGGATTGTTGGGCTGAATGGTGTGCGTCATTGCTCCTCCTATGGTCCAACCAGACTCTAGGTCATATGGTCCAACCACATCAACTACTATTTGGATATGCGCACCCACCAGCTGGTCCTGCACTGGATCGAGGATCAACTATCGGCCGGCAACCTCGCCGTAGGGGGCAGGCTCCCGGCCGAGCGCGCCCTGGCGGAACAGCTCAAAGTCTCCAGGACCTCCGTCCGCGAGGCCATCCGGATTCTGGAAGCCATGGGCGCGGTGCGCTCCGGTGTTGGCTCCGGCCCCGACGCCGGGACGGTGGTGATCTCGGATCCCACGGCGGCGCTCGGCTCGGCCCTTCGGCTGCACGTGGCCACCCAGCACCTTCCCGTGGCGGACATCGTGCAGACCCGCGTCCTGCTCGAGTCCTGGGCCGCCGCCCACGCCCGCCGGGATGCGCCCGAACTTGAGGAGGCGGCCGCACTACTGGGCGCCATGGATGCCCCGGAAGACATCCCCGTGGGCGAGTTCCTGGCCCTCGATGTCCGGTTCCATCTGGCCCTGGCCAACGCCGCAGGGAACGCGGTGGTCAGCGCCATGATGGGATCGCTGCGGGAATCAATCCAGGGATACGCCGCCGAGCTGACATCCCACCTGCCGGACTGGGGTACCACGGCATCGCGTTTGCGCGCTGAGCACCACGCCATCCTTGCTGCGGTCAGGAACGGCGACGGCGCCAGGGCGGCGGAGCTGGTGGCTGCCCACATCGAGGGGTTCTACAAAGAGGCCGGGCTGGGCAGGGATAATCCTGCCCAGCCCGGCCGAGGGGACTAGCGGACTTCGATCTCCAAAATCTCGAAGTCGTCTCCGGCGTGCCGGCCCACGAGGATCCGGAAGGTGCCGGGCTCAAATTGCCAGCCGCCGTCGTAATGCGCCAAGGAGCGGGCCGGGATCCGGACTTCCACGCTCTCCGTGCCGCCCGGCGCCAGATGCGTTCCGGCGTAGCCGGCGAGCCAGCGGACGGGCCGCTCGACCGCGGACTCGGGGCGGTCCAGGTACACCTGCACCACTTCGCGGCCGGACCGGCTTCCGGTGTTGCGGACCGGAACGTGGACCGTCACGTCAGCGCCGGCCGGGACCGACTCGCGTGCGTGGGCCGTGCCGAGCTCGAAGGTGGTGTAGCCCAGGCCGTAGCCGAAGGGAAGGGCCGGGGCGGCACCGCCCGAAGCCTGCTGCTTCAGCCAGGCGCGGTAGCCGACGTGGATGCCCTCGGAGTAGACCACGTTGCCGTCAACCGGGTGGGTGTCCAGGACCGGAACGTCGGACAGGGCCGCGGGCCATGTTGTGGGAAGGCGGCCGGCCGGTTCCTCGGCGCCCAGCAGGATGTCGGCGAGGGCCCGGCCGAATTCCTGGCCGCCGAACCAGCCCAGCAGGACGGCGCCCACCCGGTCCAGCCACGGCATAAGGACCGGTGAACCGGAGTTCACCACCACCACGGTGCGCGGGTTCACCGCAGCCACCGCCTCCACCAGTTGGTTCTGCCGGCCCGGGAGGTCCAGGTCCTTGCGGTCGAAGCCCTCGGATTCGATGGCTGCGCTGGTTCCCACCACAACCACGGCTACGTCGGCGGTCCGGGCGGCCTCCACAGCCGCGTCGATCTCGGCCTGCGGGTCCTCCACCACCGTTTCCTCGCCCAGGAGGATGGCCGTGAAGGGGATGGCCTGGTTCCTGGGCAGCTCGTACACGGCCTCGATCCGGACCGCGTCTCCCGCGGCAGTGGTCACCGGGTGGACGGTCTTGGGCGGATCGAACAGGGCCGCGCCGAGCACGTCGGTGTCATCCTCGATCTCGCCGTTGAACACCTCGTCACCGTTCAGGGACAGCCGGATCCGGCCCACGGTGCCCACGCCCAGGTGGTGGACGCCCGCCCTCGGTGCGGTCCAGTCCGCTTCCATGCGGATGGCCGCGGTCCCCTCCGGGATGCCGACACCAAACCAGATCAGGTGCGAGGCCAGACGGTCCTCGCCAGAGATTTCCGAACGATCCTCCGCCAGGAAGGTCACCCGCATGCCGGGCACTCCGGACACGGGGTTGTGCAGCGAGGCGCGGGGGAAGGCCTGCAGGCCCTCTGCAACCTTGGCGCCGCGGGCGTAGCTCACGCTGACGCCCGGCAGCGCTTCCCGCAGGCCCTCAAGCGGCGAGACGTTCTGCTTGGGCATGACGGTGGCGCTGCCGCCGCCCTGCGTGCGTGCTTCCTCTGCATTGTGGCCGCTGACGGCCACGCTTGCCAGGGCCTGCGGATCCAGGGGCAGGAGGCCGTCCCGGTTGCGGACCAGGACGGCGCCACGGACCGCCACTTCACGGGCGACGGCGGCCGGGTTGAGGGGTGCCGGGAGCTCCGTCACGGCGGGCGAGACGCCGTCGAGGGAACCCACGCGGGCGGCCAGCCGGAGGATCCTGATGACCTTTTCGAGGATAGCGGACCGGCTCACGCGGCCGTCATTCACTGCCGCCAGAAGCTTGGGGCCCCAGTGGCCCACCGGCCCCGGCATCTCCAGGTCCTGGTTGGCGTTGGCAGCTTCGACCGAGCGGACACCGGTCCAGTCGGAGACCACCACACCGTCGAAGCCCCACTCCGTGGACAGGGGAGTCTTCAGCAGCTCGTTTTCGCTGGCGGTGGTGCCGTTGATGGAGTTGTAGGAGCTCATCACCAGCCAGGCGCGCGCCTCGGTGATGGCGTCCTCGAAGGCTGCCAGGTAGAGCTCCCGCAGGGGCCGCTGGTCCACCACCGAGTTGGAGGTGAAGCGCTCGGTTTCAGCCTCGTTGGCGAGGTAGTGCTTCGGGGTCGCGCCCACGCCCATCGACTGGACCCCGGCAACGTAGCCGGCGGCCATGGTGGCGGTCAGGCGCGGGTCCTCGCTCATGCATTCAAAGTGCCTGCCGCCCAGCGGTGAACGGTGCAGGTTGATGGTGGGGCCCAGGACGGCATGGACACCCTTGCGGCGGGCCTCCTGCCCCAGGACCTGGCCATACCGGCGCGCCGTCTCCACGCTCCACGTGGCGGACAGCGCGGACGACGACGGCAAGGACACCGAGTCGTGCCGCTCATCGAAGTCTTCACCCCGGACACCGGAGGGGCCGTCGGACATGACCACCCGGGACAGGCCAATGGAGGGCAGAGCGTGCGTTGCCCAGACATCAGCACCAGTCAGCAGCTGGATCTGCTCCTCGAGGGTGAGGCGTTCAGCCAGTTCGCGGATGCGTGCCTCCGCATCCGGTGAGCCGGCCGCCGGCGCTGTGACGGCGGGGGAAAGTGTGGGATTCATTTACTTGACTCCTTTGATGCGGGTGACGAGGACGGCGCCGATGATGCCGACGACGGCTCCGCCGATGAAGAGGGCCGGGTAGCCGCCGAGGGTGATCACGGGGAAGGCGATGGCGGGTACGAGGGACTGGGGCAGGGCCTGGGCGATATTGAAAACGCCGAACGTCTTGGCGTTCTCGCTCTGGCTTCCAGGGAGGAGGTCCGCGATGAGGGCCACGTCCACCGCACCAAAGCAGCCAAGGCCCAGGCCGGCGAGGGCCTGCCCCAGCAGGACCTGGTCCGTGGTGCTGCTGGTGGCAACGACCATCAGGCCCGCCATCATGATGATCGCGGAGGCAATGACCATGGCCTTGCGCTTTCCGATCCGGTCGCTGATCCAGCCGCCGCCGATGCTGGTCACCACGGTTCCCGCGGAGCTGACCAGGGTCGCCTGGAAAACGAGTCCCGGAACGGCGGTTTCTGCAACGTGGAGGTGGTCCTCGAAGAAGTAGGGCAGGTACAGCAAGCCGGCGCAGTAGCCCATGTAGACCAGGAACTTGGTGAACCAGGCCCACCCCAGGCCCGGGTAGGTGCGGGGGTTGAAGTAGAAGGAGCCTGCGATCTCCCGCAGGTTGAGCGGGGCAGGCTTTTCCGTCAGCACGCGGTCCTTGAAGGTGAAAGCGAAGACGAGGGTCACGGCGGTCCCCACCACGCCGGGGACCACGGCCATCTGGAAGGCGTTGTCGAACAGCTGGGCAAAGAACGCGGCGGCAACGAGGCCCACCGGCAACGTCATCCCGATGAGGCCTGAGAGGCGGCCGCGCTCGGTGGGCGCTGTCTGGTCGGGGAGGGTGGCCACCAGGGCCGCCAGCGCCGCATTGAAGCTGAGCTGGGCGAGGACCCAGGCAACCAGGACTCCCGTCACGTTGGTGGCAGAACCCAGCAGCACCAGGGATGCCAGGCCTGCCAGCGAGCCGCCCACAATCCATGGCTTGCGCATGCCGAAGCGGGATGTGGTGCGGTCACTGAGCCGGCCGAAAAAGGGATTGGCCAGCAGTGCGATAAGGGCTCCGACGCCGGCAACCAGGCTGAGCGCACCGGCACGCGTTTCCGGGGTGGTGATTTCTGAAACTTTGATGGCCAGTACCACGAGGGCCGGGGCCAGGACGGCCATCCAGAGCCCGGCGCTGGCAATGGGCATGCCGATCACGTAGGCACGGGGTGTGCGGATTGGTGCCCCGGCGGGGACGGTTGAGGTGCTGGACGTTGAAGCAGTGCTGGGGTTTGAAACGGTGTTTGAGGGCGTTCCGCCGGCAGGCAGTCCTGCGGAATCCTCGCTGATGGTCTTGATGGCCACGATGCCTCCTGACAAAAAAGTGACCCTCCGTTGGGTCCTGCAGAAGATGGTACCCGCAAAAACCTAGTGTGACTAGGTTTTTTGAATTGGCGTTGAAATACACTGGCCTGATGCCTTCATCAAAGCCGCGCGGCCAGTACGCCAAAGGCGCGGAACGCCGGGAACAGATCATCCAGACTGCCACGGACGTCTTCGCTACCGAAGGCTTTGAAGGCACGGCGCTCAAGCGCGTGGCAGAGCTGGTCGGGGTGAGGGAAGCAACCCTTTTCCATTACTTCCGGGGCAAGCAGGAACTCTTGACCGCCGTCCTGGCTGAGCGTGACCGGCGCAGCCTCGCGGCAATGGAAGCGGACCAGGCGGGGTTGGCGCTGATGGTGCGCTCCGCGGAACGGAACCGCCGCGAACCCGGGCTGACCACGCTGTACGCCGTGGCATCCGCCACCGCCAACGATCCTGAACACGACTCGCACGCCTACTTCAAGGAACGCTACGCCGAGGTGGTCGGCGTGCTGGCGGCGGACATTGAACGCCGACAATCAGAGGGGGCGGCCCGCTCGGACCTGCCGGCGGAGGACCTGGCCCGCATGGTGGTGGCCGTCTCCGATGGCCTGCAGCTGCAGTGGCTCTATGACAAAGGCGTGGACGTGGCGGACGGCCTGCGCGATTTTATCGATGTACTCCTGAAACCGCCGTCCGCCTAGCCCATATCAGCCGTGGACTGTGGTCCGCGGCGCTTTCGCCGGTCCCGTGCTGGCCCGGACTTCCAGGCGCGGTTGGTACCAGCCGCCGGGAGGCTCGTCACCTTCCTTGCGGATCAGGGCCCGGAGCTGGCGCCATGCCTGCTCGCCCAGCTCGGTAATGGGCACCGCCCCGGTGGTGAGGGCCGGCGTCGTATACCTGGCAAAGGGGATGTCATCGAAGCCGGTTACGGAGATGTCGCCGGGAACCTCCAGCCCGCGCTCGTGCAGGCCGCTCATCAGGCCCATGGCCACCAGGTCGTTGAAGGCCAGGATTCCGGTGGCCCCGCTGGCCAGTACGGCATCGACGGCTTCATGGCCGGTGTCGAAATCCGAGCCGCCCTCCAGCATGGTTACGTCAACGTGCGGCTGGGCGGCCCTGAACGTCTCCAGCCCCTTGAGCCGCATGTCGTTGGAGGCGCTCCCGTGCGGGCCTGCCAGGAAGGCCAGCCGCGTATGGCCCAGTTCCACCAGGTGCTCGGCAATGTCCTGGACGCCCTGGCCGTAGTCAACCACCAGGCTGGGCACGCCCGGCGCCGCGGTGGTCCGGTTGATCAGGACCAGGGGATGCAGTGACGGCGCGATCTCCTCCAGTTCGGCATCCGACATTCGCGGGGCGCACAGGACCAGCCCGTCGCACCGCCGGCGTGCCTCGCCGGCAAGGATGGACTCCTCGCTGGAAACTTCGAACGAGTCCGCGATGAGCACGCGGTAACCGTCCTGGGCTGCTGCCCGGCTCAGGCCGCGAAGAATGGCCTGGAACGTGGGGTTGGCCAGGTCCGGCACCACGATGCCGATGGTGTCCGTCTTGCCAAGGGCCAGGCTGCGTCCCACCGGATTGGGCTGGTACTTCAGCTCCGCCGCAGCCGCACGTACCCTGGCAGCGATTTCCGGATCCACGGTGAAATTCCCGTTCATGACCCGCGAAACGGTGGCATGGGAAACTCCGGCCTTTACGGCGACATCCGCGATGCCGATCCGGCCGCTTGCCGATTTCCTGGCCATGGGGGAACCCTTCCTTGAGCGTGAAACCACAGCATATAACGGAGCATGAAAGCGGTTTCTTCCGCTTTTCAGTGTTTCACGGGCGATGTCGGTTTCAGTGCTGACGCGCCTGAATGAGAAAGCGGTTTCCATTAGTGCGGAGAACGGTTGACGGATCGGCTGTGAGGTTGGTACAAATTTTATATCCGGATCAAGAAAACGCTTTCTCGAGTAGCTGGCGCCGAGAAACGCCAGCGAACACCAACGGCCGTCCCGTCGGCCGGTACTGAGCTTTCGAAAGGGACCCCATGGTCAACACAGCGCAAACGACGCCGGCCCACGCTGCTTCCCGGCACGGCACGGCTTCGGGCAGGGCGCGCATCGCGCTCATCGGGACCGGCGGCCGTTCCGAGATGTACATCCGCGCCATCTTCGGAAAACACGCGGACACCGCCGAACTGGTGGCGTTTTCCGACGTTAACCCGGGCCGCGTGGAGTTCTACCAGAAGCTCATCCAGGAACTGGGATCGCCGGGGCCGGTGGCGTCGTTTGATCCTGGAGACCTCACCGCCTTCGTCCAGGCAAACAACATCGACCGCATCATCGTCACCACCCCGGACTACACCCATGCCGACTACATCGTGGAGGGCCTGCGCGCGGGAGCCGATGTCGTCGTCGAAAAGCCCCTGACCATCGACGCGGAAAGCTGCCGACGCATCGTCCAGGCTGTCCACGAAACCGGCCGCAACGTGGTGGTCACATTCAATTACCGCTACTCGCCGCGCAACAGCGCCCTCAAGGAAATCATCCAGAGCGGCGTGATCGGCAAAGTGACCTCCATCGACTTCAGCTGGGTTCTGGACACCGTGCACGGCGCCGACTACTTCCGCCGCTGGCACCGTGAGAAGAAGAATTCCGGCGGCCTGCTCATCCACAAGGCATCGCACCACTTCGACCTGGTCAACTGGTGGATCGACGACGTTCCGGAACGCGTCTTCGCCTCTGGCGGCCTGAAGTTCTACGGCGACAAGAATGCTGCCGAGCGCGGCCTGGGTCCACGCCCCGAGCGCGGCACGCCCGACGCCGAGGCGCCTGCCGGCGAAAAGGATCCCTTCGCGCTTGACCTGAGGGAGGACGAGCGGCTCAAGGCCCTCTTCCTGGACAACGAGCACTACGACGGCTACCGCCGGGACCAGGACGTCTTCACCGGCGGCATCACCATCGAGGACAACCTGGCACTGGTGGTGGAATACCAGGGCGGCCCGCGGCTGAGCTACTCACTGAACGCCCACAGCCCGTGGGAAGGCTACCGCGTGGCCGTCAACGGTACCGAGGGAAGGGCTGAACTCGAAGTGGTGGAGCGTGCCGCGGTCCTGCACAGCGCGGACCAAAAGACCGTGGTTGACCCCAGCGCAACACCCGTCGAGGAAGAGGACGCGGTGCGCCGCAACGGCGAACGACTGGTGGTCCAGCGCCACTGGGAGGCCGCGTACGAGGTGCCCATCATCAATGGCGAAGGCGGCCACGGCGGCGGCGACGAGCTCCTGCTCTCGGACCTTTTCAACGGGCCGGGCGAGGATCCGCTGGGCCGTCCCTCCGGCTACCTGGACGGGCTGCGCTCGGTGTCGGTGGGCATCGCCGGCAACCGCTCCCTGGAAACGTCCCTGCCCGTCAGGGTCGAGGACCTGGATCTTGGCGCCGACCTCCGCCGCGGCAAGTAAGGGACAAACCATGAGCAGGATACTTGTCACCGGCGGCTCCGGCCGCCTGGGCCGCAGCGTGGTGGCCGGACTGGCCCGGTCGGGTCACCAAGTGGTCTCGGTAGACCGCGACGCCGTGCCCGCTGGACTGCTGCTGGCCGGCGTCGTGCAGGAAACCGCGGACCTGCTTGCGCCGGGGGAGGCCTTGCGGCTGATCGAGGCAACAAAGCCCGACGCCGTCATCCACCTTGCGGCAATCGCCGTGCCGTTCAGCGCGCCGGAGGACGTCATCTTCACCACCAACACCCGGCTCGCCTTCGCCGTGATCAGCGCGGCAACGCAGGTGGGGGTGCCGAAGATCGTCACTGCCAGCAGCCCCACTGTCCTCGGCTACGGCTGCCCGGCCGGCTGGCTGCCGCCGTCGTTCCCGCTGGATGAACGGACCCCGCCCAAGCCCTGGAACGCCTACGCGCTGTCCAAGCTCATCGCAGAGCAGACCATGCAGATGTTCGCCGCAGCCCAGGGGGAGAAGATCCGCTACGCGGCGTTCCGGCCGTGCTTCGTCATATCCCCCGAGGAGTGGGAGGGCGCCCCCACCCAGCAGGGCCACACCCTGGCCGAACGGCTGGCAGACCCGGCCCTTTCCGCGCCGGCACTGTTCAACTATGTCGATGCGCGGGATGTGGCCGACTTCCTGGACCTGCTGCTGCAGAAGATGCCGGACATCCCGAACGGGGAAACCTTCTTCGTAGGGGCAGCAGATGCGCTTGCCACCGCGCCCCTTGCGGAGCTGATCCCCAGGTTCCTGCCAGGATGCGAAGCCCTCAGCGCCGGCCTTAGCGGCACCAGCCCCGCGTTCTCCATCGCCAAGGCACAGGAACTGCTCGGCTGGCAGCCCAAGCGCAGCTGGCGCACCGAACTCAAGTCCATCCTCAACGACGACGCCTCCACGCTGGTGACCGCCGGCAACCGGGGCAAGGAGGCATCATGAAATTCGACGGCGTACTTTTCTTCCCCGTCACCCCGTTCACGGCCGAAGGGGCGGTGGACGTTGAACTGCTCAAGGAACACATCAGCTCCCGGCTGCCGTTCGGACCCGGCGGCGTTTTCCCTGCCTGCGGGACCGGGGAATTCCACGCCCTCAGCATCGATGAGGTCCGTACCGTGGTGGCGGCCGCCGTCGAAGTTGTTGCCGGCAAGGTTCCGGTGGTGGCAGGTGCGGGCGGACCGCTCGGCCATGCGCTCGCCGCGGCGCGCGCCGCCGAGGAAGCAGGCGCCGATGCCCTCCTGGTGCTGCCGCCGTACCTGGTGACCGGTCCCACCGACGGGCTGGTGGCCTACATCGAGGCCGTGGCGAAGGCCAGCAGCCTCCCGGTCATCGTCTACCACCGCGGCAACGCAAAGTTCACGGCAGCCTCCATGGCGAAACTCGCCGCCAACCCCAAGGTCATCGGCTTCAAGGACGGCCTGGGCGATGTGGGCCTGGCCCAGGAGATCGTGACCGCCGTCAAGGCCACCGGACGGACTGACTTTGCTTTCTTCAACGGCCTGCTCACCGCGGAACTGACCCAGGGCGCCTACCGCGGCCTGGGCATCCCGCTGTATTCGTCGGCCGCGTTCGCGATGGCGCCAGAGATCGCCAAGGCGTATTACGACGCCTACGTCTCCGGCGACGAGGACCGCCGCAACGCGCTCCTGGAGGGCTTCTATGCGCCCCTGGTCCGCCTCCGCGACCAGACCCCCGGCTTCGGTGTTTCCCTGATCAAAGCCGGTCTGCGGCTGGGCGGCCTCCCGGTCGGTTCCGTGCGGGCGCCGCTGGTTGACCCCACGGAGGAGCAGTTGGTGGAGCTGAAGGCCATCCTGGCCAAGGGCTACGAGCTGGCCGGCCGCTGATGAGCGCGCCTGCGGCCGAAACCGTCCGCACCATTCCCCGGATCAGCGGCCTGTCCAGCCGGCTACTCACCGTTCCGCTCCGCCGGCACTGGGGTGCGGAGGCGCCCGAAAACCATGTGATCGCCACCGAGCTTCACACGGACGACGGCGGGACGGGCTTTGGCTTTTCCTGGACACCTACCATCGGCCCCCAGGCAGTCAAGGCCTTGCTGGACTACGACATCGCCCCGTTCGTCACCGGCCTTCCGGCCGAGCCGGAAACGGTGTGGGACGCGCTGTGGAAGCGGCTGCACGAGGCCGGCGGCGGGGGACTGACCACCATCGCCATGGCTGGTGTGGACCTTGCGCTCTGGGACCTGCGGGCCCGCCGCGCCGGAACGTCCGTTACCGGCTTCATCGGGCAGCGGCAGGAGTCCGCCGAGGTCTACGGGTCCGGGGTAAACCTGCATTACACGCTCGAGGAGCTGGTGGCCCAGGCCGAACGCTGGGTTGCTGCCGGCCACCAGGCGGTCAAGATCAAGGTGGGCAAGCCGGACCTCCGCGAAGACTACGAACGCGTGCAGGCCGTCCGTTCCGTCCTGGGCCCGCACCGCCGGCTGATGATCGACGCGAACCAGCGGTGGGACCTGCCCACGACCTTCCGCGCACTCGATGTGCTGGCCGAATTCGGGCTGGAGTGGCTGGAGGAACCGATCCGGGCCGACGACCTCTGGGCCTACCGCAGGCTCCGGAAGCACTCGCCCGTGCCCATCGCCCTTGGCGAAAACCTCCACACCATCTACCGGTTCCGCGATTTCATTGAAGCGGAGGCGGTGGACATCATCCAGCCCAACATCATCCGGGTGGGCGGCATTACCCCGTTCCGGCGGATCGTGGAGCTGGCCCGGACCCACAGCATCAAGGTGATGCCGCACCTGCTGCCGGAGCTGTCCGGGCAGTTGGCGCTCACCATGGCAGAACCCACCATGGTGGAGGACGTGGAGGAGGCGTCCTTCGAACAGCTGGGCGTCCTGGCCGGGCCCTCGCCGGTCCGGTTCAGCAACAGCAGGGTGACGGCGGCGCACCGGCCGGGACTGGGTTTCCGTTTCCGGGACGCGCTGTGACCAGAATCTCCGTACGACGACGAACAGGTACCTGACGTGACAACTGCAACGCTTTCCCTGACAGGGATCACTTCCGCCGCCACCGCAGCAGCCCGCATCTCCGCTGCTGCCTCCGATGCCGAGCGCGCGGGCTGGCTGAACGCGGTGGCTGACGCCCTGGATGCCAACACAGCAGAACTGGTGGAGATCGCAGACGCCGAAACCAGCCTCGGTGCACCGCGCCTGACGGGGGAGGTAGCCCGCACCACCGGCCAGCTGCGCCTTTTCGCCCGCGTGATCACCGAGGGTTCCTACCTGGAAGCCATCATCGACCACGCCGACCCGGCCGCCACCCCGCCCAAACCGGACCTGCGCCGGATCCTCAAGCCCATCGGTCCGGTCGCCGTCTTCTCGGCCTCGAACTTCCCGTTCGCCTTCTCCGTGGCCGGTGGCGACACCGCCTCAGCCCTCGCCGTCGGCTGCTCCGTGATCGTCAAGGCCCACTCCGGCCACCTGCGGCTTTCCGAGCGCACGGCGGAGATCGTGGCGGAAGCACTCCGCGGCGCGGGTGCGCCGGAGGGCCTGTTCGCCCTGGTCAGCGGCCGCGAAGTGGGAACTGCATTGGTCCAGGACCCGGCCATCAAGGCCGTGGGTTTCACAGGCTCCATTCCGGGCGGAAGGGCCCTGTTCGACCTCGCCACCTCCCGCCCCGACCCCATCCCGTTCTACGGGGAACTGGGCAGCCTCAATCCCGTGGTCATCACGGCCGCAGCGCTGCAGGCGCGCTCGGGGGAACTCGCCGCCGGGCTTGCCGGGTCCTTCACCCTTGGGGCGGGCCAGTTCTGCACCAAGCCCGGCCTGGTGTTCATCCCCGCCGGGACCCGGTTCGCCGCGGAAGTGGCTGAGGCCAGCCAGGACAAGCCTGCGGCCGGCATGCTGACCACCCGCATCGCCGAGGCCTACCCGGACGGGCTGCGCAGCTTCGCTGCTGTTGACGGCGTGCACGTGGCCAGCGGCAGCGTGGACCAGGACGCCGTGGCCCATGGCGCCGCTCCCGTGGTGTTCTCCACGAGTGCCGCCACGGTGTTGGAGCAGCCGGACAAGCTGCTGGAGGAATGCTTCGGACCCACCACCATCCTCATTGAGTACGCGGACCAGGACGAACTGTCCGCCGTCCTGGCCAAGGTGCCGGGCAGCCTGACCGCCACCCTCCACGCCGGAACCGGAGAGGACATCGCCGCCTTGGTGGAGCAGCTCTCCGGCCTGGCCGGCCGGGTCCTGTTCGACGGCTGGCCAACCGGCGTCGCCGTGAACTGGGCCCAGCAGCACGGCGGCCCGTACCCTGCCACCACCTCGCTGTTCACATCGGTTGGTGCGACGGCGGTCCGCAGGTTCCAGCGCCCCGTTGCCTACCAGGACGCCCCGGAAGCAGTGCTGCACCCGGCGCTGCGCGAGGACAATCCGCTGGGCATCCCCCGCCGCGTGGACGGGGAACTGCAGCTTCCGTAGAGCGCGGTTTCGACAGCACAACAAGTAATCCCCCGGGCCTTTCGGCTCCGGGGGATTACTTTGTGCTTCCTACAGCTGCAGCGTCGCCGGCCGCTCCAGGCCGTTCACGGTGGTCACTGGCCAGCGCGGGTCCACGGTGAGGACGCGAAGTCCGGACTCCGTGAGCTGGACCGTGTCCTCGATCTTGACGTTGGGACCGGACGGGTTCCAGGTGAAGGCCTGGTCCAGCACCACCGTATCGGTGGCATCCGCCGTCACACGGGGGTCCCGGCCGGCGTATCCGGCCGGACCGCCCTGATGGTGCTGCTCCCACTGGTCCGCGCCGAAACCGTGCCGCACGTAGGCGGCCTGAATTTCGGCGAAAATCCGGTCCAGGCGCGCGCCGGGAACGGTGGCTTCGAAAATGTCCGCTTCCACTGCTGCGATGCGGGCTTCGGCGTCGTGCTCTTCTGCGGTGCCGGCGTCGAACCTGATCCAGCGGGTGATGTTCGCAATCAACCCGTCCCGGCGGGCGCACACCACGGCCATGGCACGCCGCCCCAGGGCTGCGTGGGTTGCCAGCGGGTGCCGGAAGGTGCTGCGGGAGCTGCCGTTGCACAGGAGGACCAGCGGTTCCGCGCCGGCGGCCACCACCCGTGCGGCGAGCGCCGAGACCAGTCCGAATTCGGTGGTCTCCGGCCGTGCGGTTGAGAGGACGTCCGTCATGATGCCGGCCAGTTCGGCGCTGAGCCGTGAGTAGCGGGCGCTCTCGGCCGGGAGGAGCTGACGGCGGGCGCGCCGCAGCTGCGCGGCGACGTCCGCTTCCGCCAGCGGCGGCCGGGAGGCGCTTCCGACGGCGGCAGCGGCCTGGTGCAGGTTGCCGTACCAGGGCACGGTGTGCAGGTTGACCCCGGACGGCAGTTCCTCCGCGGCGATGCGGCTTGCTTCGTTGCTGAACGTCACCAGGTGGTCACCTCCGCGGTCCACCAGCAGGGCTGCGATGGGGTCGCCGGCCAGGCTGACGTGGACGCGGCTGCCGTCCAGGTACCAGGCCAGGGCGGTGGGGGTGGTAAGGAGCAGGGAGTCGTGCCCTTCGGCGTCCAGGATGTCCAGGATGCGCCGGCGCTTGATGGCGCGGTCCGCCGCTGACCCCGGCGCTACCCGTGCCCCGCGCTGCGGAACTGCTGTGTTCGTTGCCTGCGTCATGACGGGTCCCCTTGCTGGTTGATCAAATTTTCAATGTCTGCGGTGGCCAGGATTCCGTCGGCCACGAAAACGGTCACCTGCCGTCGGACCGGGCTGCCCGGTTCGGCGGTGACGGGGCTGTCCCACGCCAGCGACTGGCCCACCCCGGGGTAGCCTTCAGCGCGGACAAACCACGGGTCGGTGCAGCGTTCCGGGGCGACAAACGCCAGCGTGGCCGGGCCGCCGTCGAACGTTCCGGACCAGGCCAGCCAGGGCGTGACGCTGCCGTGGATCTCCGCCTCGCCGGCACCGGAGGCCGTCCAGACGGCGGCGTCCCTGCACTCGGGCAGGCGCCAGAAGAAACCGCCGTAACCGCCCTCATAGCGGCCATTGGACCCCGGGCTGCCCAGGCTGACCGGCTTGCTGCCGACGGGGGACAGCGCGAAGTCGAGGGACAGCCGCCAGATGGAAGGCGCGACGCCGGACCACTTCCAGGTGCGGTCCTCCACGAGGATCGGGGTGCCGTCGGGGCCGTTCCAGGCCAGCGTCTCCTGAAGCCGGCCCTCCTGACCGCTGCCGGCGCGGGTCAGGTGTGAAGCCGTGACGGTGATGCTGCCGTGGTCCGGGCGCCAGACGTATTCCCCGGCCTCGCGGGTGTAGGTGCGGCCGCCCCAGAAGTTGACGCCGCCCACGTCCTGCAGCGCCACTCCGGCGCCCAGGTGCCACACGTGGTCCAGCGGCATGTGGTCCGTTACCGCCACTCCGCTCAAGGTCCGGACGGGATGCAGGTAGGGGCGCGGCGAGGAGACAGCGCGGACATGGCTGCCGTCCTGGTAGTCCGCCACGGGGTGGCCACCCACGGTGAGGGTGCGGACGGCGGGGAGGGGCCGGGCCCAGGGGACGCCCAGTTCGGCGAAGGTTCCCTGCGCCTTGACCGCCCGTTCCAGCAGGTTGGTAATGTCCCTGACCACGGGGTGCGCGGCGGCATCGCCCCCGCCTTCCCAGGAGACGAACTCCGGGCTGATACGGGCGGGTGCGGGCGAGGTGCGGATGGCTTCGAGGACCGCGGTGAACGCGCCGGTATCCTCCAGCGCGCACAGCAGCGGTGCCCCGGTGGCGCGGGCGTCGAGCAGGTTCTCCAGCAGGTCGGTCCGGCCGTAGGCTTCCCGGCGCTCGCCGTCGGGGGTGGTGATGAGCACTTCGTCCTGTGTGTAGGAGAGGGTGATGTCGCCCAGGGTTCCGTGCACGGTGACGGTGGGGTCAAGCTGTTCGGGGGCGCAGAGCGTGAGGGCGCACAGCAGGGTGCCTCCGTTGGCCGTGCGCACCCGGAGGACGGAGGTGTCGTCGCTTTCGGTGTCGTGTGCCCGGTACAGGTCCGTTTCGACTGAAGCCACGTCAGCGAGGGCCCGGGCGCCCGCAAGGAACAGGCCGGTGGCCACGGCGTGCGCCAGCGCGTTGGTGGCCACGCCGTCTACCACGTCGGTGCCGTCCAGCCTGCGCTTGCCCGCCCAGCGTGAACGCTTGAAGTAGGCCTTGGTGCGCAGCCACTGGCCGGTGGCACTGATGCCCAGGACGGTGCCGATGTCCCCGGCGGCCACCATCTCCCTGATGGCGGGCAGGGCATGGGAGCCCAGGCTCTGGAAACCAACCTGCACCAGGCGCCCGTTCTCCCGGGCAACGGCCAGGACCTGCTCGAACTGGGCCATGGACGCAACCGGCGGCTTCTCGACGTAGACGTCCATCCCGGCCTGCAGCGCGGCGATGGCCAGCGGGGCGTGGGTTTGGATGGGCGTGGCAAAAATAACGACGTCGGCACCCGGCCGGGCGGCCAGCAGCCCGTCCAGATCGGCGAACACGGCGACCGACCCGGCCAGGGTGCCGGGGCTTGGCGGGTTGGGATCGGCCACTGCCACCAGTTCCACGGCGCCTGCCTTTTCGAGCCGGGCCAGGTTGGCGAGGTGGCGCTCGCCGAAGCCGTGCACGCCCACCAGGGCAATCCGCGGGATGGCTCTGGAAGCGGCCTGCTGGTACGGGGATTCCGGGAGGTGCTGGGTGGTCACATGGGTCCTTGGGAGCTGTTGGAAGGGGTGGTCATCAGGCCAGTGTTCTGGCGAGGAATTCGATGGCTTCGTCCTGCATGGCGGCGGTGAAGACGTGGCCGCCGGGCCAGAAGCTGCCGGTGTACGTGTCCGTGCCGCCGTGCAGGGACTCCAGTAACCGGTGGGCGTCACGCATCCCGTCCTCCGGAAACAGTTCATCCGCCAGGGCGTACTGCACCAGGAACCGCGCGGCTTCCGCCCGCAGGGTCAGCTCGGGCCAGTCGCCCAGTTTCCATAGCCCGGGCGTCTGCAGCAGCCAGGAGTGGGCGTCAAGGTAGGCGGGAAAGAGGGAGTCGAAGGTGGTCATCATGCAGGTCACCACTGCGGCCCGGATGCGGGGGCTCAGGGCGGCCAGGGCCAGGGATCGGCCGCCGCCGCCGGAGAAGCCGATGCAGCCCAGGTTCTCTTGGTCCACCCCGGGGAGGGCGGCCAGGATGTCCAGGGCGGCGAGGTCGTCGTGGGCCACCATCCCTGCCAGGCTGGTGCCCAGCATGCCGGCCGCCTTGGCGACGGTGTCTTCGTGGAAGCCGGCCGCGGCGTTGTAGCGCTGGGCTTCGGAAGGTACGACGCCGTCCTCCCGCCACTGCGCCTGCCTCGCCTCCGTGGCGGAAGCGGTGCGCCACGGGGGAGTTGAGAGGTCGAATTTCCGGCTTCCCCAGGCGAAGGTGTCATGGGCGAGGACGGCAAAGCCGCGGCGTGCGATGTCCGTGGCCAGGGCGTGTCCATCGTAGAGGGCGGCGCGCGCGGCCGCCGCGGACGGGTGGTTGTCCGGCAGCGCCACCAGGCGGTCTGCTCCGCCGAACTTGTTGCCGCCGTGGCAGTGCAACGCCAACACCCCGGGCAGGGGCCCGGAACTTCCGGCCGGCCGTACCAGCCAGCCCGTAGTCCGTGGGCCGAAGCCTAACTGCCAGCTGAGCTGTGAGGTGGTGGCGTCGTCGTACGTTTCCTCCCAGTGCACCATGACGTGGGGAGGCGCGGAGGCGCCGGGAACGCCGAGGGCATCGGAAAGCTCCTGGGCGGGGTGCGTGGCGGCGCGTTGGCGCGGATGTTCCCGGACGTAGGCGGGCCAGTCTTCGTAGCCTCCGATGGCGCTGGGCCGTGCTGCCGGGACCATCGACGGCCTCCCTTCACGAGGCCTGCCGGTCTCCAGAAAACGGTTTCTCACAGATTAACAAAGCTCCCCGCAGGCGTCAACGAGGCGTTTCCCCTGACCCTCACCGCGCTCCTTCGTGAGTTTCCGCCACCACCGCAACGCCGCCTGCAGGGACGGAGCCGGGGAACGGCGCACCGGTCAGCAGGTCGGTACCCGTGGCGGATACCGGGGCGTCAGCGCGTGTGTGGTTGATGGCGAACAGGAAGTTTTGACCGTTGGGCGAATGCCGGCGGACCAATTCCACGCCGGGACCGGCGGCCGCAGCGGGGGAAACTCCGGACTCGGCAAGCAACTTGTCCAGGAGGGCATCAATCCCCTCCGGGTGTGGGAACGTGGCGAGGTACCAGGCCGTGCCCGAACCCACGGCCCGGCGGGTCAGGGATGGGACCCCCACCAGGGGGTATTCGGTGAAGGTCTGCACCGCTTCGGCGCGTTTGAGGTGGACGTGCTCGCTCCAAACCGACGCCTCGGTGCCGTCGCTGAGCTTGAGCCGGGACCCGCTGAGCAGGGGGTGGAACTCCTCCACCCGGATACCCAGGAGCTCACGGAACGCCCCGGGGTAGCCGCCCAGCCGCACGTGGTCCTGCAGGTCCACGATCCCGCTGAAGTAACTCACCAGCACTGTGGCGCCGGCATGGGCAGCGGCGGCAATGGTGGCCGCATTCTCATCCGATACGGCGTACAGGGTGCACACCAGCACAAGGTCATACCCCTCCAACGGGCCGGACGGATGCACCATGTCCACCGAAATCCCTCGGAGGAACAACGCGCGGTGGAAGGCCCGCAGCACGTCCAGGTACTTGACGTCGATGCTGGGCTTGGAATCGATTTCGCTGGCCCACCAGGCCTCGTAGTCAAAGACAATGGCTGCACGGGACCGTACCCGGGATCCCCGCACGGGCTCCAGCCGTTTCAGCGCGGCGCCGAGGTCCACCACCTCCCGCCACACGCGGGTGTCCCGTCCGCCGTGGGGGACCATTGCGGAGTGGAACTTTTCCGAACCGGCGAAGCTCTGGCGCCACTGGAAAAACATCACGGCGTCCGCCCCGCGGGCCACGTGCGCCAGCGAGTTCCGCAGCATCTCCCCGGGCATCTTGGGCTGGTTGCGGGGCTGCCAGTTCACGGCCGACGTCGAATGTTCCATCAGGATCCATGGGTCACCGCCCGCAATGCCGCGGGTGAGGTCCGCGCTGAACGCGAGTTCGATGTGCCGTTCCGGGTCCGCCGCCACCAGGTAGTGGTCATTGGCGATGACGTCCAGGTCTTTGCTCCAGTCGAAGTAGTCCATGGATTTGGTGGCGCTGGAGGCCATCAGGTTGGTGGTGCAGGGAATGTCCGGCGTCACCTCGCGCAGGACGGCCACGAGCTCCCGGTAGTAATCCATCAGCGCCCAGGAATTGAACCGCTGGAAGTCCAGCTGCTGGCCAGGGTTCAGCGTGGAGGGCGCGGCCGCGGGTGGCAGGATTTCGTCGAAGGAGCCGTAATTCTGCGACCAGAACGCCGTGCCCCAGGAGGCGTTGAGCGCCTCAATGCTCCCGTACCGGCGCTGCAGCCACACCCGGAAGGCGGCGGCGTCCTCCTCCCCGTAGAACTCCGAGACGTGGCAGCCCAGCTCGTTGTCCACGTGCCACAGTGCCAGGGCCGGGTGGCCCTTGTACCGTTCGGCGAGCATGCGGGTGATGCCGGCGGCGTAGCGGCGGTAGATGGCCGACGACGGCGTATAGTGCCGCCGCGAGCCCGGTCCCAGCACCGTCCCGTCGGCCGTGACCGGCAGGATCTCCGGATGCTTGCGGACCAGCCATGCCGGGGGAGCGGCCGTGGCGGTGGCCAGGGCCACCTTCACCCCGATCCCGGCGAGGTTGTCCATGACCTCGTCCAGCCAGCCGAAGTCGTAGTGCCCTTCAGCCGGTTCCAGGAGGGCCCAGGAGAAGATACCCACGCTGAGGAAGTTCACCCCGGCTTCCTGCATGAGATCCAGGTCCTCCAGCCGGACATTGACCGGCCACTGCTCGGGGTTGTAATCGCCACCAAAGGCGATGCCCTCCACCTTGCTCCAAACACTCGGCGGGCGGTTGGTTTCCTGCATCTCCGGGCTCCTCTGGTCTCTGTCTGTTTCCGGCCGTGCCTTCACTTGCGGCAGCAGGTCCTTCTACGCGGGTGTGAAGGTCCACGTTCCGGTGTGCACCCGGAAGTCGCGGGGCCCCCGGTGCTTCCCATTGTCACCAGCGGGAGGGGAAGTGGCTACGGCGGCATCTGTGCCCGGGGTCCTCACCACGTAACTGCCCGGGGGCAGCCGGACCGTGGCCGTGACTCCCGGAGGAATGGTGCACTCCAGCTCCACCCGTTGGCCACGCCGCCGCCAGCGGGCCTGCACGTACCCGTTGCCCACGGGGACACTGCCGCCCGCGTGCTCCAGCCGGCACAGCGGCGGTTCGACCAAGACCTCGTTGCCGCCCGGCGCGGTGTACCGGACGCCCAGGAGGTGCTCCAGGATCTCTTTGATGACGGACGCGGACCACGCATGGGACTGGCTGTAGTCCGTTCCCTCCTCCAGGTCCCAGGCCTCCCACGTGAACGTGGCGCCGTGGTCCAGGAGCCGCGCCCATCCGGGCTGCTCCTTGTTGGTGAGGAGGTCCAGGACCGCGTCCGTCATCCCCTGGTGCAACAGCGCGCGGACCAGCCGGTGCGCGGTCATTGGTCCCTGCCGCATGCCCATCCCGGCCATCCGGGCCGCATCCGCCGCAGCGTACTCCGGGCCGGTGATGCCCAGGGACAGCGGGAAGGAGGTGGCATGCTGGGAAGCGTGGGAGCTGGGCGTCCCGTCGGCGTGGAGCCCGTCCACCATGACCCCGCCCACCCGCAGCCGTGCGCGGATCGCCTCCGCCAGGGTGCGGGCCGCCGCGGAATAGTGGACCGCCCCTTCCCCGTCCCCTGCCGCGCTGCAGAGCCGGGCCGTGGACACCAGGGCCGAGTAAGCCTGGGCGTTGACGGTGGTTTTCGCTGCGCAGCCCATGTCGTAGCCGAACCGGCCGGGCGCGGGCCAGTCAACGATTCCGTGCAGGTAGGGCCCCGAGCCGCCGCCCAGTGTGGTGACCAGTCCCGCCGTCGGGCCTTCCGCCGGAATGTGCCGCAGGGCATAGTCCGCAGTGTCGCGAAGGTGGGGGAGCAGGTCCTGCACCAAGCCAAGGTCGCCCGTGCGCAGGTGGTATTCCTCCGCCCACTCGGGCAGCATGAGGGAAAAATCGGGGATGTCCCGCTTACCGTCCCCGTTGGGATAGACGGCGTTGTAGCGCCCCTTCTCTTCGGCGGACGTCCAGTAGCGGCGGGCGGACCAGGCGAACTCCCGGAGCGCCTGTGCCGTATAGGCATGCTCACCGAAAAGCGCCATGGTGGCGTAGGAAATGTTCGCGGCGTCGGCCAGGAACTGGCCCTTTTCCCGGGTGGGCGTGTCCACAAACTGCTCCTGCACGCCGTAGAGCGCAGAATCGCGGAGCAGCCGGAAAACCGCGTCCAGAACGGGGTCCGAACTGCTGAAACTCCCCTCGGCGGGGTGTCCGGCATGGACAGTGCGGGCGCCAACGCGGGACACCTCTGCCGCGTCGACTCCGGGCAGCTCCAGGTAGCGGAAGCCCAGGTGCACTGAGGCCCGGTACTGCTGGGGCCCGGACGCCTGGGTGTAGGGGAAGGACATGTCCGTGTTCTGGCTGGCGGTCTTTCCGGCGTCCACCCTGCCATCGGGGCTGAGCACGTACCCGGCCCGCATCATCACGGTCCGCCCTGGCATGCCGTCCAGGAAATCCACTTCCGGCCGCGCCGGAAGGACCTGGCCAAAGTCGGCCACAAGGGTGCCGTCACCGGCGGTGAGGAACTGCGCCGGGGGCACGAATTCCCCGGCCAGGAAGGTCCTGCGGGGGTGCAGTCCGGGAAAGTCCGACGACGGATGGGCGCCGGAGCTGACCGCGGCCGGAAGGTCCCGGGCGGCTGCGAGGGATGCGGCGGCAGCGCCGTCCAGGTGCTCCACCGGGTCACCCTCATCGTTCCGGTAGCCCGACTGCCGGTAGGGCGCTTCCACAGCGGACCAACCCGGCCCGGACGTGAGGACGTCGCGTCGGCCGTCGTCGTAATCCACCGTGAGCCGGACCAGGAGGCCTGGGACGCCGGCCGCGCGGCCCTGGCCGGGACCGTACCAGTGCAACAGCGCGGTGACCGGCACGGGCGTGTCCGCAGGGTGCCCGCGGAGCGCATCGGTGATATCCGCGGCGTCGTAATACCCCTCGCCCGGATAGCCGAAGGAGGTGGTGCTGAGACAGTGCCTTCCAGCCACCGAAAGCTGGGCGTGGTGGTGGGCGGCCGCGTAGAGGCGGGCCCGCCGGACCGTCCCGGTGAGCTGGAGGGTGGTCCGGAACAGGGTCCACTCGTCGGGTTGGCGGTGTTCGGTCGTCGGGGACCACTGCGTCAGGCAGGCCGCCGCTTCCCCGTGCGCATCGAAGCGGTGGTCCAGCAGCACGGTCCCCGCACTGCCGGCGGCAGCGTCGGTGATGCGCAGCCAGGCGTATTCAGCCTGGCTGCGGGGGCCCTGGTGCAGCGCGGGCCTGCCTTCTGCCGTGCCGCCGGGCGCTTCAACGGCGAGCAGTTCCGCTCCGTCCACGTGGACGCGGATGGTCCGGCCGTCATCTGTGACGGTGATGTCGCGCCAGGTCCCGGACGGTTGTTCCCCCGCCTGGGCCGACGCCAGGACTTCGGTGTCCGGCACTGTGGGGGAGGGGATCTCCCATTTCGGTGCGCGGCGGAGCACCACATCTCCATCGGCGCCCAGTTCCAGCAGCAGGCCGGTTCCGGCGCCGCTGCTGCGCAGGAGCAGGCCGGCGCGGCCCATCACGGGACGAACCCGGGCCTCCATGCGGTACCGGTGGAGTGCGGGGCAGGGAAGGGGCAGGAAGGGCGACGCCGCTGCGCGGAGAGCGTTGTTGAGGATCCCAAGGGGAGCGCGTCCGCCCGGCGGACGGCCGATCCAGTCTGCCTCCCAGGAGCTGTGCCCGAGTCCGGTGCTGAACTGCTGCAGGGCTGACCAGCCACCAAAGACACCGGCTGCGTCACGGACGCGGACACGCCACGCGTAGTCCGCGTCGTCGTCGAGCGCCGGGCCGCCGCGGGAGACACCGCGCTGGGTGTTCCCGGCCACCGGCCCGGAAGTCCACAGAACGGAACCCCCGGCGTCCCGGACCTCCAGCTCGTAACCGGTCTGCCGGGCAAGGGCGGGATCGCCGCCGTCGTCCAGGTTCAGTTCCCAGCTGAAGGCAGGCGAGGGAGCAGCCGTCAGGCAGGAAGCGACGCCGTCGGTCAGGAGGTTGACGGCGTAAAGCCCGCCGGCGCCGCCGACCAGGGCTGCGGTGTCCGGGGCGGCTGTCTCCTGCAGCCCCGTTTCTCGAAGTCCTGGGTCCCGGCGTTCCGTGTCATCGAGGCTCATGAGGGCGGCAGCTCGAAGGCAGTTGGGGTGGAGACGGCCCAAGGCAGTCCCAGCTCGCTGAACGTGGCATGCCGGCGGCCGGCGCGTTCGAGGGCGTCCTCAATGCCGGCCACTATGGGGTGGGCGGCGTCGCCGTCGCCTTCCCATCGGATATGGGCGGGTTCAATCCGGGCTGGTGGCGGTGCCGTGCGGACGGCTTCCAGAACCAGCATGAAGGCGCCGCTGTCCACCAGGCTGCTGATGAGCGGAACGCCGGTGGCGCGGTGGGCCAAGAGGTTCTCCGTCAGGTCGTCACGGCCGAAGGTTTCCTCGGTGCGCCCGGAGGTTGTCTCAACGGTCAGCCTGTCTTCCGTGTAGTGGAACACCGCAGTGCCGGCCGAGCCCTGGAGGGTGACGTACGGCTCCGCCGGGTCCGACGCACAGATGGTCAGGGCGCAGGTGATGGGCAGCCCGGCGGCCGTGCGGATCCGGACCACCGAGGTGTCATCGGATTCAATGTCGTTCGCGCGGTACAGCTCGGTTTCCACGGAAGCCAGCTCCGCGGTGGTGCGTGCCCCGGCAACCCGGAGGGCGGTTGCCACGGCATGGGCCAGGGGATTCGTGACCACGCCGTCCACCACGTCCACTCCATTGATGCTCCTCTTTCCCGCCCAGCGGGATCGTTTGAAGTAGGCCCTGTCCCGGACCCAGCGGCCCGTGGCGGAGATGCCTTCCAGCGTGCCAATGGTTCCGTCGGCGAGCAGGCCTTCAATGGCCTTCAGGGCGTGCGAGCCGAGGCTTTGGAAGCCGACCTGCACTCCGTGCCCTGATGCCGAGGCGGCCGCGCGCAGCCGGGCAAAGTCCGCCAGCGAGGCGACGGGCGGCTTCTCAAGGTACAGTTCCGCGTCCGTGGCCAGGGCGGCCAGCGCCAGTGGGGCGTGGGTCTGGATGGGCGTGGCCACGATAATGGCGTCCAGGTCCCGGGTGGCCCCAAGGAGGTCATCGAGCCCCGAATAAACAGCGGCCGACGGCGGGACGGTGCCGGGTGCCGGGGGCTGCGGATCCGCCACGGCAACCAGTTCAACGCGTCCCTGTGACTGGAGGCGTTCAAGGTTCCGCAGGTGGTGGGTGCCAAAGCCATGCACTCCCACCAGGGCAACCTTTGCGGCTGCCGCGGTGGCTGTTCCGGTCGCGCTGCCGGCGGCGTCCATCGCCGTTTCCATGGTTCTCCGATCTGCCCCGCAGGGCGGTCCCTGTGCCTACTTGATGCCCGTTGTCGCGATGCCTTTGACCAGGAATTTTTGGCCGACGAGGAAGGCGATGAAGACGGGAAGGAGCGAGACGACCGACATGGCGAACATCGCGCCCCAGTCGGTGCTGGATTGGGCGTCGACGAAGCTGCGCAGTGCGACGGGGACGGTGAAGACGTCGGGGGAGGTGAGGTAGATGAGCTGGCCGAAGAAGTCGCTCCAGGTCCAGATGAACGTGAAGATGGTGGTGGTGGCCAGGGCCGGTGTCATCAGGGGGAGGATGACCTGCAGGAAGATGCGTGGGTGGCCGGCGCCGTCGATCCTGGCTGCTTCATCCAGCTCCCGGGGGATGCCGCGGATGAACTGGACCATGAGGAAGATAAAGAACGCGTCGGTGGCCAGGAATTTCGGCACGATGAGGGGCGCGAAGGTGTTCACCCAGCCGATCTGGGAAAACAGGATGTACTGGGGCACGATGACCACGTGGATGGGGAGCATGATGGTGACGAGCATGGCGCCGAACATCCACTTTTTGCCGCGGAAGTCCAGCCTGGCGAAGGCGTAGGCGGCCAGCGAGCAGGAGACGAGGTTTCCGATGACCGCGCCCAGGACGACGAGGGCCGAGTTCAGCAGGTAGGTGCCGAACGGTGAGGTCAGGGCGTTCCATCCGGTGGCGTAGTTCTCCGTGTGGACCTCGGTGAGCCAAAGTCCGGGGGCGCGGAAGACGTCCGCACTGGGCCGGAAGGACGAGGCGATCATCCACAGCAAGGGGTAGATCATGATGATCGCGGCTGCGATCAGGACCGCGTGTTTCAGTAAGCTCTTGGCGCGTTGCCTCGGACTCGGGGCATAGCCGGCTCTCCGGGTGATGGTGGTGCTTGCCGGGCGGCGTTCCCGGACGGGGCCGGGGGCAGGTGGTGTGGCGTCGGTGGTGATGCGCGGGGCTGATTCAGTCGTCATAGAACACCCAGAATTTCGATGCGTAGAAGTTGATGGCGGTGAAGGCGCCGACGATGACGAGCAGGACCCAGGCCATCGCCGAGGCGTAGCCCATGTCGAACTGGCCGAAGCCGCGCTGGTAGAGGTAGAGCGTGAAGAACATGGTCGAATCGGACGGGCCGCCGGTGCCGCCGGAGACGATGAAGGCCTGCGTGAAGGACTGAAATGCTCCGATGATCTGCAGCACCAGGTTGAAGAAAATGATCGGGCTCAGCAAAGGCAGGGTGATTTTCAGGAACCGGGTTGCCCGGCCTGCGCCGTCCACGGCGGCGGCTTCGTAGTACATGCCGGGGATTTGACGCAGCCCGGCCAGGAAGATGATCATCGGCGAGCCAAAGGTCCATACGTGCAGCAGGATAATGCTGCCCAGCGCGGTGCTGGGGTCGGAGATCCAGCCCGGGCCGGTGATTCCCACCATGGCCAGGAGTTGGTTGACCAGGCCCGAGGTGCCGAACATCTGCTTCCAGAGGATTGCCACCGCCACGGAGGACCCCAGCAGGGAGGGAAGGTAGAACACCGAACGGTAGAACGGCAGGCCCTTGAGGCCTTTGTCCAGGGCCATGGCCACGGCCAGGGCCAGGCCCAGTTGCAGCGGGACGCCGACGATCACGTATGTGAGCGTTACCCGCAGGGAGTTCCAGAACCGGTCGTCCTGCATCATCCGGGTGAAGTTGTCGGTACCGATCCAGTTTGGATCCTGGATCAGGTTGTAGTCCGTGAAGGACAGGTACAGGGAGATCAGCATCGGCCCAACCGTGATGGCTACCAGGCCCACTATCCAGGGGGCCAGGAAAACCATGGCGGCGCGGTTGTCCTTGTAGGTCCGCTTGACGTTGGGGCGGCCGCCGCGGGACTTCTTCCCGAGGCTGCCCAGTTCAGCGAGTGCGCTCATTTCTTGGCACTCTTGATCATGTTGTCCGCGTCGCTCTTGAACGCTGCGGCTGCGTCCTGCGCGCTCGCGCGCCCGAAGAGGACATCGGTGGTGTGGCGGCCGAGGGAGTCGGCGGCCTTGCTCGACCCTGTGGGCGGGACGGCGGGCGGCTCTCCGAGTTCGGGCTTGATCTCGGAGAGGAAATCGAGGGCGCTCTTGTCCGTCGGGGTGAGCAGGGGCTTGATGGCGTCCTGGATCTTCTGGGACGTCGAGAAGCCGCGCTCCGTGGTGATGATCTTGGCAACGTCGGTGTTGTTGACGAGGTAGTCAATGAAAGTAGCCGCTTCGGCCGCATGCTTGGAGCGGGATGACGCGGACCAGTACATCGACGGCTTGTAGAAGAGCCCATCGTCCTTGGGGTTGCCGTCCTGGCTCGGAACGCGCAGCAGCTTGATGTCGCTCCCGCTGGCCTTGGTCAGGGGCGCGAGCTGGTTGGTCCACCAGAACGACAGGCCGGTCTTGTTCGTCGCGGCGAGAGTCTGCTCGACGGGGGCGCCGATGTCCTCCTGTGCCACGCTGGCCGGGGGCGCCGCGTTGGCGTCCATCAGTTTCTTCTGGAAGGCCATGTAGGAGGCCACGCCGTCGACGGTGAAGCCGGTCTGGCCATCCTGCGTGTAGAGCTGCTCTCCCCGCTGGCGCAGCCAGATGCTGAGGCTCTGGTCCGTCAGGCCGTACGAGGATCCATAGTTGCCCGCGCCGGCCGCGAGGGCCTGGGCCGTCCTTAGGTAGTCGTCCCACGTCCACTTCGAGTCGTCAGGGATGGCGACGCCGGCCTTCTTGAACACGTTGACGTTGGCGAAGACCGCCAGGGCGTTCTGGCCAGTGCTGATGCCGTTCAGCTTGCCGTTGTACTGGCCTGCCTTGATCGTGTTCTGGTCGAAGGCGGACAGGTCCAGCTGGCTTTGCTTGGAGAGGTCGAGGAGCGCGCCCCGTCCGCCGTACTCCGCGATGTAGGCCAGATCCATCTGGATCACATCGGGTGCGTCGTTTGCGGCGGTCTGGGTAGCCAGCTTGTCCCAGTATCCCGACCACACGCCGGGCTCTGCCTGGATCTTGATGTTCGGATGGGCCTGCTGGAAGGCATCGATTACCTGCTGGGTCTGGTTGTTACGCACATCGTTGCCCCACCAGGAGACACGCAGGGTAACGGATCCGTCAGCGTTCTTCGAGCCGGCTCCGGTACCACAGGCGGAAAGGGCCCCCACGGCAGCAGTTCCCGCAAAGAGTGCCAGTGCCGATCGGCGGGTCAAGGTAGTCATTGTCTCTCCTTTGAGTTCATGGGTTGCTGTGCAGGGGGTCCGGGTCCGGATCCAGGGCGTGTGTCCTACGCCACGTTGCTCATGTATAAGGAAAGCGCATTCCGCAAAACTTGGCAAGCCCTTTCCGCCGGATCGGGCCCGTGATATGTAACGATTCAAAAATTGTCGCGGTCAGCGGGCTGCTGCTGGTCCGGATTTTCGGGAAACCGATTACTCGCGCGATGGGGACTATGTCCCGTCTCGCCGGTGCGGGGGTGGGGGGAAGGAACCCTGCCATGCCGGCGGGGACCTTCAGTGCGGGTGCCTACTCATTTCTTGACACCCTCGCCTGGACTGCGCGCCCGAGCCTGCCCTGGATTGCCTTCGCCCTTTTTGCCCGGGTCCGGCCTGGGCGGGCTGTACCCGGCTGGAGGTGCTGAAGGGCGGGCCCTCGATGGCCTTTTTCGTCAATGGACTGTGCGTCTTCGAGTGGGCGTCTGCAGTCAGGGTGCTGGCGGCGGCTGGATCGGCTTCCGGCAGATGGCTCCGCTCCGGGCCCCCTGCCGCAACCTGGTGGTGGAGAAGCTTTAGCAGCAACGCAAGGCGGGCGGCCCGGAAGGGCCGCCCGCCTTGTTTGTCGGTTCCAGGTTATCGACCTGCCGGAAACTAGAGCCCCAGGAGGCGGTTGAGCAGGTTGGTGAGGCCGCTGAGTCCATTGCCGCCATCGAGGAGGCCGGTGACGGCGCAGAGGAGGTTGCCTACCAGGTTGCCCGCCCCGGTCTGGGAGGTGATGTTCAGGACAACCTGGTTCAGGTCCACGTTGAGTCCCAGGAGATTCAGGTGCAGTGGCCCGAGGACAAGGTTAAGGACATCGCAGCTGCCGCCGGAGGCGAGCGCGGCAGCTGTGGAGGGCGCGGCCGCAGCGGTGGTGGTCAGTGTCTGGGAGACCGGGGTGGCCACGCCGTTAAGGTCCGTGAAGGTACCCTGCACGAGACCCGTGACGGTCAGCTGGCCGTTTTGGGTGCTGAAACCTGACGGGGTGAAGGATCCCACGAAGGTGCCGACGCCGTCGATGGTCTGGTTGATGGTTCCCGTCACGTTGGCGACCCTTGTCGATTGGGTGGCGGTGGAAGGAGCCGCCGGCGCCGCAGCGGTTGCGGGACCTGCCATGCCGAAGAGCATGGCGCCGGAAAGGGCAATGGCGGTGACTGAAGCTGAGACCTTTGTTCGCATTTTTGGTAAATCCTCTCAGCGCCGGGATGCGGCGCATCGAACCCCCCGAGGCTCCGCCCCCATGGAGAACCCCGGCGGAACTGGTTATTCAAATGCAGTTTTCAGATGCAGCCCTGGTGGGCCGCGACACGTGGCGCCGAAGTGATCCAGGCCACGGACACGCCGACCACCGTATTAGTAAGTATGCTGATTAGTCAAGCGGGTGGAGTGTCCTCCCTTGGATTGGTGCAAGATAGAGGGGTTCGTGATCTGCCCACTGGAGGGAGGCGTGATATGGAACCCGTAGTGGTTGACGGCGGCAAAGGCACCGTGGAGCTGCGCGCCGACGGCATCATCCACCTCATTTGGGAACCCAAGGTCCGCATAGAAGCCGAGGATGCCCAGGCCGCCATGGCTGCCGTGAACCGTCTGGCCGGTGACGGCAACTATCCGATGCTGGTGGACATGGCCACCACCGAAAACGTCAGCATCCAGGCGCGGTCGGTTTTCTCCATCCCCTGCGCAGCCAGCCGCATTGCCCTGCTGGGCTCGAGTCCCGTGGACCGGATCATCGCCAATTTCTTCCTCGGCGTCCACGTTCCGCCGTGCCCTACCCGTTTCTTCACGTCCCGGGATGAGTCCATGAAGTGGCTGCGGCAGGACGGAAAGTAGCAGGTACTTTTGCTGCCCTAACCTGCGGCGGGTGTGGCTGTGCTCTGCCTGACCACCAGCTCGGGAGTGAACACGACGGCCCGGTGGACCGGGCTCTGGGACTCCACCTCTTCGGACAGCAGCTCGATGGCCGTCCTGCCCAGCAATTCGGTTGGCTGGCGGATCGATGACAGCGGGACCACTGCCGATGCCGCAAAGTCGATGTCGTCGTAGCCGATCAGCGCCACGTCCGCCGGGATGCGGAACGTGTGGGTCATGGTGAGCGACTGCATAACGCCGAGGGCCAGGAGGTCGTTGGCGCAGAAAATTCCGTCCGGCAGGTCCGCCCGGCCGCGCTGGACCAGCGCGTCGCCCACGCTGCGGCCGGCCAGTACTGTCTGGCCTTCCGCGTCCAGCACCTCCAGCGTGGCATCCGGTTCGTCCTTCACGGCCCGCCGGGCGCCCTGGAGGCGGTCCGCGACCTGCCGGATGGACGTGGGTCCGCCAACAAAGGCCAGCCGGCGGCGGCCGGTGTCCAGCAGGTGCCGCGCGGCAAGGTACCCGCCGGCGTCGTCATCCACTGCAACCGAGCTGAACTTGGACTCGTCAGCCAGCCGGTCCACCACTACCGTAGGCACGCCGCGCTCGCGGAGGAGATCCAGCCTGGCCGTCACATCGCCCACCGGTGAAATCAGGAGTCCCTGGACGCGCTGCTCCTGGAAGAGGTCGATGTAGTTCGCTTCCCGGGCGGCGTCATGGCCGCTGTCGCCCAGCAGGACGGCGCTTCCCTGCAGCGCGGCCGCGTCCTCTGCTGCACGCACCACGGAGGTGAAGAAGGGGTTGCCGACGTCCAGGACAATGAGCCCGATGGTGCGGCTGTGGCCCACGCGGAGCTGGCGGGCGGCATCATTCCGCACGAAGCCAAGGTCATCGATGGCGCGCAGCACCCGCTCCTTGGTCCTTTCCGACACCCGGTCCGGGTAGTTCAGGACGTTGGAAACTGTCCCCACGGCCACCCCCGCGTGGGTGGCCACGTCCTTGATGCTGGCTGTGCGGTTCATCGATTCTCCGTGCCGGTCTGCCCGTGGAGGTCGGTTCCGCGGGGTGGATCAAAAATTTCTGCCGTTGCTTGACACCTGCTCAATCCCAAGAGTACTTTGAATCGTACCAATGAAACGATTCAAAGTAATCGTGGTTTCCGGAGGGGTTCCCATGCGCGTGTGCTTCCGTTCCTCGGTCCAGCCGGCTCTGATGGCCGAATACCGGCGCCGGCACGCCGCTGTGTGGCCGGACATGCTCCTCGCCCTCAAGAACGCAGGGTGGCACAACTACTCCCTGTTCCTGGGGGAGGACGGGCTCCTTGTGGGCTACGTGGAGTGCGACGACTTTGACGCTGCCCGCGCCCGCATGGCCCTGACGGAGGTCAACGCCCGCTGGCAGGCGGAGATGGCAGCACTTTTCGAGGACTCCGGGCAGGCGCCGGATGAAGGGTTCCAGGTACTTGAGGAAGTCTTCAACCTGGACAGCCAGCTCGCAGCCGCCGGTTCCCAGCAACCACAGCACTAACGCTCCAGCAGCGGGGCACCCACCATGAAGCATCAGACAGACGCTCCACCACCGGAAAGAACCAACATGAATGACGTAGCAACGGCGCTGGGCAGGCTTGGGGAGCTTGCTATCGAGGTCCCTTCGTGGGCTTATGGAAATTCGGGTACGCGGTTCAGGGTGTTCGGCACGCCCGGCACCCCGCGGACAGTGCAGGAGAAGCTGGCGGACGCTGCCAAGGTCCATGAGCTGACGGGTCTTGCCCCCACAGTGGCCCTGCACATCCCGTGGGACAAGGTGGACGATTACTCGGCCCTCAAGGAGTACGCCGCCGGACTGGGTGTCGGCTTGGGCACCATCAACTCCAACACCTTCCAGGATGATGAGTACAAGTTCGGCTCCCTGACCTCCTCGAATGAGGCTGTCCGGCGCCGGGCGATCGACCACCACCTTGACTGCATCCAGATCATGCACGCCACCGGCTCACGCGACTTGAAGATCTGGCTGGCGGACGGCACAAACTATCCGGGCCAGGACGATCTGCGTGGCCGCCAGGACCGGCTGGCCGAGTCGCTGCGGGAGATCTATGCGGCCCTGGGGGATGGGCAGCGTTTGGTGCTGGAGTACAAGTTCTTCGAGCCGGCTTTTTATCACACGGATGTTCCGGACTGGGGCACCTCCTACGCCCAGACCCTGGCGTTGGGGGAGAAGGCGTTCGTCTGCCTGGATACCGGCCACCACGCGCCGGGCACCAACATCGAGTTCATCGTGATGCAGTTGCTGCGGCTGGGCAAGCTGGGCTCTTTCGACTTCAATTCGCGCTTCTATGCCGATGACGACCTGATAGTGGGTGCCGCGGATCCGTTCCAGCTTTTCCGCATCATGCATGAGGTGATCCGGGGCGGCGGCTACGGGAAGGATTCCGCCGTGGCCCTCATGCTGGACCAGTGCCACAACCTGGAGGAGAAGATCCCGGGCCAGATCCGCTCGGTGCTTAACGTCCAGGAGATGACGTTGCGTGCCCTGCTGGTGGATACCGCTGCATTGGGCGAGGCCCAGCGGGCGGGGGACGTCCTGGCCGCCAACGGCATCTTCAATGATGCGTTCTACACCGACGTCAGGCCGATGCTGGCCCAGTGGCGTGAATCCCGCGGCCTGCCCGCGGACCCGATGGCCGCCTACAGGGCCAGCGGCTACCAGAAACAGATCAACGAGGACCGCGCAGGCGGCCAGCAAGCCGGATGGGGCGCCTAGAAAAGCCATGAGCAACAAGACTGTTGAAGACCTGATTTCCCGTTCCAACCGCCTGGGCGCGGACAAGCGGAACACCAACTTCGCCGGCGGCAACACCTCCGCCAAGGGCACCGAAAAGGACCCCGTCACCGGGGAGGACGTCCAGTTGCTGTGGGTCAAGGGCTCCGGCGGCGACCTGGGCACGCTGAAGGAGCAGAACCTTGCGGTGCTGCGGCTGGACCGGCTGAACGCGCTCAAGAACGTCTACCCCGGCGTTGAGCGGGAGGACGAGATGGTGGCCGCGTTCGACTACTGCCTCCACGGCAAGGGCGGTGCTGCTCCCTCCATCGATACGGCCATGCACGGCCTGGTGGACGCCGCGCACGTGGACCACCTGCACCCGGACTCCGGCATCGCCATCGCCACCGCCGTGGACGGTGAGGCGCTGACCACCAAGATCTTCGGCACCAAGGTGGTCTGGGTGCCGTGGCGCCGTCCCGGTTTCCAGCTGGGCCTGGACATCGCCGCGATCAAGGACGCCAACCCGCAGGCCATCGGCACCATCCTGGGCGGCCACGGCATCACCGCCTGGGGCGCCACCAGCGAAGAAGCCGAAGCCAATTCCCTGTGGATCATCGACCAGGCCGAGAAATACATTCGGGACAACGGCAAGGCCGAACCCTTTGGGCCCAAGCTCCCCGGGTATGGCGTGCTGCCCGAGGCCGAGCGGCGTGCCAAGGCCGCCGCGCTGGCACCGGTGATCCGCGGCCTGGCCTCCACGGACAAGCCGGTCCTGGGGCACTTCAGTGATGACGCCGTCGTCCTGGACTTCCTGGAGTCTGCGGAGCACCCAAGGCTGGGAGCCCTGGGCACCTCCTGCCCGGACCACTTCCTGCGCACCAAGGTCAAGCCGCTGATCCTGGACCTGCCGGCTGACGCCTCCATTGAGGATTCGATCGCCCGGCTTCAAGAGCTCCACGCCGACTACCGCGAGGACTACCAGGCCTATTACGACCGGCACAAGATCGCTGATTCCCCTGCGCTGCGCGGCGCGGACCCGGCGATCGTGCTGGTGCCGGGCGTGGGCATGTTCTCCTTCGGCGCCAACAAGCAGACCGCCCGGGTGGCCGGTGAGTTCTACCTCAACGCCATCAACGTGATGCGGGGCGCCGAGGCGATCTCCACCTACGCCCCGATCGAGGAATCCGAGAAGTTCCGGATCGAATACTGGGCGCTCGAGGAAGCCAAGCTGGCCCGGATGCCCAAGCCCAAGTCGCACGCCACCCGCATTGCGCTGGTGACCGGCGCGGCATCCGGCATCGGCAAGGCCATCGCCACCCGCCTCGCGGCGGAAGGCGCCTGCGTGGTCATCGCCGACCTGAACCTGGACAACGCCCAAAAGGTCGCCGAGGAGCTGGGAGGCCCGGATGTCGCCGTCGGCGTCCAGGCGGACGTGACGGATGAAGCCCAGGTCGCGGCAGCGATCGACGCCGCCGTGCTGGCGTTCGGCGGCGTGGACCTGGTGGTCAACAACGCCGGCCTGTCCATCTCCAAACCGCTGCTGGAAACCACCGAAAAGGACTGGGACCTGCAGCACAACGTCATGGCCAAGGGGTCATTCCTGGTGGCCAAGGCCGCGGCCAGGGTCATGATCGCCCAGGGCATGGGCGGGGACATCATCTACATCTCCTCCAAGAACTCCGTGTTCGCCGGCCCCAACAACATCGCCTACTCCGCCACCAAGGCAGACCAGGCCCACCAGGTCCGGCTGCTCGCGGCCGAACTGGGCGAGTACGGCATCCGCGTCAACGGCATCAACCCCGACGGCGTGGTCCGCGGCTCCGGCATCTTCGCCGGCGGCTGGGGCGCCAAACGCGCAGCGGTCTACGGCGTGGACGAGGAGAAACTGGGCGAGTACTACGCCCAGCGCACCCTGCTCAAGCGCGAAGTCCTGCCCGAGCACGTGGCCAACGCCGCCGCCGTTCTTACCAGCAACGAACTGTCCCACACCACCGGCCTGCACATCCCCGTGGACGCCGGAGTGGCGGCAGCCTTCCTGCGGTGAGCACGCTGTCCAACGGTGTCGACGGCGGCGTGTTCGCCGCCGTCGACATCGGAGCTTCGTCCGGCCGCGTGATCCTGGGACGTGTCTCCCGGAACGGGGTGGCGCTGGAGACCGTCCACCGCTTCCCCAACGGCGTGGTGGAACTCGACGGAGGCCTCCGCTGGGACTTCGACGCCCTTTACGCGGAGGTGCTCACGGGACTCCGGGCCGCGGCCACCGTGGCGGCCGTGCAGGGCGAGACGATCGCCAGCATCGGCATCGATACCTGGGCCGTGGACTACGGCCTGGTGGATGCGGACGGGAGGCTGGTGGCGCAGCCTTACAGCTACCGCGACGACCGCAGCCGTGCCGCCGTCGCGGCCGTCCACGCCAGGCTGGATCCCGCGCGCCTGTACCAGACCACCGGGCTGCAGTTCCTGCAGTTCAACACCATCTACCAGTTGGCCACCGAGCAGGACCTGGACGGGCTGCAGGCGCTGCTCATCCCGGATCTGATCGCCTTCCTGCTCACGGGGAAGCGCCGGACCGAAGCCACTAACGCCTCCACCACCGGGCTGTTCGATGCTGTGGCGGGGGAGTGGGCCACCGAATTCTTCACCGCGCTGGGACTGCGGAAAGACCTGTTCCCGCCGCTGATCCAGCCCGGCGACACGTACGGGGTCCTTTTGCCGGACGTTGCCGCGGCCGCGGGACTTCCCGCCGGAACCCCCGTGGTGGCCGTTGGTTCCCACGACACCGCGTCCGCCGTCGCGGCCGTTCCTGCCACGGAGGACGCGTTCGCCTACATCTCGTCAGGCACCTGGTCGCTGGTGGGACTGGAACTCAAGCACCCCGTCCTGACCCAGGCAAGCCGGGAAGCGAACTTCACGAATGAACGCGGCGTGGACGGCACCATCCGCTACCTGCGGAACGTGGGCGGCCTGTGGCTGCTGAGCGAGTGTCAGCGGACCTGGGCCGGCGAAGGCTTCCACCCGGAGCTGCCGGCACTGCTGGAAGCCGCGGCTGCCCTGCCCGCCGGAGGGCCGCAGATCAACGCGGACGATCCCTACTTCATCGCCCCGGACAACATGCCCGAACGCATCCGCGCTGCAGTCCGCCGCACCGGCGACGTCCTGCCCGACCATCCCGCAGCCATCACCCGCTGCATCATGGACAGCCTCGCCAGTGGCTACGCCCGCACCATCACCGCTGCCGAACGCCTCGCCGGCCGTGCGGTGGAGGTAGTGCACGTGGTAGGCGGCGGTTCGCAGAACACCCTGCTCTGCCAGCTCACCGCCAACGCCACCGGCCGGCCCGTCGTCGCCGGTCCCGTCGAAGCGACGGCGCTGGGCAACGTGCTGGTCCAGGCCCGCGCCGCCGGGGCCGCGGCAGGAGGGCTGCCGGAACTACGCCGAATCATCACCGCAGGAACCACGCTTCGCCGGTTCGAACCGTTGGACCTCATCGTTCATTGAGGATTCATGCACTAGAAATAGAAGATCTCCTCCGCGGGCCGCCGGACCACCAGAAACCAGAAGGACAACGATGCCCCTCTTCGACCTTCCCCTTGCACAGCTCCGCAGCTACACCTCCGATGTCACTCCGCCGGAAGACCTTGCCGCCTTCTGGGATGCCACGCTGGACGAAGCCCGCGCCTTTCCGCTGGACGCGACCTTTGAGCCTGTGGAGAACTACCTCACGGTGATCGACACTTACGACGTCACCTTTACCGGCTTCGGGGGTGCTCCGGTCAAAGGCTGGCTGCACCTGCCTGCCAACCGGGAGGCGGGGGCCCGGCTTCCGGTGGTGGTGAACTACATCGGCTATTCGGGCGGCCGCGGCCTGGTCAACCAAGACACGCGCTGGGCTCAGGCCGGGTACGCCCACTTCATTATGGACACCCGCGGCCAGGGGTACGGCGGCATGGTCGGTGACACGGCTGATCCGCACCCGTCCGCCGGCGACGTGGCGCACGCCGGCCTGATGACGCGGGGCATTGCCAGACGCGAGGACTACTACTACCGACGCGTCTACGCGGACGCCTTCCGCGCCGTGGAGGCTGCCCAGGCCCACCCCGCCGTCGATCCCGCCAAGGTGGTGCTGGCCGGAGTCAGCCAGGGCGGCGGACTGGTGGTGTCCACTGCGGGGCTCACCGCCGGACGGCTCGACGGCGTCATCGCCGCGCTGCCGGACGTGCCCTTCCTGCAGGACTTTCCCCGCGCCATCGACATCACCCCGCGCGGGCCCTACCCGGAGATTGCCCAGTTCCTGGCCCGGCACCGGGACCGTTACGACGCGGCGCTGGCCGTCCTGAGCTATTTCGACGGCGTCAACCTGGCCCGCTACGCCACCGCGCCGGCGCTCTATTCCGCTGCCCAAATGGATGACATCTGCCCGCCGTCCACGGTGTTCGCCAGCTACAACGCCTACGGCTCCGGGACCAACGGGTCTTCCGCCTCCGGTGCCGCCAAGGACATCGAGGTGTACCGCTTCAACAACCACGAAGGCGGCCAGGAGCACCACTGGATCCGTCAGCTGCAGTTCCTTCGCAAGCTGCTGGGGTAAATCCGGGACGGATTGTGACGGCAGCTGATTTTGCGGACGAGGTGACGCGGGCTTATGGTCTTTGCCATGACTAACCGTTGGTATGCGTATTTTTCGTTGGCTCTGGAGGAGCCCGCGTCTAACTGACACGCATCCAACTTTCCTTCAGAGCCAACAGGGCAGAGATGATTCTCTGCCCTTCGCCGTTTCTCCGGCGGGTTCTGAAATCCGGGCCCGCTTCCCATCTGGAACAGGACCCGAACATGAGCACCGCAACAGCAGCAGCCCCCGCCACCGACACCAAGTCCACCTCCAACCTGCGGGTCAGTGAATTCACGCCGCTGCCCACTCCCTCCGAACTCCTCGCCGAACTGCCCCTGGACGCCCGGGCCGCGGACGTCGTCGAGCGGGGACGCGACGAAGTGCGCGCCATCATGGACGGCGTGGACGACCGCCTGCTCGTCATCGTGGGACCCTGCTCCATCCACGATCCAAAGGCGGGCCTGGAATACGCCCGCCGGCTGGTCAGCCAGGCCGAAAAGCACAAGGAAGACCTGCTGATCGTGATGCGGACCTACTTCGAGAAGCCGCGCACCACGGTCGGATGGAAGGGCCTGATCAACGATCCCCGGCTGGACGGCAGCCACGACATGGTCACGGGCCTGCGCGCCGCCAGGAAGTTCCTTCAGCAGGTGACGGCGCTGGGCCTGCCCACCGCCACTGAGTTCCTGGAGCCCATCAGCCCCCAGTACATGGCTGACCTCATCTCGTGGGGTGCCATCGGCGCCCGCACCACCGAAAGCCAGATCCACCGGCAGCTTGCCTCCGGCCTCTCCATGCCCATCGGCTTCAAGAACGGGACCGACGGCGGCCTGCAGGTGGCGATCGATGCCTGCGGTGCTGCGGCGGCGGCCCAGGCGTTCCTGGGGATCGACGGGGAGGGCCGGGCTGCACTGGTGGCCACTGCCGGCAACCCCGATACCCACGTAATCCTGCGCGGCGGCCGCAAGGGGCCCAACTACTCAGCGGCGGATGTGGAGCGGGCCTCCAGCGAGCTGGCAGGCAAGGGGCTGAACCCGCGCCTCATTGTCGATGCCAGCCACGCCAACAGCGGCAAGAGCCACCACCGCCAGGCCGAGGTGGCGCTGGAGATCGGTGCCCAACTGGAGGACGGCGGGACGGCAGCGCGGGCAGTGGCCGGCGTGATGCTGGAGAGCTTCCTGATGGGCGGGGCGCAGAACCTGGACGTCGCCGAGCACGCGGCGGGGCGATCCGAACTGGCCTACGGACAAAGCGTCACGGACGCCTGCATGGACTGGGACGTCTCCGCCTCAGTGCTGGAGCAGCTGGCAGCCTCGTCCCGGAAGCGGCGGCAGTCGAAATAGGGGACCGAAATAGGGGCGCGCACTACTTTCACATCTGCCACATGAACATCTAGAGTATCTATTTAGGTGGTTGGTGGATGGCTCAGCATCGTAACACCGCATTGGCACGTACCTGGGGTCACTGTTGTCCATCCGTCAGCAAAGGAAAATAGGGAAATGTCGGCAGAACAGAACTTCTCCAACGCGAAGTTCCTGACCGTGGCTGAAGTAGCCGAGGTCATGCGCGTCTCCAAAATGACTGTCTACCGGTTGGTCCACTCCGGTGAAATGCCGGCTGTGCGCTTCGGCCGCTCCTACCGGGTACCGGAAAACGCCGTTGAACAGTACCTTAGGGGTGCCGTGGTGGACGGCCACACTGAGACGGCCTGAGGCAGCTTGTCCCGAGCCGCCCCCGATAGGCGGTACCCTGTTAAGGAACGTTTTACGTCATTGTAAGAATCTGTCAGTTGTTCAGTTCGTAGCTTTGTCCACGGACATTCCCCATCAGGCAGGTACTGCATCTAGTTTGTAAGGAACTTTCGTGGGTTCAGTTATCAAGAAGCGTCGCAAGCGTATGGCCAAGAAGAAGCACCGCAAGCTGCTTCGCAAGACCCGTCACCAGCGCCGCAACAAGAAGTAGCAATACTTCGTTCAGCGTGGAGATGCCCGTCCCCTTCCCAGGTGGCGGGCATTTCGTTTGTCCCCGTTGTAGTGCCGGCAGCGAGAGGCCAGCGCCGGCAACGCTAGGCGCGCGGGCCGCGGAAGCGGGCGAAGCCCTTCCACAGGCCGTAGACGACGCCACCGAAGGTTGCCGCCTTGAGGCCGAAGGTGGCGGCGCGGCGGCCGGCGCGGAAGTCGTAGACCGGCCAGTTGCGGTCGCGGGCGTGGCGGCGCAGCCTGGAGTCCGGGTTGATGGCCACAGGGTGTCCCACCAGCGACAGCAGGGGGATGTCGTTGTAGGAATCGCTGTACGCCCAGCAGCGCTTGAGGTCCAGGGCCTCCTCGTCGGCAATGGCCTGCACTGCGACGGCTTTCGCAGAGCCGTGCAGGATGTCACCCACCAGGCGTCCCGTGTACATGCCGTCCGAAACCTCGCCGACTGTGCCAAGTGCTCCGGTCAGTCCAAGGCGGGTGGAGATCACGGTGGCCACTTCGATGGGCGTGGCCGTCACCAGCCAGACCCGCCGGCCTACCCGCAGATGCTGTTCCGCCAGGGCCTTGGCGCCCGGCCAGATCCGCGACGCGATCATTTCGTCATAGACCTCTTCGCCGAGGGCCTTGATGTCGTCAACGCTGATGCCCACTGCCAGGGTCAGGGCCGAGTCCCGGACGGCGTGGACATCATCCATGTTTTCACCGCGGGCCACGAACTTGAACTGTTTCCAGGCCATGCCAGCCGCCTGCCTCAGGGTGAACGCTCCCCGCTGGTGCATCTTGCGGGCTACATGGAAGAGGCTGGCGCCGCGCATCAGGGTATTGTCCACGTCGAAAAACGCCGCTTCGCCGGGCTGCGGCGCAGCAACCGGCCGCGTGACTACGGCGACGTATTTCTCCTCGGGCATGGACTCGAGTCTAGTCAATCCACCGGCCTGCCGCCGTCGGCGTCACCGGCAACCCGCGAACGGCGATACCGTTAAGCCATGGCTACACCCCGCGTCGTCCTGGTCACCAAAGCTGACTGCCACCTTTGCGAAGAGGCGCGCGACGCCGTCAGCCGGGTCGTTGCCTCGCTGGGGCTTACCTGGAGCGAGGAACGGGTGGATAACCAGCCGGAACTCCGGGAGCGCTACGCCGAGGAGATTCCGGTGGTGCTGGTGGACGGGGTCCAGCGGGACTTCTGGAAAATCGACGAGGCCCGGCTGGAACGCGTGCTGCAGCGCGCCATGGCCCAGTAAGGGAGCGCCGTGACCTCCCTGGACTCAACATCGCAGCCTGTCCCGGAACTTCCCGATGCCGGCGGCATGCCGCCCAAACAGATACCGCCTGCCGCCGTGGCCCGGCTGACGCTCTACCTGCGGGCCCTCAACACCCTGCTGGCCGAGGGTGTGGAACGTGTCTCTTCCGAATCCCTCGCGGAGGCCTCGGGCGTCAGTTCCTCCACGCTGCGCAAGGACCTCTCCCATGTGGGTTCGTACGGCACCAGGGGGGTGGGTTACGAGGTGCAGTACCTCAGCCGCCACATTGCCGCGGCCCTTGGCCTGACCCACGACTGGAAGGTTGCCATTGTGGGCGCCGGCAACCTGGGCAAGGCCCTGGCGCGGTACGGCGGCTTTGAGTCCCGCGGATTCGACGTCGTGGCCATCTTCGACGCCGACCAGATGGTGGTGGGCAGCGAGGTGGGGTGGCTGCGGGTCAGCGACGTGGCAGACCTTGAGACCGTCCTGCACCGCACCGGCGCCAACATGGTGGTGCTGGCGCTTCCGGCCGCGGTGGCGCAGGGCGTCTGCGACCGCGTGGTGGCGGCAGGAGTGCGCAGCGTGCTGAGCTTCGCGCCGGTGATGCTGCAGGTTCCCGAGGGCGTAAACCTCCGCAAGGTGGACATGGCCACCGAACTCCAGATCCTGGCCTACCATGCCCAGCGGGCCCAGACGCCAGGGCAACCCGCCTAGGACCACTCGACACAGCAGAACGGCCCGGGAGACATTGCTGCTCTCCCGGGCCGTTCTGACGTCAGCGGACGGGGCCGCTACCGCCCGTAAGGGTTGCCGAAGCCGCCGGTATACGGATTGGTAAAGGGCTGCTGTTTCCGGAAATAAGGCGCAGCTGCAGGCAGGTAGAGCAGCACGATGGCGGCAATCCCGAGGAGCGTGCCGATCGTCGAGAGGCTGGGAACCCCGAACAGACCGAATAGGGACAGCGCCGCAAATACCGTGCCCAGGATGCGGGCCCAGTTCCTGCCTTTGCGGACGAAGAAGGCCACAAGCAGGTACAGGGCCGCCCCGATGATGGCAAACACCACCAAGGTGCCGGCGATGAAGCCCTTCATGTTGTCGTAGCTGATGTCGGCCCCGCCGGCTTTCATCTGCTGGTCAAAGAGCTGCCGGAGCTGGGGGTCATCAAGCTGGGTGAGCCCCAGGATCATGCCGAAGACAAAAAGGACAGCTGACGCGATGAGCAGCCAGAAGGAGATGTTTACCAGTTGCGGGACCCCGGCGCTGGCGGCGGCCTGAGGCTGCTCGGAGGGGTACTGGCCGTAGGGAGACTGCCCGTACGGCGGCTGCCCCTGCCCGTACTGCCCGCCATACTGGGGAGCGTTCTGCCCGTACTGCGGCGCTGCCGGCGGCTGTGATCCATACTGCGGCGGGTTTTGGCCGTACTGGGGAGCGTTCTGCCCGTATTGGGGTGCGTTCTGTCCGTACTGCGGCGCATTCTGGCCGTAGCGTGGCTGCTGGGAGCCGGACTGGCCGTTCCCGGGCTGGCCGTTGCCGGAGTGGGGGTCTTGGGGTGCGGGAGGCGGGACGGGAGGCGTGCTCATTGGGCGTTCCTTCTGCGGGTCGGGATCCAGGTGGGGTGCCGGGAATCGGTCCTCAGCCTTCCCCCCAGCATGGCTTACGTCCACCGTACCCCCGGCCGTCCGTGATGTGGATGATTCACAACTTATTCACGCCGGCCGGTGCCTTGTCGGTTCCGCCCGTTAAACACCGCACCCCGGAGCCTGCCTCGTGGGCCGCTGCCGGGGGTGCGGTGTTGGGGGAAATTACGCTGCGGGAGCGATGAAGGCGAGCTCCAGGTTGATGGCAACCTTGTCGCTGACCAGTACGCCGCCGGTTTCCAGCACGGCGTTCCAGGTCAGGCCGAAGTCCTTGCGGCTGATGGTGGTCTCAGCGGAGACGCCGGCGCGGGTGTTGCCGAACGGGTCAACGGCCACACCGTTGAACTCGGTTTCCAGGGTCACAGGGCGGGTGACGCCCTTGATGGTCAGGTCGCCGGTGAGTTCGTAGCTGTTGCCCTTGGCCACCAAGCCGTTGGAGACGAAGGAGATCTCCGGGAACTGCTCCACGTCGAAGAAGTCGCCGCCCTTGACGTGGCCGTCGCGGTTGGCGTCACCGGAATCGAAGCTGGCGGTCTGGATGGTGGCGTTGATCTTCGAGTCGGCCACGTCCTCGGCCAGCTCCAGGGTGGCGGCGGCTTCGGTGAACTGGCCACGGACCTTGCTGATGCCTGCGTGCCGCACGGTGAAGCCAATCTCGCTGTGGGAGTTGTCCAGGGTCCAGGTGCCGGTGGTGACGTCTGCGGGAAGTGCCATGATGTTGCTCCTTGTGTTGATACCTGTCGAGGTCGTGATGTTGAAGCTTCATCTGTTGAAGTCTCAACTAACTGCTGCATCCAGTATAAACATGCATTTGCATCTTTTGTTCCCGCCTTTGGAACATTTCTTCAAAAACTTCAGTTCTACTCGACGTAGAAGATTTCGGATCGCACGCCATCTTTGAGAAACTGGTACACATGCCCCAAGCCACTGTCCATCTGCTCCGCCACGGCGAGGTCCATAATCCCGACGGCGTTCTCTACGGACGGCTCCCGGAATTCCACCTCTCCGAACTGGGGCAGGAGATGGCGCGGATGCTTGCCGAACACTTCCGGCAGCGCGCGGAGCGCGGCGCCCGCATCACCTACCTGGCCGCCTCACCGCTTGACCGTGCACAGGAAACCGCGCGGCCGACGTCGGAAGCCCTGCACCTGCAGATCCACACCGATGAGCGGATCATCGAAGCGGAAAACTACTTCGAGGGCATGAAAGTCACCAGGGCGGAACTCAGGCGCCCCAAGCACTGGCCGCGCCTGGTCAACCCCCTGCGCCCGTCCTGGGGTGAGCCGTACAAGCAGCAGGCCGCACGCGTGGCGGCTGCCGTGCAGGACGCGCGGCTGCAGGCCATCGAACGTGCTGCGGGCGACTTTGGCACCGCCGGTCCCGAGGCCATCCTGGTAAGCCACCAGCTGCCCATCTGGGCCACCCGGCTGAGCGCCGAGGGCAGGCCCCTGTGGCACGACCCCCGCAAGCGCGAATGCACCCTGACCTCCGTCACGTCCCTGGTATTCGACGACGACGGCTCGCTCCTGCGGGTCGAGTACAGCGAACCCGCGGCGTCCCTTCTTCCCGGTGCCGCCAGCACCCCTGGAGCCTAGCAGTGAGCAACAACCACAACCTTCCTTCCCGCCGCCGCCTCCTGGCCGCCGGCGGCATGGCCCTGACCGCGCTGACCCTTGGCCTGTCCGGCTGCGCCCAGGAGGATGCGCTGGCCAAGCAGGCCAAGGCGGGGGACAACAAGAACTACGTTGCCGGGGACGGCTCCGTGACGGAGTTCGCCGCCGCGGACCGCAAGGAAGCCGTGCAGGTCCAGGGAGCCTTGTTCGACGGCACCAAGGTGACACCGGCCGATTTCCAGGGAAAGGTCAGCGTCCTTAACTTCTGGTTCGCGGCCTGCGCCCCGTGCAGGGTGGAGGCGCCGCTCCTGGAATCGCTGCACCAGGAGTTCAAGGACCAGGGCGTCCAGTTCTTCGGCGTTAACCTCCGCGACGAGAAGGCAACGGCCGAGGCCTTCGAGAAGACCTTCAACCTCACCTACCCCAGTTTCAATGACAAGGACGGGGCCGTCCTGCTGTCCGTGTCCGGCCTGGTTCCCCCCGGCGCCGTGCCCACCACCCTGGTCCTGGACAAGCAGGGACGGGTTGCCTCCCGCGTTCTCGGCGAGATCGAAAAGGGCACCCTGAAGGCCCTCATCACCGCCGCCGTGGCGGAGTAGGGACAGGCCGGGACCGTGAACAGCCCCTTTGCAGAAGCCATCCTCAGCGGATCCCTGCTGCTGGCCATCCCGGTGGCACTGCTCGCCGGCCTGGTTTCCTTCCTTTCCCCCTGCGTCCTTCCACTTGTCCCGGGCTACCTGGGGTACGTGACGGGCCTGAGCGGCGTGGACCTGCACAAGCAAAAACGCGGCCGGATGCTGGCCGGGATCGGCCTGTTCGTCCTGGGCTTCTCCGTGATCTTCGTCCTCCTGGGCGGCGCGTTCGGCCAGCTGGGCACCCTTATCACGGGCAGCCAGAACGCCTGGATCACCCAGCTCCTGGGGCTCCTGGTGATCATCATGGGCATTGTGTTCATGGGCGGCTTCAGCTGGCTCCAGCGGGACGCGAAAATCCACGCCAAACCGCCGGCAGGCCTCTGGGGCGCGCCCCTGCTGGGGCTGACCTTCGGGCTGGGGTGGGCGCCGTGCATCGGCCCCACCTACTCCGCGGTGCAGCTGCTCAGCCTCTCCGGCGGGTCCTCTGCCGCCAAGGGTGCCTTCCTGGCCTTTGTCTACAGCCTGGGGCTGGGCATCCCGTTCCTGCTGATCGCCCTGGCCCTGCGCCGGGGGATGGGCGTCATGGCCTTCTTCCGCAAGCACCGGCTGGCCATCCAGCGGACCGGCGGCGGAATCCTGGTGGTGCTCGGGCTGCTGATGGCCACCGGCGTGTGGGGTGCCTGGGTGACCGGGCTGCAGTACTGGTTCCAAACCGATGTGAAGTTGCCAATCTAATGAGCGAGCGCGTGAACGTAAAGAAAAAGCAATCCGCCCCCCTTGCGGAGGCAAAAGCCCAGGCTGCCCTTCCGGCACTCGGGCTCAAGGGCATGCTCCGATGGGCCTGGACCCAACTGACCAGCATGCGCACCGCTCTGTTCCTGCTGCTGCTCCTCGCCGTCGCCGCCGTGCCCGGCTCGTTGTTCCCGCAGCGGCCGGCCAACCCGGCCAACGTCACCCAATACATCACGGACCACCCTGACTACGGCAAGCTGCTGGACAACCTGCAGCTCTACGACGTCTACTCCTCGGTCTGGTTCTCGGCTATCTACCTGCTGCTCTTCATCTCGTTGATCGGCTGCGTGGTTCCCCGCGCCATCGCCCACTACAAGGCCATGCGCTCCCAGCCGCCGCGGACCCCGCAGCGCCTCTCCCGGCTGCCCGAATACGGCACGCTGGTGATTCCCTCCGGTGCCGGCATTCCGGCGTCGGACGCCATCAACAATGCCGCCGGGATACTCCGGAAGCGCGGCTACCGCGTGGAGGTGAGGGATGCCGACGGCGCCCTTCCGTCCCTGGGTGCCGAGCGCGGCTTCCTGAAGGAAGTCGGCAACCTGGTCTTCCATACCTCGCTCATCGGCGTGCTGGTGTCCGTGGCCGCGGGCGGACTGTTTGGCTACAGCGGCCAGCGCATCCTGGTGGAGGGCGACACGTTCGTGAACACCCTGGTGGGCTACGACCAGTTCAGCCCGGGCACTAACTTCCAGTCGAGCCAGCTGCAGCCGTACTCCCTGCAGCTGGACAAGTTCAACATCACGTTCGACCGCGAATCCAAGGGCAAGTTCGGCCAGCCCATCGACTTCGCAGCCACCGTGACCACCAAGGAAAACCCCGACGCCCCGCCCAAGCAGGAGCTCCTGAAGGTCAACGACCCCGTGAGCCTCGGAGGGACCAGCATCTACCTCACCGGCAACGGCTACGCGCCGGTGGTAACCATCCGGGACGGGACCGGCAACATCGCCATGCAGGGCCCGGTGGTGGCCAAGCTGCAGGGCCAGAACTACTATTCCTCGGTGGTCATCAAGGTTCCGGACGCCAAGCCGGACCAGCTCGGGTTTGTGGGCTTCTTCCTGCCCACCGCCTTCGTCAATGACAAGAACGTTTCGTTCAGTGCCGATCCTGAGTTGTTCAACCCGCAGCTGACCCTCAACTCCTACTACGGGAATTTGGGCCTGGACACCGGTGCTCCGCAGAACGTCTTCGAACTCGACGTCAAGAACCTGACCCCGCTTAACGCCCGCAACCTGGCCGCCGGCGGCATCACGCTTGCCCCCGGCTCCACCTACACGCTGCCGGACGGCAAGGGCAGCATCAGCTTCGATGGCGTGAAGCGCTACATTGGCGTGGACATCCACCACAATCCCGGGCAGGTGTCCGCCCTGGTCTTCGCACTCCTGGCGGTGGCCGGCCTGATCCTGTCGCTCTACGTCAACCGCCGGCGCGTCTGGGTGCGCACGGGCACCGCGGACGACGGCCGCACCATGGTGGAATACGGGCTCCTGGCCCGCGGCGAAGACCACCGCCTGGCCGGAGAAGCGGCAACCCTTCGGAAACTCTTCTCCACCGAGTGGCAGCTGCCCGAAGATTCCGCCGCCGAAGACAGCGCCACATCCCAGCAAACTCCCAGCCGGACAAGCGATAATGTCGCAGGCTCCGTCGACAATGCCGCAGGCTCCCTCACCACCCCAGCAGGCCCTACCGGGCCCGAAAAGGACCAGTAATGCCATTTGGAATCAACGAAACCATGGGCCAGTACAGCGAACTCTTCATGCTGCTGGCGGCGGGAACCTACACCGTGGCCTTCATCGCCTTCGCCTGGGACCTTGCCAAGAGCAGCAAGGCCCTCCGGGCCGTGGACCTCAAGGCCGCCCAGGCCGGGACCGCCGCCAAGGTCCCCGTAGCTGCCGGGGTGGCCGCGGGCTCTGCCGGGGCCCGCCTGGACGGGCCGGCCGACCGGGCCGAGCGTCCGTCGTCGTCTGCTGCCAGGGCCGGCGGTGCAGGCACCGGGGGTGTCAGGACGGCCGACGGCGACATGAAGTACGCCGCGGAGCGCCGGGTTCCGGCGCGGGTCGCCGTAGCCCTGACCACCCTTGCCGCCGTTATCCACGGCGCGGGCGTGGTCACCAGGGCCCTGGGCGCCGGACGCGTGCCGTGGGGCAACATGTACGAATTCCTCACCACCGGCGCATTCCTGGTGGCGGCCGTGTTCCTTCTTTCGCTGATCCGCCGCGACCTCCGCTTCCTGGGCACCTTCGTAGTGGGCCTGGTGATCATCATGATGGTGGCTGCCTCCGTGGCGTTCTGGACCCCGGTGGGCCACCTCGTTCCCGCCCTGCAGAGCTACTGGCTGGTTATCCACGTCTCCATCGCGGTTCTTTCCTCCGCACTGTTCACCCTGACGTTCGCGATGTCCGCCCTGCAGCTGGTGCAGTCGCACCGGCAGAAGACGGCTGCCGCCGGCGGCGCCGACAAGCTCGGTTTCATGCGCCTGGTGCCTTCAGCACTGAGCCTGGAAAACCTGTCCTACCGCATCAACGCCATCGCCTTCATCGGCTGGACCTTCACCCTGATGTTCGGCGCCATCTGGGCGGAAAAGGCCTGGGGCCGGTTCTGGGGCTGGGACACCAAGGAAGTGTGGACCTTCGTTATCTGGGTCGTCTACGCCGGCTACCTGCACGCCCGCGCAACGCGCGGCTGGACCGGAACCCGGGCGGCGTGGCTGTCCATCGTGGGCTACCTCTGCGTGATCTTTAACTTCACCATCGTCAACACGCTCTTCAACGGCCTCCACTCCTACTCCGGCCTATAGGGTCCTGCCCGGGCCCGGCAGCCGGGACTTTCGGCCCCTTTTCCGCCGCCAGGCGGCATAGATCGGCCGAATGGCAATTCGATGTAGCAACAGGGGTGTTCCCCCGTCCTTCGATGGTGCTACGTTGGTGACGTTCACTGTGATGAAGCTTGCATGTGGACCACCAGCCTTTCGAGGTACCCATGAGCTACGCTCTCGCCGTTGACGTCGGGACAAGTTTCACGGCGGCCGCCGTGGTTCGTTTTCACAAGGGTGCCTCCCCTGTGCCCGAGAGCCTGCCCCTGGGGTCGCGCGGGGCTTCGGTGCCTTCGGTCCTGTACTTCCCGGAAGAGGGAGCCGTCCTGGTAGGCGAGGCGGCGGAGCGCCGCGGGCTGGACTCGCCGGAGCGCGTGGTGCGGGAATTCAAGCGCAGGATCGGGGACGACGTACCCATCATCCTGGGAACCCTGGCGCTGCAGCCTGAGGAGGTCTTCGCCACCATGGCCCGGTGGGTGGCAGACCGGGCTGCCGAACGGGAAGGGGGGCCGCCGTCGGCGCTCTTCCTCACCCACCCAGCCGCATGGGGAATCCACCGCCTGTCCGTCATCCGGGACGCCCTCGCAGCCCACGGCCTGGAGAACATCACGCTCCTTCCGGAGCCAGAGGCCGCGGCACTGCATTACGCATCCCAGGTCCGGGTCGATGAGGGAAGCACCATCGCGGTATACGACCTTGGCGGGGGTACCTTCGATACGGCCGTCCTGAGGAAGTCCGGCAGCAGCCGCTTTGACCTGATGGGGCGCCCGGAGGGCATCGAAGACCTGGGCGGCGCCGACTTCGATGCCGCCGTATTTGGCTACGTTGCCGCGCACACCGGGACCGCACTCAATGACCTGGATCCCACCGATCCGGCCGTGCTGGGAGCCCTGGCCCGGCTCCGGCGCGAATGCGTCGAGGCCAAGGAAGCGCTGTCCGTGGACAGCGAGGCCAATATTCCCGTGTTCCTGCCGGGAGTCCACCAGCAGGTACGGCTGGTGCGTTCCGAGTTCGAGGCGCTGATCGACGAGCCCCTGCGGGAAACGGTGGAGGCGCTGCAGCACTCCCTGTCCCAGCTGCACCTGGAGCCGGCCGACCTTTCCACGGTGCTGCTGATCGGGGGGTCCTCCCGGATTCCGCTGGTGGCCGAACTGGTGTCGGAGCGGCTGGACCGCCCCATCGCCGTGGACGCGGACCCGAAATCCTCCATCTGCCTGGGGGCCGCCGTGGCGGCGCTTCTCGCTTTCACCTCCGCAGCGGAGGCTGCAGCAGCGGAGGCCGCGGCAGCGGACGGGGCTGAAGCGCCCGGGTCCCGGGGGGACGGCGCAGGGGCGACTGCCGCCGTCGGGCCTCCCGTTCCAATCGTGCCCACCGCCCCGCCTGCTCCCACAATGCCCAGCTGGTCAAGGAAATACACGACGGTGGCAGGAGACGGTAAAGGGAAGGGCGGCGCGCACGCGCCGAAACCCACCGTCCGGGTCACGGCCGTCGCCGCAGCCGCAGCTGTCCTCACCATCCTCACGGCGACGGCCGCGCAGAGTCCGGACGGTTTCGGGAGCCTGACCGCAATGTTCGTCCCGCAGGCGGGCGCCAGTACCACGGGCGGCTCCGTCGGGGCTGGGGGGACAGAGGGACCCCATGCAGGGGGAGCGGCAGCCGCCGTGCCCCGGCCGCTGGCCGGCGTCGAGGCCAGCGCCAGCACGCAGGCCAGCCAGGAAGCCACCGCCAGCGCGTCCGCCCAGCCGACGGGACACCATGCAACCGGCGGCGAGGGGACGGCGGCCGCCGGCGGGGCACATGCAGGCAGCCCTGTGCCGGCAGGCGCAGCTCCTGCAGCCAGCGCCCCATCCAGTTCCAACGGTTCTACTGCCGGCAGCGGGATCGTCCTGGATGCGGCAACCATAACTGCCACGCCGCCGCCCGGCACCCCTTCGCCGGTTCCGACAACGCCTCCCACCACCATCACCACGCCGACAGCCAGCCCAACTCCTACGGGATCCGGCGCGGGTGGCACCGCAACGCCTGTCCCGGCGGTCTCACCCACGCCGGTCAGCGCCACCGGCACGCCCGTACAGACGGATGTTCCAACCGCCACGGCAAGCCCGGACCCGGGAACCACTCCCACCCAGCTCAGCGCTGAGGCCAGCCCGACGCCGCAGGACACGGCGCTTGAGCCCACTGCCACGGCAACTGAAACTGCCGTGGCAACAACGGACCCGACCACCCCGCCGGCGGCCTGACATGGACGGGCAACTCCAGCGGGCAGAGCACTTCATTCCCCTGCATACCTCACCGGACCACCAAGGGCAGCCGCCCCCTGGCGCGGAGCTGATGGCCAACCACCTCAAGGGGGCGAATGCGGCCGTACGTGAACTGCTGCTCGCACTCTCGGTGGGCTTCGCCCTGCCCGGGCCACTCCCTGCGGACCTTCAGCACAAACTCGCCGGGGGAGCAGTGGAAGATCTTGATGCACTGGTGGACCGGGCCGAGAGTGCCGGGCTGCTAAGGCCCGATGGCACGGTGGTGGGCACCGCCCAGCACGCACTGCTGGCGGCCACCCCGGCCGCCAAGGTCCACGCACTCCAACGTGAGCTGGTGACTGTTTTCGCTGCCACGGGACAACCCCTCGGAGCCCTTGCCCGCGAGCTCGCCAGGGGCGGCCTGGCTGATCCACGGGTTGCGCTGGAACTGGAACAGGCTGCGAACGCTGCCCTGGAGCGTGATCCCCGGCTCGCCGGGCAGCTTTACGAGGAGGCGCTCCTGGCTGGCGCCGACCCGCTGGCCACTGCGGCCCGGCGCGCCCAGGCCGCAGCCGGGGACGGGGAACTCGATGCCGCCGCCCGCATCATCGACTCGCTCCTGGTCAGCACAGAGCCGCCCGACGTGCGCCGCGGGGCAGATGTCGGTGCTTCCGTCTGGGCGCAGCGGGGAATGCTGGCGCGCGGCGCGGACGTCTACAGCTGGCTGGGCCCGGGCCGCGTAGGTGCCTCGGCACCCCTTGCCGCCGTCGCCATGATTGGCTCCGGCGACCGGGCAGGAGCGGAGGCCTTCTTCCAGCCGGACGCGCCCCCGGCGTCGCCGACGCTCCTGTCCGCCGCCCTGGTCCAGACCGGACAGGGAATCCTCGCGTCCCTGGGCGAAAAGCCGCAGCAAGGCATTTCCATCCTGATCCATGCCTCGGACATGCTGAACTCGGCCGGGACGGCCCTTCCGTTGCCGGAAACACCCGCTGCACTGGCAGCACTCCTGGCACTGCACAGCGGTGAGCCACACCTGGCGGAGACAGTCTGCAGGGCGGCGGCAGCCGCGGGGCAGGGCGGCAACGCGGCCCAACCCAGGCTCCTGCTGCTCCAAGCCTGGGCAGCCATGATGCAGGACAAACTCGAGGACGCCCGGCTTGCCGCCACCGAAGCGGCCAAGGCCAACCATTGGCCGCTGGTCCCGCGCGATGAGTTCCTGTCCGCCGCATTGGAAGTGGGGCTGGCGCGCCGGAACGGGGACGTGCCCGAGCTCATCCGCGCATGGGAACGGGCCCGCGAGGCCATGCTGCACACCTCGGTTGACCTTTACAACCTGCTGCCATGGGGGGAGCTGCTGATCGCCGCTGCCCGCCTGCGGGAGACGCGCCGCGTGGCGCAATACCTGGAGGACGCCTGGAAGCTGCTGGGGCGCCTCGGCGAACCCGCTCTGTGGTCCGTTCCCCTGCACTGGTCCGCCGTCCAGGCCGCGCTGCTGAATGAGAGGCCCGCAGACCTGGCTCCACACGCATCGGCACTGGCCAAGGCCTCCGCCCACAGCCAGCTTGCCGCGGTCCTGGCCACGGCCGGCAAGGCCTGGGTGTCAGTGCTGGCAGGCCGGTTCCGCACCGCTGACGTGGAAGGCGCCGCCCGGCTGCTGGCAGCGGTCGGAATGCCCTGGGAAGGCGCGCGGCTCGCGGGGCATGCGGCCGCCCGGGCCGACGAACGGCGGGACATGATGCGCCTGCTCTCCTGCGCCCGGGACCTCCATCCCCAGGGTCCTCCGGCCGGCGGGCCACCAGGATCCGGCGAGGTGGACGCAGGAAACGGTGCGGACGGACCCGGCAAAGTGGGGCAGCCGGACGCATCCGGACTGAGCGAGCGCGAAAAGGAAGTCGCCCGGCTGGTGCTTGAAGGCAAGACCTACCGCGAAATCGGGGAAGCGATCTACATCTCACCCCGGACCGCAGAGCACCATATTGCCAGAATCCGGCGCCGGCTGGGTGCCGAAAACCGCTCTGACCTCCTGGCACGACTGCGCCTTGCGCTCGGTGTTGAGAGCTCCCAACAGCTCAACCCGCAACAGGAGTGAGCCCCTAATGCCCCTATGCGCACCATGCCAATCACCCCGGAGCGGAACCAGCGTGTAGGGGGAACGGGCCCGATGCCATGCAGCGGAAGCGAACCTAGGTTTGAGGCAAAAGGGAACGCCGCCTGATGATCGCAACTCGAAGAAGATGTGAGGACCACGCATATGCCAACACTCGCAAACGACCTTGTCCAGTTCCTGATGCACCTTTTCGGCGACCGGGAGGCGGTCCAGGCGTTCCTGGCCGACCCCGAGAGGGCGCTCGCGGAACACGGCCTGGGCAACGTGGGCTCCGCTGACGTTGACGCCGCTATGCCGGTTGTCCTGGATTACGCTCCCATCACTGTAAATGCGGCATCCTTTGACCGCGCCCCCAACCTCGGCGCCAACAGCGCATGGGTTGGGCAGCCGGGTGCAACTGCCGCCCATGCCGGGGCCCTGCCGGCGGTGTACACGGGTGGACGTGGCCTGGGACAGGGCGGAAACTACGACCATGACGATCACGCCAACGCAGTCCAGCAGCTCCACCACGTGGTGAACCACTTCTCGTACACCACCAACACCACCATGCTGGATGACCGGGGGATCTTCACGGACCAGTCCGTCAGCCAGAACATCTGGGCACACGGAGACGTGGAGCAGTGGTTCGACAACGCAGCGGTGGCTGCCACCGGTGACCACGCTGTTTCCGCCGGCGATGACGCGGGTGCCCGGGACGCCGGCAACATCAGGGATACCTACAGCACGGACCACTCAATGGACCAGTCCACCCACGCGGGCGGAGACGCTGGAATGGGCAGTGGCCAATCCGACGCCTTCGACACCGACGTGGTCCTGGACACGGACAACTCCTTCGACGACAACCTGGACCGTTCCCACGGCATGGACGGCCACCTGGCAACCACGGACCATTCCGTCAGCATGGACACAACCCCCGACGCCAGTGACTCGTCCAGCGACAACTCCGCCCACACCTTCATCCAGGCCGGGGACCCGTACAGCCCGGACACCTCCACAGGTACGGCGGCGGAAACGCACGTGGACGATTCCTTCCAGGACCATGCGGCAACGGGCCTCATGGAGGGCGACCTGGGGGAGGCGGATAACCACCTCGGTCTCCCGGAGGACAACTCCACCCACACGGATGTGGACCCGGACCACCACGCCCCCATAGACGACTCGACAGCGCTCTAACACCTAACTGGAACAGGGGGACATGCTGTGGCAGATTCAGGACCGGTGAGGCAGCAGGGGCCGACGACGGCCGGTCAGCTGGCAAGGCTCCTGGAGCAGGGGGTTCAGCTGGTGGGCAGCGGTGAACGTGCTGACCTGCGCAGGCGGCTGGACCAGGCCTTGGGCCGCCTGCAGGATCCCAGCATCCGGGTCATTGTGGTGGGGGAATTCAAACAGGGGAAGAGCAAGCTGATCAACGCCCTGGTGAACGCCCCGGTGTGTCCGGTCGATGACGATATTGCCACGTCCGTGCCCACCATCGTCAGGTACGGGGAGACACCCTCCGCCACGGTCCTGGTCCCCGCGGTGAAAGACCCCGGCGCTTCCGGCGATGACGGAAGCGGGGACGGCGCCGACGGCACGATCGAGCGCCGCCCCGTGCAGCTCGCGGACCTGCCCGCGCTCGTCTCCGAGCAGGGCAACCCGGGCAACGGCAGGAAGCTCGCCGCTGCGGAGGTCTGCCTGCCCCGCCGAATCCTTACCGGGGGACTGGCCATCATCGACTCCCCGGGAGTGGGTGGAATGAACTCCACCCATGCGCTGACCACGCTCACGGCCCTGCCCGCCGCGGACGCCATGCTGCTGGTCTCGGACGCCTCGCAGGAATACACCGAACCTGAGCTGCGGTTCCTGCGCCAGGCCATGCGGATCACCCCAAACGTTGCGGCCGTCCTGTCCAAGACAGACCTCTACCCGGACTGGCGCCGGGTGGAGGAACTTGACCGGGGATACCTGGACCAGGTGGCGCCGGAGATCCCGTTGTTCCCCTTGTCCGCGGATCTTCGCCTGGAGGCTTCACGGCTGCAGGACAGCGAGCTCAACTCCGAATCCGGATTCCCTGCCTTGGTGGCCTACCTGCGTAACGACATCGTGGGCAAGGCGGAACGCATCCAACGGCGCTCCGTCAGCCAGGACTTGCTGTCCGTTACCGACAACCTGCGGCTGGCCCTGCAGTCCGAGCTCGACGCGTTGGAAAACCCGGGCGGCACGCCGCAGATGCTCGCGGCCCTGGAACAGGCCAAGACGGAGGCGGACCACCTGCGGAAGCGGTCCGCACGGTGGCAGCTGACACTGAGCGACGGCATCAACGACCTCATCTCTGACATGGAGTACGATCTCCGGGACCGGCTGCGCCGGATCCAAAAGGAAGCCGAAACAGCCATCGACCAAGGTGATCCGGGGCCGGTATGGCCACAATTCACGCAATGGCTGGAAGAATGCGTTGCCGCGGCAGTGTCGGACACCTTCGTCTGGACCAGCGAGCGCTCGCAGTGGCTGGCAGCGCAGGTGGCCGGGCACTTCGCCGCCGACGAGGTGTCCCTGCCGGTCCTGCAGGTCTCCGATTCCGGGGACGCCCTGGACCCGGTGGACCGGATGCCGGAGCTTGATCCCGGCCGTGTGAACCCGATCCAGAAAGTCCTCATCGGAATGCGCGGATCCTACGGCGGTGTCCTGATGTTCGGGCTCCTGACCGGTATCTTCGGAATGGCCCTGATCAATCCGCTGTCCGTGGGCGCCGGGCTGCTGCTGGGACGCAAGGCCTACCGCGAGGACAGGGAAACACGCTTGAAGCGCCGCCAGGGTGAAGCCAAGGCGCTGGTGCGGCGCCAGCTGGACGATGTCATATTCCAGGTTGGAAAGCAGCTGAAGGACCGCCTCCGCCTGGTCCAGCGGACCATCCGCGACCACTTCACGGAGATCGCCGATGAATACCACCGGTCGCTGTCCGATTCGGTGGCTGCTGCCCAGAAGGCTGCAAACTCCTTCACGCAGGAGAGGGAAGGACGGATCCGGGACATCCGGACCCAGCTGGCAAAGGTCGATGCCCTGCACAGGGCCGCGGAAGCTGTCTCCGCTGAAGCCATTGCGGCAGGCACCCGTGCCTCGGCGGGGGTGGGATGACGGCATCCACCACAGCGGGGGCCGCCGCGCTGATCCGGGAAGCGCTTGAGGCATACGCTGACGACCCGCAGGCTTCCGCCGCGCTCCAGGGGTATGCGCAGCGGTTGGCTGAGCCGCTGCGGATCGCCGTCGCCGGCATGGTGAAAGCGGGCAAGTCAACGCTCCTGAACGCCATCCTCGGCGAGGAAATTGCGCCCACGGACACCGGCGAATGCACGCGGATTGTGACGTGGTACCGGCACGGCCACACCCCACGCATCACGCTGCACCCCTTTGCGGGGGAGCCCCGGAACCTGCCCCTGAAACGCGTCGACGGCCGCCTGGTCTTCGTCCTGGACGGCATCCGGGCCGAAGAGGTGGAGCGCCTCGACGTCGAATGGCCGTCGCCGGCCCTGCGCGCGATGACCCTGATCGACACTCCCGGGATCGCGTCCCTCTCCCGGGATGTCTCCGCACGGTCGGTACGGTTCCTGGCCCCGGAGGATTCGCCGTCGGAAGCTGACGCGGTCATCTACCTGATGCGCCACCTTCACGCCTCCGACCTCCGGTTCCTGGAATCCTTCCGCGATACCGGTGCCGGCCGCTCCGGTACGGTCAACGCTGTCGCTGTGCTGTCCCGGGCAGACGAAGTGGGGGCCGGGCGCATCGACTCCCTCCTTTCTGCCGCCACCATTGCCGAAAGGTACAGCCGCGACCCTGGACTGCGGAAGCTGGCCTTGGGCGTGGTTCCCGTGGCAGGGCTGCTGGCGCAAAGCGCCCGCACCCTGCGGCAGCCGGACTTCCAGGCCCTCCAGTCGCTGGCAGCCATGGACCGGACAGCACGGGAACGGCTGATGCTGTCCGCGGACCGGTTCCGCCGGTCCACGGAACCTGAGGGGCTGACGGAAGAGGCCCGTGCATCGCTGCTGGAGCGCTACGGGCTTTTCGGCATCCGGCTTGCCGCGGTCCTGATCCGGAACGGGTTTGGTGAGCCCACGCCGCTGGCGCACGAGCTGGCCCGGCGCAGCGGATTGGATTCCCTGCTGGAGGTGGTGAACCGGCAGTTCCAGGCCCGGGCAGAAGCGCTCAAGGCCCGGACTGCGCTCGTGGCGGTGGCAGACCTCCTGGAAAGCCGGCCCCGGCAGGGGACGGAACACCTGGCGGCGTCCCTGGAGCGGCTGCAGGCCAGCGCGCATGAGTTCCGGGAGCTCCGGCTGCTGGCGGCACTGCGGACCACCGGGGGGGAGCTGCCCCCCAACCTCGCGGCGGCGGCGGAACAGCTGTTGGGGGGAGGCGGTCCGGATCCCTGCACACGCTTGGGCCTGGTTGCGGGTTCGGGCCTGGAGGAAGTGGCGGCGGAGGCCAGGCGCCGCCTGGTTCAATGGCGGGCAGTTGCGGAAAGCCCGCTGACCGCGCGGGCCGCTGTTGAGGCATGCCGGGTTGTCATCCGGAGCTGTGAGGGAATCCTCGCGGACTGCAGCGGCAGGGACAGGCAACGGCAGCCGGCGTAGGACCAGGCGTTAGCCGCGTGCGCCCTCGTGCTTTACCCAGGCCCCGGCGGAGGGCAGGAACAGGAGCGCCAGCCCGGCAAAGGCCAGGAGCAATCCGGCGGCCCAGAGCATCACCACGTAGCTGCCCGCAGCACCGCCGGGTACCAGGAAGGCGGACGCCGGAATGAGGAGGAGCAGGTGGGTGGCCAGCAGGGGGACCAGCGTCCACCTGGCCCAGGCCCGGCGTCCCAGCAAAGCGGCAAGGACGGCCGCCTCCAGCAGGGTCATCAGCAGCAGGGCAGCGATGCTTCCCCAAAAGACGGTGCTGGCGGTGGTGGCCACCCCGGCGCCGCTGCCCCCAGCCATGCCCGCCACCACCCCGCGGAGGCGCTGCAGGTTCGAATCACGGGCCATGAAGGACCCCAACAGGACGGCAAGCCCCGCTGCGAAGCTGAGGAGCCAGAGCGTCCGTGCGGCGCGGACCGCGCCGGGGACACGGGGAGCCACCGGGATGGGCGGGGGCGAGGAGTAGGAGAGCCCGGGCCTGGGCGGGGGCGCGGACACGGGCCGCTCTTCGCCGCCGGCCGGGGACACCATGGGCCTATTTCAGCCCGTCGGCGTCGTGTTCGTCCGTACCACGCCGGCCCTTGCCGCCTTCCTCCTTGGCCTTGGCCTTGGCCTTGGCCTCGAGTTCATCGCGGAGTTTCTTCAGGCGGTCGGCCTCTGCCTGGTTCCGGCGCCGTGCCTCAAGGTTGCGCAGGAAGTCAGGATCATCGTCCGGCGCAACGGGGTGCGGGTAGCTGGGACGCGGCTGCGCCGTGCCCCGGGGGCGGCCGATCAGCAGCCAGAGGATGGCGCCCAGGACAGGCAGGACGATCTGTACGATGATCCAGGCAGGTTTGGAAATACCCCGGGTCAGGCGGCCTTCAGTGCGGATCACGTCCACCAGGCCATACACGAAGATGACGAGGACTGCGACGGCCAAGGCCACACGGAACAGCAGCATGCTATTAAGTCTATCGTCAGGACGGGCAGGGGCCGTTGGCGGAGGCGGCTAAACTTGAAGAGTGGCCTTCTTGAAATATTCCCTCATCCGCCTGGCGATCTTTGTGCCCCTGTTCGTCCTGTTCGCTCTGCTGCAGCTGGGGGCGTTGATGTCCGTGATCTGCGCCGCGGTCATTGCCTTCGCCATCAGCTACCTGTTCTTCCAGAAGCAGCGCGATGCTGCGGCAGCAGCCCTGCAGCACCGGTTCTCCGGAAAAGCCAAGCCGCTGCGCTCAGCCGGCGAGGTCCAGGACGCCAACGCCGAGGATGCCCTGCTGGACGCCAACCCCGACATCACCATCAACAACGCCAAGGGCGGCAAGAACAGCTAGAACCCGTGGCTGAGGACCAGTCCCAGTGAGAACAGCACGCTGTAGCCCAGGTTGATCAGGCCGGTCTGCTTCAGGACCGGGATCAGGCTCTTGCGCTTGCGCCCGTTGATCATCAGCCAGGCCGGCATCAGGCAGGCTGGGATCAGCAGCAGCACGATCAGGATCCACGGCCGCGCCGGGGCCAGGATTACCACCAGCAGGATGGCGACGGCGAGCATCAGGACGTAGCTTTCGCGCGCATGCTTGTCCCCGAGGCGCACCGCGAGGGTCTTCTTGCCGGCCTGCATGTCGGTGGGGATGTCCCGCACGTTGTTGGCCATGAGCAGCGCCGTGGCGATCAGCCCGGTGCCGATGGCCCCAATCACCGCTGAGAGGTTGATGTGGCCGGCCTGGGTGAACGTGGTGCCCAGCGTGGCCACCAGCCCGAAGAACACGAACACGAAAAGGTCGCCCAGGCCCTTGTAGCCGTAGGGGTTCTTGCCCCCCGTGTATCCCCAGGCGGCCATGACGCAGCCCAGTCCCACCAGGATCAGCCACCATGCCTGGGTGAGCAGCACCAGGACCAGCCCGAACACCATGGCCACGGCGAAGGCGCCGAAAGCGGCCCACTTGACGTGATCAGGTTTGGCTGCACCGGAGCCCACCAGCCGCAGCGGACCCACGCGGTCATCATCGGTTCCCCGGATGCCGTCCGAGTAGTCGTTCGCGAAGTTCACACCCACCTGGAGCAGGAGCGCCACCAACGCGGCGAGGATGGCGTTGGGCAGGATGAACGAGTCCATCTCGTAGGCGGCGGCAGAGCCGATCAGCACCGGCGCGATTGCGGCCGGCAGCGTCCGGAGTCGGGCGCCTTGGATCCATTGGGCGGCTGTGGCCACGGTTAGTACCTCGTGTTGTTTCGGTAAGACGGCAGGACGATACGTGCGCACCCGCCGCGGTGGTGCAGGTCCAACTCTACTTTCCCCCGTGCAGGGCGCTGAGTTGTGCGGTCATGGCGAGCCGGTCCGGTTTCCCGTTGGGCAGCATCAGCAGTTCCGGTGCGGCGAGGACCGTCTTGGGCGCCAGGACACCCAGTTGGGTCTGCCACTGCCGTTGAAGGGCGACGGCGGTGTCACCGCCCTCGGGCCCGGCTGCACCTTCCCGGCCGTCCCCGCCGGGGGGGACGATGGCCACGTAGGCCGCCACGGCCTGGCCCCACTCCGCGGACGGAACCCCTGCCACGAAAGCGGCCGCGACGCCGTCGGACTGTTCCAGCTGCTCCTGGACGTGCCCTGCGGAAACCTTCACGCCTCCGGTGATGATCACGTCGTCGGCGCGTCCCAGCACGGTGAGCCGGCCGTCGTCGTCGATGGAGCCGAGGTCGCTGGTGCGGTACCAGCGCACGCCGTCCTCCTCGAAGAACGTGCCGGTTTCCTCGTCGGGGGCCTCGATGTAGCCGGCGGCCACCGTGTCCCCGCCCAGGAGGATACGGCCGTCCGGATCCACGCGGACCGAGACGCCTTCCAGCGGGTAGCCGTCATAGACGCAGCCACCGGAGGTCTCCGCGGAGCCGTAGGTGGTGATGACCCGGACGCCGGCGTCCCGGGCGGCTGCCAGCAGCGCCGGCGATGCAGGCGCGCCACCCAGCAGGACGGCGTTGAACCGCCGGAGCACTGCGAGCGTTTCCGGCGGGGGATTGTCCAAGAGGCGCTGCAGCTGCGTGGGAACCAGCGAGGTGAAGCGGATCTTGTCCGTCAGCTCCAGCGCGGCTGCGGTGAAGGCCTCCGGGGTGAAGCCGCCGGACATGTCCATGACCCAAGGCCGGGTGCCGGCGAACAGGGAGCGGACCAGCACCTGGATGCCGGCGACGAACTGGACGGGCAGCGCCAGCAGCCACTGGCCCTCGCCCTTGAGCCGCAGGGCTGTGGCCATCGAGGAGGCCGCCAGGGATTCCACGGTCAGCAGCGTTGCCTTAGGGGTGCCGGTGGATCCGGACGTGCGCACCACGGCCACGGCATCATCGCACCCGGGCGTCTCCACGTGCCCCACGACGAGCCCGCCGTCCGGGCCCACGGAGAGTTCGACGGCGGGACCCTCGCCATGGAGGGCGGCCGCGAGGGCCTTCAGGGCCGGGTCGATGTTGAGGGGTCCGCCGTGGGCGGAAGGGGTGGAGGTTTCGCTGTTCATTGCCGTCCTGCCTCAGAAGTAGTGCGGGAAGCGTGACCAGTCGGGGTCGCGTTTTTGCAGGAAGGCCTCCTTGCCCTCCACAGCCTCATCCGTCATATACGCCAGGCGGGTGGCTTCGCCGGCGAACACCTGCTGGCCGGCCAGGCCGTCATCGGCAAGGTTGAAGGCGAACTTCAGCATCCGGATGGCCTGCGGCGATTGCCGGGCGATGTCCGCTGCGTATTCCAGGGCCACTTCCTCCAGGCGCCCGTGGTCCACGGCCTCATTCACCGCACCCATCCGGACCATGTCCTCAGCGGAATATTCACGGGCCAGGAAGAAGATCTCGCGGGCGGTCTTTTGCCCCACCTGCCGGGCCAGCAGCGCGGAGCCGTAGCCGGCGTCGAAGCTTCCCACGGTGGCGTCCGTCTGCTTGAACTTGCCGTGCTGCCGCGACGCAATGGTGAGGTCGGAGACGACGTGCAGGGAGTGGCCGCCGCCGGCTGCCCAGCCGTTGACGACGGCGATGACCACCTTGGGCATGGTGCGCATCAGCCGCTGGACCTCCAGGATGTGCAGCCTGCCGGCCCGGGCGGGGTCGATGGTTTCCTGGGTCTCGCCGTCGGCGTAGCGGTAGCCGTCCCGGCCGCGGATCCGCTGGTCGCCACCGGAGCAGAAGGAGTGGCCACCGTCCTTAGGGGAGGGGCCGTTGCCGGTGAGCAGCACTGTGGCAACGTCCGGCGTCATGCGGGCATGGTCCATGGCACGGTAGAGCTCATCCACGGTCCCCGGCCTGAACGCGTTCCGGACCTCAGGCCGGTTGAAGGCAATCCTGACCGTGGGCAGGTCACGCACCCAGCCGCCGTCGGAATCCCGCTCCACCTGGCGGTGGTAGGTCATGTCCTGGAAGTCCTCGAAACCGGACACCACCCGCCAGCGCAAGGGATCGAAGACATCGGACACCGGGGCTGGGATCTGGTTGCTCACCGTCCAAGTCTAGTAATCGGCGTCAGCTGATGCAGAACTCGTTGCCCTCGGGGTCCGCCATGGTGTGCCAGGAATGCGGGCCCTGCCGCGCCGACCAGAGAAAGGAAGCGCCCCGGGCCTCCAGTTCCCGCCGCACCTCGTCCTTATCCCGGCCGTCCAGCCGGACGTCCCAGTGCACGCGGTTCTTTACGGTCTTCTCCTCGGGTGCGGTCTGGAACAGGATGCGCCGGGCGGGGGCCTTGGTGTCAATTTCCTCCGGCGGCCGGATGGCGGCGCCGTCCTTCCACACCAGGTTTCCGCGGTGCGTCATGGTCTGGTCCACGGTGGCATAGCCCTGCCCGATCATGGAGCGGATGAATCCGGCATCCTGGGGTTCCACGGCCCACTGCAGTGTTTCCGCCCACCAGTCGGCGAGTTCATGCGGCCTGACGGAATCGACAACGATCTGGATATTCAGTCCCATCCGTCCACCGTAGAGGCGGGTGCTGCGTTGCGGAAGATCCTCCGTGCAGGAGCCCTAAGCCTGGACGTTCTGCATCTGGTTGAAGACTTCCGGCGGGATGGCATAGACCAGGATCAAGGCCAGCAGGTTCTTTGCTGCATGCACAAAGTAGGAGAACATCACGTTCCTCCCGGTCCACATATAGACGAAGACCAGCGTGGCGCCCATGGCCAGGTAGGGGAGCAGTGCGGTAAGGGTCACCGCCTCCTGCCCCACGATGTGGAGAGCAGCGAACAGCACCACGGACAGGATGCAGCAGATCCAGATGTTGACCCGCCTGCCCAGCTTGCCGATCAGCAGGTGGCGGAAGATGTATTCCTCCACGAAAGGGCCCGCCACCACCAGCAGCGGAACCATCAGCCAGGCCGGGACCTGCTGCATCAGCGCCTGCAGTCCAGCCTGGTTCCGGGACGTTTCCACCTGCCCGTACGCGGCCACCACCACGGCGGTGAGGATCATCATGGCAATCACGGCCGCGGGGACCATCAGCAGCGTGAACCAGGGGCGGGTGGCCAGTACCTTGAGGTCGCGCACCACTACTTTGCGGGCCGCCACCAGTGCCAGTATTCCCACCGAGGCGTAGAAGAGCAGGTTCACGGCGTACGACGCTGCCGCGGGGGACGGGGCAATCTGCCGGAGCAGCGGGGCCACCAGGTCACCGGCTGCGGCGAAGAAGCCCGCGATGGCAACGTAGAGGCACAACGTGGCCAGGTCCATGGAGGAGAACCGGTACAGCTGGGGCTGCGGAGCGGGCGGTAAGCGGTGGGCTGTTGCCATACCCCCAGCCTATCGCCGGGTGCGGCACGTGTTGTGCGCGTCACGTACCACCCCGGACTGTCTTGTAGGATGGTCAGGTCGCGTGAAGCTTCGGCAGTTCGCCGGATCGCCCTCACATTCGCAGGTCGAAAGGCCTTCAAGCCGAATTTTGTGAGCTCGATCATACGAAGACCGGATGCGGCCAACCCCCAACCCACAAGGAACAGTTGTGCCTCAAAGTACCCCCACAGACCTAATGAACAGCACGGCGCCATCCTCCGCCGTCGACTCCTCCCTCAGCGCCGAGGGCTACAGCAAGACCCTGGGCCGGCGCCACGTCACCATGATCGCCATGGGCGGCGCCATCGGCGTGGGCCTCTTCATGGGAGCCGGCGGACGCCTGGCCTCCACCGGACCGGCCCTGATCTTCTCCTACGCCATCGCCGGCGTGATCGCCTACCTGCTCATGCGGGCCCTGGGCGAACTCATCATGTACCGCCAGACCTCCGGCTCCCTGGTGAGCTACGCCGGCGAGATGTTCGGCAAAAAGGGCGCCTACATGTCCGGCTGGATGTACTTCATTAACTGGGGCATGACCGGCATCGCCGAGCTCATCGCGATCGGCCTGTACTTCCAGTTCTTCTTCCCCAACGTCCCCGTGGAAGCCTCGGCAATCGCCGCGCTGGCGCTCCTCGTGGCAGTGAACCTGCTCAGCGTCAAGGCCTTCGGCGAATTCGAGTTCTGGGCATCCTGCCTGAAGGTCGGCGCCATCCTGATTTTCCTGGTGGTGGGCACATTCATGGTGGTCACCAACGCCCAGGTGGGTGACGGGCACGCCTCGGTCAACAACCTCTTCGCCGCCGAGGGCGGAATGTTCCCCAAGGGCGCGCTGGTGATGGTCCTGGTCCTGAACGCCGTGATCTTCGCCTACAACGGCATCGAGCTGGTCGGCGTCACCGCCGGCGAGATGGAAAAGCCGGAACGCGAAGTGCCCAAAGCGATCCGCGCCGTCGTCCTCCGTATCGTGGTGTTCTACGTAGGGTCCGTCCTGCTCCTGGCCATGCTGCTGCCATCCGACCAGTACAAGGCCGGCACCTCCCCCTTCGTCACCGTGTTTGGCCAGATGGGCCTGGGCTGGGTGGGCGATGTCATGAACATGATCGTCATCACCGCCGCCCTGTCCTCGTGCAACTCCGGCCTGTACTCCATCGGCCGTGTGTTCCGCACCATGGCCAACAACGGCCACGCCCCGCAGTGGCTCACCAGGATGTCCAGGCGGCACGTGCCCTACGCGGCCATCCTGGCCATCGCCGCTTTCTACCTGGTGGGCATCCTGCTGAACATCTGGCTGGGTGGCTCGCACGCGTTCGACCTCGCACTGAACACCGCCTCGATTGGTGTGATCTTCTGCTGGGGCTCCATCTTCGCCAGCCAAATTGTGCTGCGCCGGCGCAAGGGCATCACCTCCACCCTGCCCATGCCTGGTTCGCCGTGGAGCAGCTGGGCCGGACTGCTGGGCCTCCTGGCGATCACCGTGCTCATCGGCTTCGACACCATGACCAGCAAGGACGGTGAAGTGTTCTACCTGGGCCTTTGGACCCTGGGGACCATCCCGTTCTTTGCCGTCCTCCTGTGGCTCGGCTGGCAGAAGGTCAAGAACAACCAGCCCAGGAACTCCCTGTTCACCTAAGCCTTCCCGGCCTTTCTGAAGATCGTTCGACGGCGGGCGTCCCCTTGGGTGGGGGCGCCCGCCGTCGGCGTTTCCTCCTTGGCGTCAGGGCGCGCCCAGGCCGTCAGGTAGTGGAGTCTTTCAGGTACCGGGCGAAGTAGTCCTCGATCCGCTGCCATGCTTCGGGGGCGGAGTCCGGGTCCGGCCCCACGCCCATGACGCGCATGAGCGGCCGCAGGAACCTGGGGCCTTCTTCCGCGTCATTCAGGAAGGCATGGCCAGCCCCCGGGAATTCCTTGAAACTGTGCTCGATTCCCAGCCGCTCCAGGGCCGATTCGAGCCGGCCGCCGGCCCCCTTCAGGGGCTTGTCCGCGCCGCCGTAGTTGGCCACGATGGGGCAGGCGCCGCGGAGGGCATCGTCCAGGTTGCCGGGAAGGCGGCCGTAGTTCACGGAGGCCACGTCAAAACCGTCCCTGGCCACCAGCAACGCGAAGCCGCCGCCCATGCAGAAGCCGATCACACCCGTCTTTCCGGTGGACTGCGGGGACGCCGCCAGCCACTTCCGGGCCGTCGCGATATCCGTGAAAGCCCGGCCGGTGCCGGCGGTCATGCTGCGCATGGTGCTGACCAGGCAGCGGCGTGCCCCGCCCTCGCTGAACAGGTCCACCGCCAACGTCAGGTAGCCCGCCCGGGCCAGCCTGTCCGCGTGCCTGCGGGTCTGGTCGGTCAGCCCGAAGGCCTCGTGGATCATCACGACGCCGGGAAAAGGACCCTGGCCCTGCGGTGTGGCGAGGTAGCCGCGCAGGGAAGGGGAGCCGCCGGCGGCGCTGCTTTCGGTGCTGAGGTCAACGTAGGCCATGGCTAAGGCTAACCGGGCAGCGGACGGAAACGGTGTGGATTTCTGGAGCGGGCCTCCGGAGGCTGGTGCACTGCCCGGGGCCCGGGCAGACTGGGGCTTGTGAGCGAACCATGGGTGCTGCATGTGGACCTGGACCAGTTCATCGCTGCCGTTGAAGTGCTTCGCCGGCCGGAGCTCGCCGGAAAGCCCGTGATTGTGGGTGGCCGCGGGGACCCCACCGAACGTGCCGTGGTGTCCACCGCGTCCTATGAAGCAAGGGCTTACGGCGTGGGTTCAGGGATGCCGCTGCGCGTCGCCGCCCGGAAAGTGCCGGACGCGGTCATCCTGCCCGTGGACCAGGAAGCCTACTTCGAAGCGTCCGAAAAGGTCATGGCTGTCCTGCGCTCCCAGTCGGGAACCACGGTCCAGGTACTTGGCTGGGACGAGGCATTCGTCGGCGTCCGGACCGCTGATCCAGAAGCCGTTGCCCGGCAGCTGCAGCAGGCCGTCCTGGCCGAAACCCGCCTGCACTGCAGCATCGGGATCGGGGACACCCTGCTCCGGGCCAAGGTGGCCACCACCTTCGGCAAACCTGCGGGCGTCTTTCGGCTCACGGCGGCGAATTGGCTGGACGTGATGGGAAGCCGCCCCACCATGGAACTCTGGGGCGTGGGAAAGGCGGTGTCGCGGCGGCTCGCCGCCCTGGGCATCAGGACTGTTGCCGAGCTCGCGGCGGCCAACCCCGGGGACCTGGTCCCTGAGTTCGGCCCAAAGATGGGACCGTGGTACGCCCAGCTGGGACGCGGCGACGGTGCGCGCGTGGTTGACGACACTCCCTGGGTGGCCCGGGGGCACAGCCGCGAGACCACCTTCCAGCGCGATCTGACCGACGGCGCCCACATTGAGGACGCCGTCCGTGAGCTGGCGGCGCGGGTGATGGAGGACGTCGCGGCTGAGGGAAGGCCCGTCATTGGCCTGACGCTGAAGGTGCGCTACGCCCCGTTCACCACCAAGACCTACGCGCGGAAAATCGCGGGGACGTCGGATCCCGCAGAAGTGCTGTCAAGAACGCTTGAACTGTTGGCCAGGATCGAGCCCGGGCAGCCCATCCGGCTGCTGGGGCTCCGGGCCGAGATGACCATGCCCGAAGATTCCCGAAAAGGGCACACCCCCACCCGCAGCGGGTGGTGAGTGGGCACGAAACGGCGGCAGATCCGTTGGGATCCGCCGCCGTTTGGGGTTGGTGCAGCACGCCGTTCGCCGCGGCTGCGCCGGCAACAGCTAGTTGTATTGACCACGGACGTTAGTGACGCTCGGGGTGGTTTGGTGACATGAAGAAGACCTCCGGGTGGAGTGGGGCTTGTCTAGAGTCCTTTTCCACACACGGAGGTCTTCGTGTCCCACGCTAACGCTTTCCTCACTCCTCGTGGCCGGTTGCAGCTCGCTCAGTGCGTTGTTGATCAGTGCTGGAGCCTGCGCCGTGCTGCGGAGCGGTTTCAGGTCTCGGTCCCGACCGCTGAGCGTTGGGCGAAGCGCTACCGCGAGGAGGGACCCGACGGAATGGAGGACCGTTCGAGTCGGCCACATTCCTCGCCCCGCAGGACTGCTACGCGTACCGAGCGGAGGATCATCGCCGTGCGTGTGAACCGCCGGTGGGGCCCTGCCAGGATCGGCTATCTGCTGGGCCTGCACCCCTCGACCGTCCACCGGGTACTGTCCCGCTACCGGCTGGCGAAACTAACCTGGCTCGATCGCGGCACAGGACGAGTGATCCGCCGCTACGAACACGACAGGCCCGGGGATTTGGTCCACGTGGACATCAAGAAGCTGGGCCGGATCCCCGATGGCGGCGGACACCGAGTCGTGGGCAGGACCGCTGGCTGGAAGAACAAGACCGGCACCAAGGCCAACCGCCGGCCTGGCTACCACTACCTCCACAATGCCGTGGATGACCACTCACGACTGGCTTACACCGAGATCCTCACTGACGAAACCAAGGAAACGGCAGCAGACTTCTGGGTGCGGGCAAACGCCTGGTTCAAAGAACACGGAGTTACCGTCCAGCGTGTTCTGACTGACAACGGGAACTGCTACCGGTCCCATGCTTTCGCCGAAGCGCTGGGGCCAAACATCAAACACAAACGCACCCGCCCCTACAGGCCACAAACCAACGGCAAAGTCGAACGGTTCAACCGCACCATGCTCGAGGAATGGGCCTACATCCGACCCTACCGCTCAGAAGCCGAGCGGGTTGCTGCTTTCCCCGACTGGCTCCATGCCTACAATCACCATCGAGCCCACACCGCACTCAAAGGTCGGACGCCAGCCAGCCGCGTCACCAACCTCTCAGGTCAATACAGCTAGTCGCGCTTGAACTCGTCCTTCACGCTTTCGCCCACCTTCTTGGCGTCCGCCTTGACCTGGTCGGCCTGGCCTTCCGCCTTCAGGCGGTCGTTGTCGGTTGCGTTGCCTGCAGCTTCCTTGGCCTTGCCGCCAAGGTCTTCTGCCGCGTTACTGATCTTGTCTCCGAGGCCCATGGTTCCGGCCTCCTTTCGTTTCCTTCGATCAACCGTGCTCTTTCACGGTAAACAAAGCCTACTTACTATTTCAAGCCCCGGCCAGCGGCCGGGCGTTCCGCGCTCAGCCCCGGCGATAGGCTCAGGTACATGGACAAAGCGCGCAGCAAGGCCCCGGGCAAGGTGAGCCCGCCCCGGCTTTCCAGGATTCAGCTGCAGGATCCCGAAGACCTGCCGGACCCAGCCTTCCATCCCGGCGTTCGGTATGAAAATGTCCGGTTCAGCCGTCCGGCCATGGATGGACTGGACCTGGCGGATGCCTTTTTTGCCGAGTGCCGCTTCGATGCCGCTTCCTTCAACGAGGCCCAACTCCGCGGCGCCTCGTTTCGGGACTGCCTCCTGGCCGAGGCGTACGCGCCGGTCTTCCATGCTGCCCGCACTGCCTGGCGCGAGGTGGAGTTCCGTAATCCGCGCCTGGGCTCCGCCGAGCTGTACGAGAGCGGGTGGCAGTCTGTCCGGATCGACGGCGGGAAGGTTGACTACCTGAACCTGCGGGGCGCCAAGCTTACCGACGTGCTGATCAGCGGCTGCATCATCAACGAACTGGACCTCGGAGCCGCGGCCGCGACCAGGGTGAAACTGGAGGACTGCACGGTGGGATCCCTGGACCTGGGCGGCGCCAAGCTGAAGGACTTCGACCTGCGGGGGACCGAATTCCGGAGGATCAGCGGACTCGGCAGCCTTTCGGGACTTGTGATCGACGACTACCAGCTGGGCCTGCTCGCACCGCTCATCGCCGCACATCTGGGGGTGACGGTCCTGTAACCGGATGCGCGCCGTGAGCCTGCCGTGTACCATTTACAGAATGAACGGTCGGTAAGTGGGGGATTCCTCTGCATCGGCCGCCGATGACAATGCTGTTTATCGCGTGAAGGGTGTTTCCATGGCTGCTTCTGCAGGTCCGCAGGCTTTCCTTGTAGGCGGGGTCCGAACGCCCGTGGGCAGGTACGGCGGCGCGCTGTCGTCAGTCCGGCCTGACGATCTTGCGGCACTGGTGGTCCGGGAGGCCGTGGAACGCGCCGGCCTGGATCCGGAGAGCATCGACGAAGTCATCCTGGGCAACGCCAACGGCGCCGGCGAGGAGAACCGGAACGTGGCCAGGATGGCCACCCTGCTGGCCGGTCTGCCGCTCCACATCCCCGGCATCACCGTCAACCGGCTCTGCGCGTCCGGCCTCAGCGCCATCATCCAGGCCAGCCACATGATCAAGGCCGGGGCCGCGGACATCGTGATCGCCGGCGGCGTGGAGTCCATGAGCCGGGCACCCTGGGTCCAGGAAAAGCCAACCGCGGCGTTCGCCAAGCCCGGCCAGATCTTCGACACCTCCATCGGCTGGCGCTTCACCAACCCCCACTTCCAGCACGGTTCCCTGGCCCGGGACGGCAAGATGACATACTCCATGCCGGAGACTGCGGAGGAAGTGGCGCGGGTGGACAACATCTCCCGCGAGGACGCTGACGCGTTCGCCGTCCGCTCCCACCAGCTGGCCCTGGACGCCATCGAGGCCGGCCGGTTCAAGGACGAAATCGTGCCTGTTACCGTCAAGACCCGCAAGTCCGAAACCGTGGTGGACACTGACGAGGGCCCCCGCCCCGGCACCAGTCTGGACGTGCTGGCCAACCTGAAGCCGGTGGCGCACGGGGGGTCGGTGGTCACCGCGGGTAACTCATCCTCCCTGAACGACGGCGCCTCCGCCATCATCATCGCCTCGGAAGCGGCGATCGAGCGGCTGGGCCTGACCCCGCGCGCCCGGATCATCGATGGCGCCTCAGCGGGCTGCGAACCCGAGATCATGGGCATCGGCCCGGTCCCCGCCACCCAGAAAGTGCTCAAGCGGAGCGGCTTGAGCGTGGGTGACCTGTCCGCCGTCGAACTTAACGAAGCCTTCGCCACGCAGTCCCTCGCGTGCATCCGGCGCCTGGGCCTGGAACCGGAGATCGTCAACCGCGACGGCGGTGCCATCGCTTTGGGACACCCGCTGGGTTCCAGCGGCTCACGGATTGCCATCACCCTGCTGGGGCGGATGGAGCGCGAAGACGCCAAGATCGGCCTGGCAACGATGTGCGTGGGCGTCGGCCAGGGTACCGCCATGCTGCTGGAGAAAATCTGATGGCCGCCACCGTGGACCTGGGAAAGGAAAAGTTCTCAGCGCTCCTTGTCGACGAGAAGGACGACCGGGTGGTGGTGCTGCTCAACCGGCCCGAGGTGAAGAACGCCATCGACCAGCAGATGGTGGACGAACTGCACACCGTCTGCGCCGCGCTGGAACAGAATCCCAAAGTGCTGATCATCGCCGGCGTGGACGGAGTCTTCGCTTCGGGAGCCGACATCGCCCAGCTGCGCGAACGCCGGCGGGACGACGCCCTGCAGGGAATCAACTCCACCATCTTCGTCCGGATCGCCAAACTGCCCATGCCGGTCATTGCCGCGCTGGACGGCTACTGCCTGGGCGGCGGTGCCGAGCTCGCGTACGCTGCCGACTTCCGGATCGGGACACCCAACGTTCGGATCGGCAACCCGGAAACGGGGCTGGGAATCCTGGCCGCCGCCGGTGCCAGCTGGCGGCTCAGGGAACTCGTGGGCGAACCGCTGGCCAAGCAGATCCTGCTGGCCGGGCTGGTCCTCGGTGCGGACGAGGCCAAAGCCGCCAACCTCATCACCGAAATCCACGACCCCGCCGAGCTGCTGGATGCGGCGCACAGCCTGGCCAACAGGATCGGGCGCCAGGACCCGCTGGCCGTCCGCATCACCAAGTCGGTGTTCCACGCACCTGCCGAAGCACATCCGCTCATCGACCAGCTGGCCCAGGGCATCCTCTTCGAATCCCAGGCCAAGTTCGACCGCATGCAGGCGTTCCTGGACCGCAACGCGGCCAGGAAGGCCAACGCCGCCAACCCTGCCGACGGAAAGTAGACCCATGAGTGATCCATCAGTGAACCCCGCCCTGCCCACCCTCGTCGGAGTCCTGGGCGGTGGCCGCATGGGGGCCGGGATTGCCCACGCCTTCCTGATCAAGGGCGCAGACGTCCTGGTGGTGGAGCGCGACGACGTCTCCGCGGAGGCTGCCCGGGAGCGGGTGGAATCGGCTGCTGCGAAGAGCATCGAGCGCGGGGCCGTGGACGCCAACTTCGAGGAACTCACGTCCCGCCTGGCCGTCAGCACCGACTACGACGACTTCACAGGCCGCCAGCTGGTGGTGGAAGCCGTCCCGGAAGACTGGGACCTCAAAGTCACGGCACTGCGGGGCATCGAGGAACGGCTGGCAGAGGACGCGTACGTGGCGTCGAATACGTCGTCGCTGTCCGTCAACGGCCTGGCCCGCGAGCTGAAACGGCCGGAGAACTTCCTGGGCCTGCACTTCTTCAACCCCGTGCCCGCCTCCACGCTCATCGAGGTGGTGCTGGGGGAGCGCACGTCTCCCGGACTTGCCGCCGCCGCAAAATCCTGGGTGGAGGCACTCGGCAAAACCGCCGTCGTCGTCAACGATGCCCCGGGCTTCGCGTCCTCACGCCTGGGCGTGGCCATCGCGCTGGAAGCCATGCGGATGGTCGAAGAAGGCGTGGCCTCCGCCGAGGACATCGACAACGCCATGGTGCTGGGCTACAAACACCCCACTGGGCCGCTCAGGACCACAGACATCGTGGGGCTTGATGTCCGCCTGGGCATTGCCGAATACCTGCACTCCACCCTTGGCGACCGGTTTGCGCCCCCGCAGATCCTCAGGGACAAGGTGGCCCGCGGCGAACTCGGACGCAAAACCGGGAAGGGCTTCTTCGACTGGCCCAGCTAGGGGCACTCCTTAGCCGAAGAAGTGCAGAATGTAGCCGATGAAGTACAGGAGGCACAGCAGGACAACGACCCCGATAATGCCGATCCACAGGAACTGCGTGCCCTTCCTGGTGCCGTGCTCCTCGTGACCCTGCGGGCCGGCAGTGGATGCTTCGCCCGGCGGGGTTTCGCCGGGCGGAACTCCGCCGCCGGGCTCCAGGCCGGTGATTTTATCGTCCTCGGGATCCGGGTTGGGTCCTGACACAATAACTCCCTCGCTCGACGTCGCGGTGCTTCCCCAGCCTAACCGCCCCCTGGGTGGGCCTAGGCTGGTGCGGTGACTTTCCTTGAACCCCTTACCCTCACCGGCCGCTACGTAATCCTGGAGCCGTTGGCGGAGGAGCACCACGACGGTTTGGTGGAAGCCGCCCGGGACGGCGGGCTGTGGAAGCTCTGGTACACGTCGGTGCCCGCGCCCGGCGCGATGGCGGCGGAAATCCGGCGCCGTCTTGCCCTCCAGGAGCAGGGTTCCATGCTTCCGTTCACCACCCGGCTCATCGATGGAGCCACGGGCGGCCCGGGGCGCATCATCGGCATGACCACCTACATGAACATCGACGCCGCCACACCCCGCGTGGAGATCGGCTCCACCTGGAATGCAGCGTCAGCGCAGGGGACCGGCACCAACCCGGACTCCAAGCTCCTGCTGCTCCGCCACGCCTTCGAAACCATCGGCTGTCCAGCAGTGGAATTCCGTACGCACTGGCTCAACCACCAGTCGCGGGAGGCAATTGCCCGGCTGGGCGCCAAGCAGGACGGCGTGCTTCGGAGCCACTCACGCACCAGCGACGGGAACCTCCGGGACACCGTGGTGTTCTCCATCCTGGACCACGAATGGCCCGCTGTCTGCGCCGGCCTTGAGTACCGCCTGGACCGGCGGGGACAGGGGCCGCGCTGATCTACGGGGCGGCGGGTTGAACCGAACTGACGGCGCCCAACAAGGCTGACGCGTAGGCCCGGTATCCCGCCGCGTTGGGGTGGAAGTTGTAATCGGCCGCGAAGTTGTTCGGATCAAGCTGCAGCCACGGATCGAGCGAGTTGGCCGCATGCCCTGCAAAGCGCCCCGTCACATCCACGTAGCGGCATTGGTCCCGCACGCGGTGTTGGCGGCGTCCACGGCACCGGAAATGGTGGCATTGACCGTCAGCGTGGCCTGGTTGATCAGCACCTGGTTGGCCACCGGAATCGGGGCGTAGCAGGGCTGCTCGGGACACCCCTGGTGCACATTGGGTCCGGCAGCCCTTTCTTCGGCGGCGGTTATCCGTTATGTGCCGAGGTCTCCCAGGAGCGTGTGGTTAGCTGTCCCGATGAGCATCAGGGGCAGATCCATGGACTGGGACGGCGCTGTGAATGCATGGCACGTTTCCGGCGGCATCTACCGGATGGGGCGCCGCGAGTGGCTGACGGAGGCTGGGTGGAAGCAGGCGTTCGACGACGGCGTCCGCACTGTGGTGGATCTTCGAAACGTTGGCGAGGGGCGGCGCCGGGACACCGATCCCGTGGTCCCTGCCGCTGCCTTGACGGGCATCGATGTGGTTCACGCACCTACCGAGGAGCCGGACGATCCGCGCTTCACGGCCTTGACTGGCCCCTACCTCAACGATCCGGCGCACTACGCCGGGAATGCGCGCCTGTTCCCGGAGAAGCTGGTGGGTGTCTTTCGGGCCCTCGCCTCCGCCGCGCCCAAGGGGGACGTGCTGCTGCACTGCGCCGCCGGCCGCGACCGCAGTGGAATGGTGGCGGCCATGGTCCAGGACCTGGCCGGTGACTCAGATGAAGCGATCGCCGAGGGCTACCGGCGTGCCGCCCGCGGCATCAACGAGCGCTACCGCACCCATGGGCCCCCGCACAGCCGGGAGAGGTACCTCGAGGACCCGGAATTAGGCCCGCTGCTGGAGCGGCGCGGCCTCGCCGTCGTGGCGTTTGTCCGGAACCTGGGCACCCGCAGCTACCTGCTGGCGAACGGGCTCAGCCCTGCCGAGCTGGATGCCGTCCTGGCCATATGCCGGCCAAGCGTAGATACAATGGGACCAGTGTGACGCCTGTGACGTGAGGTGCTCTTGTTCCTCAGTCACGTTGATCGGCAGAGAGACGGACATGAGCGGAACAGCAGCACCCAGGACCAGGACCTCCCCCGAGCACCGGCGGGGGTCGAACGCGGACAAGCTCCGCCGGGTACTCGCGCTGGGCGCGGCCGCCGGCATGATGGCATCCTCCGCCTACGTGGCGGCGCCGGCTTTTGCCGCCGGCGAGACCTACCCAAGTCCCGCTCCGGCGGCTGGGGCAGCAGCGACCGGAGCACAGGTACCGGCGCCGGCTGCCGGCACTTCGCCGTCACCCTCCGCGTCCAGTCCCTCGGCGTCCTCCGGCCTCTCCGAGGCAGCGCTCGCCGACGCAGTGCAGCGGGACCTGAAGCTCACCCCGCAGCAGTTCGCGGCCGCAGGCGAGCTGGGCGCCCAGGCAGCGGCTGCAGCGGTCCAGCTCCGCCAACTTCCCGGTTATGTGGGCATCCGGATTGAGGGCAGCTCGATTGTGGTCACCGGCTCGGGACAACAACTTCAGGCTGCGGTAGCCGCACTCGCCGGGAGCATCCACGGGCTGTCACTCGAAGCACCCCCCGCCGGACCTGCCGCAGCAGCGCCGGCTGGTGTGGCGCCGTCGCCCTCTGCTCCCGCCGCCACGGTGCAGGCCGGCGCGCCGGCCGCATCCGCGGAGGGCCAGCGGTCCCAGCTGGCAATCAGCGCCGAAGAGCTCTTCCAGGAGTATGTCCGCGACGTGGGAACGGCAGGGCTGCAGGCAGTAGTCGTCTCCTCCAGCGGCAAATTCGTGATCCGGACGGGCGGCATTGCCTCCGCGCAGTCGACCCAGGGCGGCGGTACGGGTACCGCCTCCAACCCAGCGGCCGCAGATGCCGCGGCTCCCGGCAAGATCTCCCCGTCGCAGTTTGTCTCGCGGTACGCCAACGTGGAACTCGACCGCGGAGCTCTCCTCAAGCCGGAAGCAGCTGAGGTACCCGGGGGAGTGGGCTACCAGACGGACCGGCAGACCATCTGCTCCACCGGGTACTCTGCCTTCGACCCCTCCGGCCTGCCCGCCGTCCTCACGGCCGGGCACTGCGCCGAAGACGGGACGGCGAAGACCGCCGATCTGCTGTTCCAGGGCCTGCCTAACGGGCGGCTGGGCTCCTTCCAATTCAGCCAGTTTGGCGGCCCGGGGAACTCCACTGTCCTGAATCCCAACAGTCCCCAACCCGGCAATGTGGGCGTTGACATCGCCGTCATTGGCAGCATCCGGCAGGGCCTCGACCCGCTGCCGGCGGCGAGTACCTACGGCGATCCGTCCGAGCCGGGCCCGGACGTCAAGATCATCGGCACCTCCGCCCCGGTCATCGGCATGCCGGTGTGCCGCTCCGGCTGGCGGACCGGATGGTCCTGCGGGCACATCAGCGCCGTGGGAGTCTTCCTGGTGGGCGGACACAATTACCCCACCGACCCAACGGACATCCGGGCGTTCAACGGTTTCCTGTCGTACGACGTACAGTCCAACGGCGGTGACTCCGGAGGTCCCTGGATCAGCGGGAACTACGCGGTGGGAACCCACAGTGCGGGCGACTGGGGCGGGACGCAGAACTTTGCCGTCGCCGCCACCCTGGACGACTCCCTCAAGGTGCTGCCCGGCTACCAGTTGGAACTCTTCCTCAACAAGCCCGCACTCGCCGCACCGACGGGCGGGACGTTCAAAGCCGGCACCAGCATCACCGGCCGGGTTCCTGCCGCGCCCGCCTCCGCCGTCGCCGAAGGTTCCCGGGTGCGCATCACGTATGCGGGCCGGCAGCCGTTCGACGTGCCCGTGCAGCCCGATGGCACCTGGTCCTTTACGGCACCGGACGCGCCGGGTCCGTTCAGCTTCACGGCAGAGACCGTAAACGGGTTCAGCCGCTCCGGTGCGGTGTCACTGGACACGGTCATTTCGCCATCGTCCCTTCCCGCGCCCACCATCACCACGGCGGCCAACCAGCCGCTGCAAGGGTTGAAGACCGTCGACGGCACGGGAACGCCCGGGGCCACCATCACCCTGTCCGGTGACGTCGCCGGCACGGCCCTGGTGGGGGCAGACGGCCGCTGGACTGTTGCCCTGCGGGCCCCGGCACCAGCCGGAAAAGTCAACGTTACTGCGGTCCAGTCCTACCCGGGCCTGGCGGACAGCCCGCCAGCCAGCGTGGTCTTCTCCGTCATGCCGCCGCCACCGGCCGTCACCAGCCTCGCGGACGGGCAGCACCTCAAGCAGGAGGCCCTCCCCGCATCCCTCCAGGGAACCGGCCTCAACGGCGCGGATGTGGCGGTATCCATTGACGGGAAGCCGCTTCCCGGCACTGCTGGATCGGCCGCCCCCGGCCCGACAGGATCCCGCTCAGTGGGAAGCAGCCTTGCACCGTTGGTCCTGGTGGCCGGTGGAACCTGGACGGTTCCGTTCCCCGCCGGGCTGGCCCCTGGCGCCCACACAGTGTCGGTAACCCAAGCCGTTGACGGAGTAACCTCCACACCGGCGCAGCTCACGTTCACCATCGACGCGCCGCCGCCGGTGCTTCCCGCAGGAAACATCACGGCCGGCAGCCTCGCCGCTACCGGCGCCTCCGGTGTGCTTCCCGCGGCGCTTGCCGCTGCGGCCGCGCTCGCCGTCGGGGTCGTGCTGATGGTGCTGGTCCGGCGCCGGAGGGGACGCGCGGACTAGGTTTCAGCGGGCTCAACCACCGCTATTTGTGGCGCTTCATCAGCAGGTTGGTGATGCGCAGGGTGCAGAGCCGCTGGCCTGCCTCGTTGGTGATGAGCACCTCGTGCGTGGTCAGGGTGCCCCCCAGGTGGATGGGCGTGGCCGTGATGGTCACCTGGCCCTCCCGCGCGGATCGGTGGTGGGTGGCGGACACGTCCACTCCCACCGCCGTCTTGCCCATGGTGCTTGCATGGATGACGGCGGCCCAGGACCCCACGGCCTCACCCACGGCAAGGGAGGCGCCGCCGTGCAGGAGGCCGAACGACTGCCGGTTGCCCTCCACCGGCATGGTGGCCACCACCCGTTCCACGGACTCCTCCAGGATCTTCACGCCCATCTTCTCGTCCAGCTCACCGAGGGTTATCTTCCAGAGCTCGTGCTCCGGGGGCTGGTTGCCGGCGGCATCCGTGGGCGACGGGGCGTTCATGGGATCTCCTTATAACTGGGCTGATTCAGTCCTGGCCTTCTAGTGTGCAGCACGGCACTTCATGTATGGTGAATATATTACCGAACGGACGGTCAGTAATGACTGCCCTGCCTGCCTGCCCCCTTGTTGGAAGGACCGTCAACGATGACCACCACAGCCACAGCTCCCCAGGCCACGGTCGACACCGTGGAGACAGTGCCCAGCTTCGTCATGGATGCTTGGTGGACGCCCGACGCCGGTGCGTCGGCTTCCGCCGTCCCCGTCCGGGATGCGAGCACGGGGGAGATCCTGGCCAAGGTCAGCACGGAAGGCCTGGATCTCGCTGCCGTCGTGGACTATGGCCGAACCATCGGCCACGCTGAACTCGGCAAGCTGACCTTCCACCAGCGGGCCCTCAAGCTCAAGGAACTGGCCCAGTACCTGAACGCCCGCCGGGAACATTTCTACAACTTCTCCTTCCAGACCGGCGCCACCAAGATCGACTCCATGGTGGACATCGACGGCGGCATCGGCGTCCTGTTCACCTTCGGCTCCAAAGGCCGGCGCGAATTGCCCAACTCGCAGGTTGTGGTGGACGGACCCATGGAGGTGCTCTCCAAAGACGGCTCCTTCGCCGGCGAGCACATCTACACCCGAATCCCCGGTGTCGCCGTGCAGATCAACGCCTTCAACTTCCCGGTCTGGGGCATGCTTGAGAAATTCGCTCCCGCCTTCATCGCCGGCGTCCCCACCATCGTGAAGCCCGCCACCCCCACCGGCTACGTTGCCGCCGCCGTGGTCAAGGCGATCATCGAATCAAACATCCTGCCCAAGGGCTCGCTCCAGCTGGTCTCCGGCTCGGTCCGCGGGCTGCTGGACGTCCTGGACTACCGTGACCTGGTCGCCTTCACCGGCTCCGCTTCCACTGCCAAGTCCCTCAAGGCGCACCCAAACGTGGTGGAGGGCGGCGTGCGCTTCACGTCGGAAACGGACTCCCTGAACGCCGCCATCCTGGGCCCGGACGCGGTGGAGGGCACCCCGGAGTTCGACGCGTTCGTCAAGTCCGTGGTCACGGAAATGACCGTCAAGGCCGGCCAGAAGTGCACCGCCATCCGCCGTGCCATCGTGCCGCAGGAACTGGTGCCCGCAGTCACCGCCGCGATTGGCAAACGGATTACCGAGCGCGTTGTCCTGGGCGACCCGCGCGGCGAAGGCGTCACCATGGGTGCCCTGGCTTCGGTGGAGCAGCTTCAGGATGTGCGCGCCGCCGTCCAGTCCATGCTCGACGCCGGCGGTGAGCTTGCGTACGGAACGCTCGATTCGCCGTCGGTCACCTCCGCCGACGGAACCACCGGGGTAGTGGACGGCGGCGCCTTCATGGCACCCGTCGTCCTGAACTGGGACAACCCGGAAGCTGAAGCCATCCACTCCCGCGAAGCCTTCGGGCCGGTGTCGTCCGTGATCGGCTACAAGGACCTTTCCGACGCCGTTCGCCTCGCCGCCCGTGGCGGCGGCTCCCTGGTGGCCTCGGTGTGCACCAACGATCCCGAGGTGGCACGTGAACTGGTCATCGGTATCGCCGCCCACCACGGCCGCGTCCTGATGCTCAACCGTGAGGACGCCCGCACCTCAACAGGCCACGGCTCGCCCGTCCCGCACCTGGTCCACGGCGGACCCGGGCGGGCTGGCGGCGGCGAGGAACTGGGCGGCATCCGGTCCGTGCTGCACCACATGCAGCGCACCGCAATCCAGGGCTCACCCAACATGCTCACCGCCGTCACCGGCGTGTGGCACACCGGGGCTGACCGGAACTTCACCCAGGAGACGGAGGGGGCGCACCCGTTCCGGAAGTCGCTGGAAACGCTGCGGATCGGTGATGCCGTCCGCTCGGACCTTCGGCAGGTCACACTGGCCGACATCAGCGCCTTTGCCGAGTCCACGGGCGACACGTTCTACGCCCACACCAACCAGGAGGCTGCGGAAGCCAACCCGTTCTTCCCGGGCATCGTGGCACACGGCTACCTGCTGCTGAGCTGGGCTGCCGGCCTGTTCGTGGAGCCGGCGCCGGGTCCCGTGCTGGCCAACTACGGCCTGGAGAACGCGCGCTTCCTCACCCCTGTCGCGGCCGGAGACTCCATCCGGGTGACCCTCACGGCCAAGAAGATCACTCCGCGTGAAACCGACGAATACGGCGAGGTGGCCTGGGACGCCGTCCTGACCAACCAGAACGACGAAATCGTGGCCACCTACGACGTCCTCACCCTGGTCGAGAAGTAATCCCCAACGCCCCATCACTTACTGCCCGGTTTTCCCCAACGCGCCATCACTTTCCGCACGGAAGTGATGGCGCGTTGGGGGGATTGGTGCGGGAAGTGATGGGGCGTTTGGGCCCGGGTCTTTTTGGGTCCGCCGGGCGTAAGATTCTGCCCGTAGGAGGTGGCCCCAATGACCCTCAAAATGAACACAGCCACAACCATCCTGCCGGTCGATGATGCAGCCCGCGCCCGCAGCTTCTACACGGAAAAGCTCGGGCTCCCGCACCGTGGAAAGACCGACGACGGCAGCGAACTGCTCGGCGCGGACGGCGGTCCCATGCTGCAGCTGGTGCCGGTCTCCGACGGCAGGCATTCGGAACACACCGCACTAAGCTTCGAGGTCACGGACATTGAGGACACCGTCCGCGACTTGGAGGCCCGGGGCGTCATGTTCCAGGATTACGACCTGCCCACACTTAAGACCGAAAACCACGTCTGCACCACTGAGTCGGAGAAGAGCGCGTGGTTCATGGACACCGAGCACAACATCCTGTGCGTCCACCAAAACCTTGGCGGCCAGCTCGAATACCAGGTCTAGGCGTACCGGACGCAGCAACTGAAAACACGGCAGCAGGGGTGCCCCCGGTCGGATCGGGGAACCCCTGCTGCTTGGTCTGGCGGCCTGGCGTCAGCTTTCGGCGCCGCCGTGCAGGCCGTCGTCGCTGCTGTCGTCCTCGGGGCCGGTGCCGTGGCCGCTTTCGCTGCGGTCGGACAGGTCCATGTTGCCGCGGGCCTCATCCATGGTGGGCCCGCCGGAGGGGACGCTGTAGGTGTCCGGGCGGACGCCGTGCGACTGCTCCTCGATCAGGGCCTGTTCCTCGCTGAAGCGGATCACGTTGGCCTCGTCGCCGGCGTCGCCGGGGACGTCCTCGCGGATCTTTGAGGGGTCCGGGATGATGAATCCTGCCTCGGGCTCTTCCTTGGGGTGGCTCATGTGCTTTTCCTTCCTATCGGGTGGTTGTGGTGGCGGGCCTGTCAGTGAGGTCCACCTTAATGTCCAGGCTTTGGTCGCCGCGCTTGACCTTGAAGCCTACGGTGTCGCCGGGGTTGTGCTTGCGCAGTTCCGCCAGGAGCGTCTCAGGGGTGGTAAGCTGCACGCCTTCCATGGACTGCAGGACGTCGCCGGGACGGATGCCTGCGCGTCCCGCCGGGCCGTCCGTATCGGCAGCGAGCACCACCACCCCGGATCCTCCCTGGATGCCCAGCTGATCGGCGATCTGCGCCGTGAGCTCGCCGGGAGTCAGGCCGAGGTAGGCATGCTTGGCCGTGCCGGTGGCCAACAGTTCCTCTGCCACGTCCACGGCGGTGGCGGCGGGGATGGCGAAGCCCAGTGAGACGGCCCCTGCGGAGGGCGGGATGTAGGCCTCACTGATGCCGATCACCTCGCCGCGCATATTGATCACCGCGCCGCCGGAGTTGCCCGGGCTGATGGGTGCGTCGGTCTGGATGAGGTCCACCAGCGACAGGCTGTTGGACGCGGAGCCGGGGATGGAACGGTGCAGACCGGAGATGATGCCTGCGGTGGCGGTGTTCTCAAAGCCAAGGGGCGAGCCAAGGACCAGGGCGCCCTCACCCACCTTGGGCAGGTTGCTCTGGTACGTGGGCTTCGGCAGGCCGGTACGCTTGGCCTGCACCAGAGCCAGGTCAGTCACGGCGTCGCTGGCCTTCACCGTCCCTTCAACGCGCTGCCCGTCGGCGAAACCTACCTCCACCGAGGTGGCGCCGTGGATGACGTGCTCGTTGGTGAGGATCAGCCCGTCCGCCGAGTACACCACACCGCTGCCCAGGCCGCTTTGCGTGAAGATGGTGACGACGGACGGCGACAGGTTTTCCACGAGTTGCGGCAGGTTGCTCGCCGCGGTGCCGGAGTCAGCACCCCCGCCGGTTGCCGGTGCGGAACCCGACGCGGGTGCCGGTGCGGAGCTGGCCGCGGACGACGACGGCGCCGGGCTTGAGGAGGAGCCGCTGGGTGCAGGAGGGTTTGGCGTACCGGTGCATGCGCCCAGTGCCAGGGAGGCCGCGAGTACCCCGGCGCCAAGCACTGTTTGGAGGCGGCGTGAACGCTGCGGATCGCTGGCCTGGCTCATCAGGACCTCCCTGCGGATGGTGGCTTTCTACCACCGTAGCGGGGGAGCGGGAAAAATACCAAGCACCCTTATTATCCCGGCCGCCGTTCCGGAGCGGGGCCGCCTACGCGTCTGCGTGCAGGCCCTCGAACGCCATGGTGATCACGTCATCGGCCAGCCGCTGCGGGGAGAGGGAACCGCCCGGCTTGTACCACTCCACGATCGAGTTGATCATGCCGAACAGCAGCCGTGAGACGGTGCGGGGGTCGATGTCCCGGCGGAGCGACCCCTCGTCGCGGGCGGCTGAGATAAGCGCCGCCACCTTGTGGTCGAACGTGCGGCGCCGCTCCAGGGCGTCCCGTTCGATCTCGGTGTTCCCGCGCAGCCGCAGCAACAGGGTGACGAACGGCAGCCGGTCCACCAGGACGGCCACCGTCTGGCGCAGCACAAACTCCAGCCGCGCGTCAGCGGCGCCGGAGGTGGCCTCCGGCTGCTCCAGGATCGCTTCGAGGCCGCCCAGTGCGTGGTCGAGGGCGAGCTTGAGGAGGTCGCCCTTGGACGGCACGTGGTGGTAGATGGCGGACTTGGAGATGCCCAGGTTATCGGCCAGGATGCCCATGGAGGTGGCGTCGTAGCCGTGCCGGTTGAAGACGTCGACGGCGATGCGGAGCACCGACTGCTGGTCATAGCCGGGGCGGCCGCGCTTGGCCGTGCCGTTAAGGGCAGTCCCGTCGGTGCTGGCGGTTTCGGTGGTGCTGGCAGTTCTGCTGGCGCTGGGCATAGTGGCTAGTTTCTCACGAACGGTCGGTAAGTCCGGGAACGGCGCAGCACCACCGAAACACTCAGGCCTTCGGTCGGAGGTCGTAGATGCGGCGCAGCTTGCCGTTGGACCGCTCCAGCGAACCCGGCTCCACCACGTCCACGGTGCATGAAGAACCCACGTGGATCTTGATCTGTTCCTTCAAGGTGCGTGCCGCCGTCGTGCTCTGCTCAATGGTGACGGCGTCCCGGCGCTCGATGCGCACGGTCAACTGGTCCATTCGCTGGCCCTCGGGGCGGGTGAGTTCGAGCTGGAAGTGCGGGCTGAGCTCCGGGATGCGCAGGGCGATTTCCTCAATCTGGGACGGGAAGAGGTTCACGCCGCGCAGGATGATCATGTCGTCGCTGCGGCCCGTGATGCGGCCCATCCGGCGGTGTGCCGGGCGGGCCGTGCCGGGCAGCAGGCGCGTGAGGTCCTTGGTGCGGTACCGGATGATCGGCAGCGCTTCCTTGGTCAGCGAGGTGAAGACGAGTTCGCCGTGTTCGCCGTCGCGCAGGACGTTCTCCTTGCCCGGGGCAGGGTTGAAGGGGTCGATGATTTCGGGGCGGAAGTGGTCCTCCCAGATGTGGCTGCCGTCCTGCGTCTCCACTGCCTCACCGGCGACGCCTGGACCCATGACCTCTGACAGGCCGTAGATGTCGCAGGCCTTGATGTTCATCATGACCTCGAGCTCGTGCCGCATCTCCTCAGTCCACGGCTCGGCGCCAAGGACGGCGAACTTCAGGGAGGTCGAGGCGGGGTCGATGCCCATGTGGGCCATGGCGTCGGCGATGGTGAGCAGGTAAGTGGGGGTGGCCAGGATGGCATCCGGCTTGAAGTCCTGGATCAGCTGGATCTGGCGTTCGGTCTGGCCGCCGGACATCGGGATGACGGTGCAGCCCAGGGCTTCGGCGCCGGCGTGCGCGCCCAGGCCGCCGGTGAACAGGCCGTAGCCGTAGGCGTTGTGGACCTTCATGCCCGGACGGATGCCGGAGGCGCGGAAGCTGCGGGCAACGAGCTTGGCCCAGTCGGCCAGGTCCTGCTTGGTGTAGCCGACGACGGTGGGCCGGCCGGTGGTGCCCGAGCTGGCGTGGATGCGGGCTACTTGGTTCTGCGGCACCGCGAACATGCCGAACGGGTATTCCTGGCGCAGGTCCTCCTTGGTGGTGAAGGGGAAGTTGCCCAGGTCGCTCAGCTCGCGCAGGTCATTGGGGTGGATGCCGGCCTCGTCGAACTTGCGCTTGTAAAGCGGCACGCGCTCATAGGCATAGGCCAGGGTGTGCTGCAGCCGCTGGAGCTGCAGGGCCTCGAGTTCGTCGCGCGAGATGGTCTCCTCGCGGTCCAGGACGGCGTCGGTGCCGGCGTTCGCCTCGGTGTCCGCCGGGGTGGAAACGGCAGCGGCGGGGGATTCTGGGGCATGCAGGGTCATGGTTTTCCTACTTCTTGGGGATGGTGCGGCTGCGTCCGCGGAACTCGGCGATGAGCTCGCCCGGGAAACTGGACTGGTTGCCGGATGCCGGCACGCCGGCGTCGGCGGCGAAGATCTGGATGTCGTAGAGGCCGCTGCGCCCGGCGCTGGAACGGCGGTCCGCGACGGCGGTGAGCACCTGGCCGCGGAACGCCGGCTTGAGGAAATTGATGTCGACGCCGGAGGCAACGGTGATGGTGTTTTCCTCGCCGGGTGCAGGCTGGATGGGGTTGCACGCGAGGGCGAACGCGGTGTCGCCGAAGGCGAAGATCATTCCGCCGTGGGCCATGCCGAAGCCGTTGAGCATTTCCTGCCGGAGGGTCATCCGGATGGTGGCGTGGCCGTCGCTGACGGCGAGGACCTCGATGCCCATCCATTCGGAGGCATAGTCGTTTTCCAGGATGGGGTGGGTGGCCCCGGAAAGGGTGGTCTCAGCCATGCGTCATTGCCTCCAGCTTTATTTACCGAATGTTCATTAGGTAATCCCATCGGAGGGGCGACTGTCAAGGGGGCGGGGGATAACCGGCGATGGCGTCGCACCGCTTCCGCGGATGGACCGGGCCGCTTCATCGATTGCTGTGTAAACGTCCTTTTGGGCGCCCATAACGACGTTTACGGAGCAGTCGACGCTGGATGAGGTGCCACGCGCGCGGATCGAAGTGCAAGGATGGGGGAACCGGCACCGGCAAGAACAGCAAAGGGCGGACCATGGCCAAAGGCATCTACGTCAGCGCAACCACTCCTGGATCGGGCAAGTCCCTGATCGCCCTGGGACTGGCGGACACCCTGCACCGGCATGCGGACAGGATCGGCTTCTTCAAGCCGGTGGTCCACGGGCCGTCCGCGGCCAATGACCCCATGGTGGCCCTGATGAGGGCCCGGTTCGCGCTGGACGATGACCGGTGCCGCGGCGGCCTGACCTACGGCGAGGTCCGGACCCTGCTGGCCGAAGGGAACCGGGCGGAGATCGACGCGCGGTGCGTGGAGATTTTTGCGGACATTGCCCGCCACTGCGACGTGGTGATCGTGGAGGGGACGGACCTGGTGGGCCAGGACGCCGCCGTCGAGTTCGATCTCAACGCCCGGCTGGCCAATAACCTCGCCACTCCCGTCGTGGCCGTGGTGGGCGCCAAGGGGCGGACCGTGCCCGAGACCGCTGCCGCCGTCGAGGTTGCGCGCAAGGAACTGGCCGCGGAAAAGTGCGCGCTGCTGGCCATCATGGTCAACCGGGCGAATGCCGATGACCTGGATGCCATTGCCGCCGCCCTGAAGCCCGGCGCCTCCGGCCGCCCCGTGTACATCCTGCCGGAGCTGGAGGAGATCGCCCGGCCCACCACCGGCGAGGTGGCCATGGCCCTGGGCGTGCGGCAGATCGCGGGAACCCCGGACATGGAGCGCGATGTCAAGGACATCAAGGTGGCTGCCATGAACGTGGGCAACTTCCTGAATGTGCTGGATGAGGGTGCGCTGGTGATCGTGCCGGGGGACCGGGCGGACGTGATGGTGGCCTGCCTGGCCTCCTCCTTCTCGCCCGAGTTTCCTGTGCCGTCGGCGCTCATCCTCACCGGGGGCCTGGCCCCGGACGCCAACATCTACCCGCTCCTGGCGCAGGCACCGTTCCCGGTGTTCGCGGCGGACGAGGACACATACCAGACGGCGCGCCGGGTGTCCGAGGTGCGCAGCGAGATCTGGTCCGGGCACCGGCGGAAGGTGGCCTCGGCCCTGGGCCTGTGGTCGCGCCGGGTGGACGAGGCCGAACTGGTGGAACGCCTGCACCTCCCTAGGGCGGAACGGATGACCCCGCTGCGGTTCCTCCATGACCTCATCGAGCGCGCCCGGACACAGCGGCGGCACGTGGTCCTGCCGGAGGGAACCGACGTCAGGATCCTGCGCGCGGCCGAGATCCTGCACCGCCGCGACGTCTGCGACCTGACGCTCCTGGGCCCGGAGTCCCAGGTCCGGGAGCTGGCCGCCGCCAATGGCATCGACCTCACGGGCATCAACGTCATCGACCCCGCCACCTCTAACCTGCGGCAGAAGTTCGCCGAGAAGTACGCCGAGCTGCGGGCCCACAAGGGCGTGGACCTGCCCAAAGCGCTGGAGATCATGCAGGACGGAAGCTACTTCGGCACCATGATGGTCCAGCTGGGCGTGGTGGACGGGATGGTCTCGGGAGCGGCCCACACCACCGCGCACACCATCCGCCCGGCGCTGGAGTTCGTGAAGACCCGTGAAGGCGTGAAAATCGTGTCCTCGGTGTTCCTGATGCTGATGCCGGACCGCGTGCTGGTCTACGGCGACTGCGCGGTGAACCCGGATCCCAACGTGGAGCAGCTGGCGGACATTGCCCTGGCGTCCGCCGAGACCGCCGCCCAGTTTGGCGTGGAGCCGCGTGTGGCCATGCTGTCCTACTCAACCGGCGGTTCGGGGTCCGGTGAAGCGGTGGACGAGGTGCGGCAGGCCACCGAGCTGGTGCGGGCCCGCCGGCCCGACCTGGCCGTGGAGGGTCCCATCCAGTACGACGCCGCCGTGGATGCTTCCATTGCCGCATCCAAGATGCCCGGTTCCTCCGTGGCAGGCCAGGCGACGGTGTTCATCTTCCCGGACCTGAACACCGGCAACAACACGTACAAGGCCGTCCAGCAAAGCTCCGGCGCCGTCGCCGTGGGGCCGGTCCTGCAGGGGCTCCGGAAACCGGTCAACGACCTCTCCCGCGGCTGCACGGTGGAGGACATCGTGAACACGGTGGCCATCACCGCCATCCAGGCGCAGGCCCAGGTCCCGGTCCAGCAGCCGGCGTCCTAGGACACCACGCACAAAGGACGACGCCGGCACCCGGGTGGGTGCCGGCGTCGTCCGGTGGCGTGGGTGGGGACAGCGGACAGTGCCTAGGCGGCTGCCTTGACCTTCAACGGCTCGATCTTGCCGATGACGAACAGGTAGTTGGCAGCGCCGACCAGTGAGATTGCGCCGATCACGGCCAGCGGTGCCACGAACGACCCCGTCTGGTCCACCAGGATGCCGATCAGGACGGGCGTGAAGATCCCGGCCAGGTTGGAGGCGAAGTTCTGGAGCCCGCCGATCGAGCCGACGTGCCGGGAGCTGGGGGCGACGTCGGCCGGCAGCGACCAGATGCCGGTGGCGGCCACCGCGAGGCTGGAGTAGGCGATGGACAGAAGGGCCAGGGCCATCCAGGCTTCCGGGACTATCGCGGCGAACATGATGACCGAGCCGCCGGCCAGGCCGCCCGCGATGACCGTTTTGCGGACCTTGCTGACGGGGGATCCTGCCCGTACTGCACGGTCCGCAAGGTAGCCGCCGAGCCAGCCGAACAGTACGGCGCAGATGCCCGGAATGGCGCCGAAGAAGCCGAGCGTGAGGAGATTGAAGCCACGCTCCTTGACCAGGTAGCTGGGGAAGAACGTGATGAAGAAGTAGATGGCGCTGTTCAGGCAGAAGAAGCCGAACATCATGCTGAGGATGGCGCGGTACTTGAAGAGTGAACGCCAGGGGAGCTTGGCTGCGCCTTCGTCATCGTTTGCCGAGCCGCGGGCACCGCCCTCCTGGATGTAGCTGACTTCGGCAGCATTGGCACTGGGGTGTTCTTCCGGGCTCCGGTAGTACTTCCACCACACGGCGGCCCAGATGATTCCGAGGACGCCGATGATGATGAAGACGGCATGCCAGGAGGTGAAGGCGACAATCAGGGTGACGATGGGCAGCGCGATCACTGCTCCCACCCTCGATCCTGAATCCCAGATGCTGGTGGCGAACGCGCGTTCGCGGACCGGGAACCATGTGGCCACTACCTTGGCGGCGGTGCTGGGGGCGGGGCTTTCACCGGCGCCCAGCAGGAAGCGGGCCGCAAATAGGGACCAGAAGCTGGACGCTGCGGCGGTAACCATGGTGAAGACGGACCACCAGAGGGCCGCCAGGGAGAACGACCGGCGGGGGCCCACCTTGTCCACGTACCAGCCGGCGGCGAGCTGGAAGAAGTCGTAGGCCCAGAAGAAGGCGGCGAAAATCAGTCCCTGCTGGGTGGCGCTGAGTTCGAAGTCCTTGCCCATGAACGGCAGGGCGACGCTGAGGCTGGAGCGGTCAAGGTAGTTGATGCTGAGGCCCACGAAGGCAAGCCAGATGATCACCCAGCGTTTGCGGGTCATGAGGCGGGGCTGCCGGGGTGAGGTGGTGGTGGACGTCTTACTTCCGAGCGTAGTCATGCGGTCTCCTTCGACAGATACATGGCTTCGGGTGCGGGATGCACGGGTGGGAGGGGGAGGCGCAGAAGAGCCCGGCGCCAAAATCGTATAGGAATCTGGTTAATCATATAGAAAGTGTGATCCGGATCAAGTCCCCTGCAGAAAAAATGCATCTGTGAAGGCTGCGGTGCCCGGTGGCTTATGATTCCCCCAAGCGACTCCCCGCCCGTCAGTGCCAGCCAACCCAGTGCAAGAGGTAACCGCGTGCCCCCACGTCAATCGTCCGAAACTTCCCGCGGCAAGGCGGCGGTGCCCGACGTCTATTCGGCGATGCGTGCCTCCATCCTGGAAGGCGAGATTGCGCCCGGCACCAGGATCAACATCGACGCCGTTGCCCGCAGCCTGGGCGTGTCCCAGACGCCCGTCCGCGAGGTGCTGCAGCGGCTTGAGGGCGACAACCTGGTGGTTTACAACCCGGGCCGCGGCTACAGCACCACCCCCTTGCTGGACCTGCCGGAGCTGCGCTCGCTGTTTGAGTTCCGGCTCCTGGTGGAACCGTGGGCAGCCCGGGCAGCTGCCGTGGACCGCCTTGCCAATCCGGCCGGCTTGCTGGAGAAGGAGCTGGGCAGCTTCCGGGCCGTCATGAAGCGGAGCAAGGACCTGCGGCAGGATCTGGTAGCCCATGACACCCGTTTCCACGACACCATCCTCGCCGCCTCCGGCAACCCTGTGGTCCGGCATGCCTTCGCGCAGACCCACTGCCACCTGCACACCTTCCGGCTGTACCCGGCGGACGTTGACGGCGCCATTACGGTGGCTGAGCATACGGCCGTTCGGGAAGCGATCGAGGCGTGCGATCCAGAGCGGGCCGAGGCAGCCATGACCACCCATATCCGAAACTCCTTCGACCGGTTCGCCCAGGCCTTCGAGGGTGAACTGCCGCCGCTGGAAGACAGTGGGCCGCCGCGCAGGCGCATCATCACCTAGGTGTTGGCGAACAGCCCCGGCCCGTAAAGGCCGGGGCTGCTGCGTTCCTGGAGCGCCTGCGGCCGTGGGGGGCTTGACCTGGATCACGCGTCCTATATGATTTTAGAAATTCGTATAGGAATCGAATCTTTCCCTTCTCCAGTTCTGCTCCGAAAGTTGAGATCCATGCCTTCCATCACGTCCATCAACACCCAGGACGTCCGCTTCCCCACGTCCCTTAAGCTCGACGGTTCAGACGCGGTCAACGTAGACCCTGATTACTCCGCCGCCTACGTGGTCATCCGCACCGATGCGGGCGACGAGGGCCACGGCTTCGTCTTCAGCTGCGGCCGCGGCAACGAAATCCTGACGGCCGCCATTGACGCGTACGCCCGCCTGCTGGTGGGCCGTGACATCGACGAGCTGATCGGCGACCTCGGCGCGGCGTCCAGGCTCCTCATCCACGACTCCCAGCTGCGCTGGCTTGGCCCCGAGAAGGGTGTGACCCAGATGGCCTGCGGCGCCCTGGTCAGTGCCCTCTGGGACATTCGTGCCCGCCGGGACAACAAGCCACTGTGGCTCCTGCTTGCCGAGATGACGCCGGAGGAACTGGTCAGCGTGGTGGACTTCACCCACATCCGCGACGCCCTCAGCCCGGAGGAAGCCCTCGAAATCCTCCGTACCGGCCAGGACGGCAAGGCCCAGCGCATCGCCGAACTCAAGGCCAGCGGTTTTCCCGCCTACACCACCTCCCCGGGCTGGCTGGGATACAGCGACGAGAAGCTGGTCCGGCTGAGCAAGGAGGCCGCGGCTGACGGATTCTCCATGATCAAGCTCAAAGTGGGCGGGGACATCAACGACGACCGCCGGCGCATGGCCTTGGCCCGCGAAGCCGTGGGCGGCCTGCCCATCGCCATCGACGCCAACCAGCGGTGGGAAGTATCCGAAGCAATTCAATGGGTCAACCGGCTGGCAGAGTTCAACCCCTACTGGATCGAGGAACCCACCAGTACCGACGACGTCCTGGGCCACGCCGAAATCCGCAAGGGCGTGGCACCCGTCCGGGTTGCCACCGGTGAAGCCGTAGCCAGCCGCATCGTCTTCAAGCAGCTGCTCCAGGCAGGCGCAATCGACGTGCTGCAGCTCGACTCCACCCGCGTGGCCGGCGTCAACGAGAACATCGCCATCCTGCTGCTGGCCGCCAAATTCGGAGTGCCGGTCTGCCCGCACGCAGGAGGCGTGGGCCTGTGCGAGCTGGTCCAGCACTTCTCCTTCTTCGACTACGCAGTAGTGGGCCGCAGCCAGGAAAACCGGATGATCGAATTCGTGGACCACCTGCATGAGCACTTCGCCGAACCCGTCCGGATCATCAACGGCCGCTACGCTGCACCCGAACTGCCGGGCACCGGTGCGGAGATGTTCAGCGCCTCCCGTTCCCACTGGGAATTCCCCAATGGCCCCGGATGGCAGGAAGTGGGCAACCGCGCCGCCGTTACCGGCGCAGCCCTGGCCCCTGCCGGAGCCCGCCGATGACCGCCGGAGCTGGTGCCGCCGTCGGACTCGCCACGGACCATCCCGTCGGGCCCACCACCGCTGGTGCCCTGGACGCCGCCGTGGAAGCAGCGGCAGCCGCCTTTGACCAGGGCCTCCCGGCAACCCCGGACATCCGCGCAGGGTGGCTCGAAGCTATCGCCGCCGGCCTGGAGCAGGACGCCCGCGGGCTGGTGGAAACGGCCGTCCGCGAAACCCACCTGGGTACCGCCCGGCTGGAGGGGGAACTGAAGCGGACCGTCTTCCAGTTGCGGCTGTTCGCGGAGGAAATCCGCCGCGGCGAGCACTTCGACGCCACCATCGACCACGACGACCCCGCCTGGGGCATGGGTCCGCGCCCGGACCTCCGGCGGTACAACGTGCCCCTTGGCGTGGTGGGGGTTTTCGGCGCCTCCAACTTCCCCTTCGCCTTCAGCGTGATGGGCGGGGACAGCGCCTCGGCACTGGCAGCCGGCTGCGCCGTGGTGCACAAGGCGCACGACGCGCACCGCGAACTCGCCGCCCGCACCGCCCGCGTGGTGACCGAGGCCCTGGAAGCTGCCCGGGCGCCGTCGGGCCTCTTCTCCATGGTGACGGGCAGACAAGCGGGTGAGGCCCTGGTTGACCATCCCTTGGTCAAGGCGGTCGGCTTCACCGGTTCCACCGCGGGCGGCCGTGCCCTGCTCAACAGGATTGCCGCCCGGCCCGAACCCATCCCGTTCTTCGGTGAACTGGGCGGCATCAACGCTGTCTTCGTGGCGCCCAAGGCATGGGCAACCCGGCGCGCGGAGATCCTCAGCGGCTACGCCGGCTCCTTCACCCTGGGGATGGGCCAGTTCTGCACCAAGCCGGGCCTGCTGTTCGTCCCCGCCGGCGACGCAGAGGGCATCCGCAGCCAGCTGGCGGAAGCGCTTGCAGGGTTCGCTCCCGCACGGCTGCTCAGCGACCGCCTGCACGCCGGTTACGCCGACGCCGTGGCCACACTCCGGGACAGCGGGGGAGTACGGGTCCTGCTGGAAGGGGACTTTGCGGAGGAACCGGCCCCCACCGTCCTGCACACGACGTCGGAGGAGGTGCGGAAGGACCCCGGGCTGCTCCGGCAGGAGATGTTCGGACCCGCCAGCGTGGTGGTGGAGTACCGGGACCAGGCTGAGCTGCCCGGGCTGGCACGGCTGCTGGAAGGGCAGCTGACCACCACCCTCCAGGCCGAGGAGGACGACGACGTCTCCGAACTCGCTGCCCGGCTGGCGGACATCAGCGGGCGCGTTTTGTGGAACGGCTGGCCCACGGGAGTCACGGTCAGCTACGCCCAGCACCACGGCGGTCCCTACCCCGCCACCACCTCGAACACCACGTCGGTGGGGACGGCGGCCATCCGCCGCTTCCTCCGCCCGGTGGCGTACCAGTCATTCCCTGCGTCGCGGCTGCCCGCGCCACTGCAGGACAGCAACCCCTGGCGTATCCCGCAAAGGGTCGACGGCGTGTGGCAGCACCCCGCCGAAGGTGCCGTCAGCCGCGATACCGGGAACGAGGGGCAGTCATGAGCCCGGTGTCCGAGGCAGTGCGGTCTGTCCTTCCCGAAGACGCGGACCAGGCCCTGCTCATCGGCCGGGTCTGGGATGCGGAAACGGGCGGCCCGCGCGTGGTCGCCGTCAGCGGGGGCACCGTCTTCGACCTGCAGCGGCTGGCCGCCACCGTTGCCGAGCTCATGGAACTGCCGGACCCGGCAGCCGCTGTCCGCTTTGCCCTGCTGGATCCCACCCTGGCCGAACCGCGCTGGGCGACTGCCGACGTCGTCCGCGCCTCCCTGGCCGGGAGCGCTTCGGTGGAGAGCGAGGGGCCCAGGCTCCTGGCGCCCATCGACCTCCAGGTCATCAAGGCCTGCGGCGTGACGTTCGTGGACAGCATGATCGAGCGGGTCATTGAGGAGCGCTGCGCGGGAGATGCCGGCCGGGCTGCTGAGGTGCGGGAGCTGGTGGGCCGTGCCCTGGGCGGAAGCCTGGCCGACCTGCGGCCCGGCTCCGCGGAGGCGGCCGAAGCCAAGCGGGTCCTGATCGCTGAAGGGCTGTGGTCGCAGTACCTGGAGGTGGGGATCGGCCCGGACCCCGAGGTCTTCACCAAGGCGCCGGTCCTGTCATCGGTGGGACTCGGCGATGGAATCGGGATCCCGGCCTTTTCGTCCTGGAACAACCCGGAACCGGAGCTGGTCCTCATTGCCACCTCCGGCGGGCGCGTGGTGGGCGCGACGCTGGGCAACGACGTGAACCTTCGCGACGTGGAAGGCAGGAGCGCCCTGCTGCTGGGCAAGGCCAAGGACAACAATGCGTCGAGCGCGCTGGGGCCGTTCATCAGGCTGTTCGACGGGAACTTCACCCTGGAGACGCTGCGCGATGAGGAGATCCTGCTCCGCGTGGACGGCCCGGACGGGTACCTGCTGGAGGGCCGGAACAGTGTCTCCCGCATCAGCAGGCCCTTCGAGGAACTTGTGGCCGCCACCCACGGTAAGCACCACCAGTATCCGGACGGCTTCGCGCTGTTCACCGGGACCCTGTTTGCGCCCACGCAGGACCGGGACGAGCCGGGCCAGGGTTTCACCCACAAGCACGGCGATGTCGTCACCATCCGCAGCCGCCACCTGGGTGCCCTGGTCAACACGGTGGGTCCGTGCGAGGAACTGCCGGAATGGACCTTCGGCCTCCGCCAGCTCTTCGATTACCTGGCGAGGCAGGGACAGGGCGCACGGGCCTAACCCGCCACAGATCAAAGGCCGACGCCGGCACTCGGGGGAGTGCCGGCGTCGGCCTTTTGGTGCGGGGAATTAGTGCGGGAACAGTCAGCTGTTGTCCGGCTTGGCCAGGCTCTCCGGGTCCTCCTGCTTGGCCGGTTCATCAGAGAGGCCCTGTGGGGTCAGGTCCAGGTCTTCCCGGTTCTCCGGAGCTTCCGGCGCTTCCCCAGTCTCGGCGGCCTTGAGGTGGCCGGTGTCGTCCAGGGCCGGGTTGGCGCCCTCCACCCCCGTGGGATCGTGCTTGCTGCCGGAATCCGGCTGCGCGTTGAGCGGGGCGGTGCTGCTGGATCCCGTGTTGGTGGGGTCGTTCTCGTCGATCGAATTGGGCTCGTTCGTCATGGAATTTTCCTCTCGGCGTCGTCCAGCCTTGTCCGCCGACCATAGGCACAGCAGGCCGTCATCCGCAAGGAATCAGCCGACGCGAGCGGCACATATAGTGGGGTTTGAACTGCAGACGCCAGGCTGAGGAGGCCACCGCATGCTCGTGCTCGTCATCAACTCCGGTTCATCATCGCTCAAATACCAGGTCAGGGACGTGGCCGCCGGGACGGTCCTCACCGAGGGACTGATCGAGAAGATCGGCATGGGCAACGGCGGCGGTGGCGACGGCGAGCCGGTGGGACCGCGGGACCATGCGGAGGCACTGGAGCAGGTGGACGCGGCCATCCACCAGGAGCTGGGCGACCTGGAGCTCGGCGCGGTGGGGCACCGGGTGGTCCACGGCGGAGAACGGTTCTCCGAGCCCGTGCCGGTGGACAACGAGATTACCCGCGCGATCGAGCGGCTCAACCCGCTGGCGCCGCTGCACAACCCCGCCAACGTCCTGGGCATCCGCGCCATCACCAAAAAGTGGCCCAAGATGCCGCAGGTGGCCGTGTTCGACACCGCCTTCCACCGCACCCTGCCCGAGCACGCCTGGCGTTACGCCGTCCCGGACGAGCTCTACACGAACCACGGCATCCGCCGCTACGGCTTCCACGGCACCTCCCACGAGTACGTGGCGCGGCGGTCGGCCGCGCTGCTGGACCTCCCCATCGAGGAATTCGACGCCGTCATCGCCCACCTGGGCAACGGCGCCTCCGTGACTGCCATCCGCGGCGGACGCTCCGTGGACACCTCCATGGGCTTCACCCCGCTCGAGGGTTTGGTGATGGGCACCCGCTCGGGCGACCTGGACCCGTCCATCCTGGTGTTCCTGGGCCGGGCCGGCTGGTCTCCCGAGGACATCGACACCATGCTGAACCGCGAATCGGGACTCAAGGGCCTGGCCGGGAACAACGACATGCGCTCCGTGGTGGAGGCCTCGGAGGCCGGCGACGAACGCGCCTCCATGGCGCTCGCCGTCGCGTCCTACCGGCTGGCCAAGTACATCGGCGGCTACCACGTGGCCGTTGGCGGGGCCAAGGCCCTGGTGTTCACCGCGGGGATCGGCGAGAACTCGCAACAGTTCCGGGCACAGGTGGCGGACCGGCTGGGTGCCTTGGGCATCGAGCTCGACGGCGGGCTGAACGCGGCGCGGTCAAAGGAACCGCGGGTGATTTCCACGCCGTCCTCCGCCATCCCCGTCCTGGTGGTTCCCACGGACGAGGAGCGCGCCATCGCGGAGGCGACGGCCGCCGTCGTATCCGCCGCCCGCTGACACTTATGCCCGCCATTTCCCTGCCCATCCGCACCGACCGGCTGGTCCTGCGCCGCTTTGACGGCCGCGACCTAGATGCGTTCCATGCGTACCACTCGATGCTGGACACTGCACGGTTCCTTCCCGGCCCGGCAAAGACCTACACCCAGTGCATGGAGCGGGTGGGCCGGTATGCAAACTTTGTCTTCGAAAAGGAAGGGGACTGGGTGGCCCTCGCCATCGAGGCCGCCGATGAACCCGGGCTGCAGGGCGAGGTTGTGCTCAAGTGGCTGCCGGGCAGCGGCCAGGGCGAAGTCGGGTGGACGCTGGCGCCCGGAGCCAGGGGCAAGGGCTACGGAACGGAGGCCGCCCAGGCCGTCCTGCGGCTGGGCTTCGAGGACCTGGGCATGCACCGGATTGAAGCCCGGCTGGATGAGCTCAACGCGGCCTCAGCGTCGTTGTGCACCCGGCTGGGCATGCGTCTGGAGGCGCGGCACATCGACAAGTGGCACTACAAAGGGCAGTGGGCCACCGAACTGGTCTACGCCGTCCTTGCCGATGAGTGGCGGATCGGGTCCTGCAGCCAGCCTTAAGCGCGGCCCTTGAGGATCAGGTTCCAGTAGATCTTGGGAAACAGGTCCCGGTCCACCACCCAGGACAGCTTGCTTTCGTTCCAGGTGGGCACGCGCGGGATGGTGGGCATGGGCCGGTAGCGGTCATCGAATTCTGCGAACACCACCGTGTCCCGGGAGACTGTGAACGGGCACACCGAGTAGCCGTTGTACTTGGCGCGCAGCGGCTTGCCCTTGCGGGCTGCCACCAGGTTCTTCGCCACCACCTTGGTCTGCTTGCGCAGCGCGCCGCCGGACTTGGAGTTGGTGGTGCCGGCGGCGTCGCCCAGGGACCATACGTTGGGATACCGGAGGTGCCGCAGCGTCTGCCTGTCCACCTCCACGAACCCGCCCGCGTCCCCGGTGGCCGGCAGGTCGGTGGCCTTGAGCCAGTCCGGTGCGGACTGGGGCGGAACAGCGTTCAGGACGTCGTACGTCAGGTCCTCAATGGTGTTCGCGGCGTTGTCCCGGATGGTGGCCCGCCGTCCGGAGGGGCTGACCGCCACCAGTTCGCTGTTGGTGCGCAGTTCGATGCCATACTCGGCGATTTTGCGGTCCAGTTCCCGGTCCACCTCAGGAACACCGAAGACGGTGGGGTACGGCTGGACCATCACCACCCGGATCTTGTCCAGGACCCCGCGGGCGCGCTAGTAGTCGCAGGCAAGGTACATGGGTTTCTGCGCGGCGCCGCCGCACTTGATGGGGCCGGCCGGCATGGTGAAGATGGCCGTGCCGGAGGTCAGGCCGCTGAGCAGGGTCCACGCCTTGGGGGCAAGGTCGAACTCGTAGTGGGACGCCCCGTAGGCGGAATGTACGGCGTCGGCGAGGCCGGGCACCGCGTTCCAGTCGTACTGCAGCCCCGGGCATACCACCAGCTGGCCGTAGCCCACCCGGGTCCCGGACGCCAGCGTGACCGTGTTGGCATTGGCGTCGATATCAACGGCGGCATCCCGGATCCAGGTGACGCCGTTTGGGGTTACCGATTCCTGCGGACGGATGGCTTCCTGGGCCTGCGCCCGGCCGCCGGCGATGTGCGAGAACAAGGGCTGGTACAGGTGGTGGTCCTTTGGCTCGATCAGCGCAACGTCCTTGACCCCATACCGCTCCAGCCGTGCCGCCAGCGACACCCCTGCGTTGCCGCCGCCAATGATCACCACCTCATGCTGGGCAGCCATGGCGCTACTTCTTCTCGGTCAGCGCGGACGCCTTGTGCGCTGCACGCGCCCCGGTCTTTCCCGATTCCACCACGTACTGCGGCTCATCCTCGCTCGCCCGGTGCGTATTGCCGTCAAGTTCGAAGTCGCTGGTCTTCTTTTCCACAATCCTGCCGTGCGTCCTGCCCTGCGAAGTGTTCCACTCCACGCGGGTTCCCTTGCTCAGTGACATGCCTGCTCCTCTGGTATTCCTGCGGAAAACAAGTGCCCAACAATAGTAAGCATGGTTAGCTTTTCCGGGTACGGCGATGGGTTACTTCACGCCCGCTCCCGGGAGCAGTTCGGTGGCGCCCAGCGCATCGGCGATGAATGCGTAGTCCCAGGCCCGTTCACGCCACTGCACGTAGCGGCCGGACGCGCCCCCGTGGCCGCCGTCCATCTCGATCTTCATCACGATGGGTTCGGACCCCGTGGTCTTGTTCCTCAGCTCCTGCACCCACTTCGCCGGTTCCACGTACAGCACCCGGGTGTCGTTGAAGGACGTGACCGCGGCAATCTTGGGGTAGGCCACCTCCCGCACGTTCTCGTAGGGGGAGTAGGACTTCATGTAGGCGTAGGCCTGGGGGTCCGTAATGGGGTTGCCCCACTCCTCCCACTCCAGCGCGGACAGCGGCAGGTCCGGGTCCAGGATGCTGGTGAGCGGATCCACGAACGGGACCTGCGCCACGATGGCAGCGTACTTCTCCGGCGCCATGTTGGCCACGGCGCCCATCAGCAGGCCGCCGGCCGAACCGCCCAGGGCCGCGATCCGTGACGGGTCCACCCAGCCGGAGGCTGCAAGCCAGTCGGTGGCGTCCACGAAGTCGGTGAAGGTGTTCTTCTTGGTGAGCTTCTTGCCGTCCTCATACCAGTGCCGGCCCAGCTCGCCGCCGCCGCGGATGTGGGCAATCACGAACACCACACCGCGGTCCAGCAGGGAGAGGCGGGCAATGCCGAATCCCGGATCCATGCTCATCTCGTAGGAACCGTACCCGTACACCAGGCCGGCCGCCGTCGAATCCTGTTTGACGGCCTTGTGCCGGAGGACGGAGAGCGGGATGCGCGTGCCGTCACCGGCAGTCGCCCACTCACGCGCAGCCACGTAGTCGCTGCTGTCATAGCCGCCCAGCACGGGGCTTTCCTTGCGCAGCAGCAATTCGCCGGCGGGCTGTTCGGGAGTGGGCAGGACAAAGTCGTAGATGCGCGACGGCGTGAAGTAGGACGTGTAGCCCAGCCGGATCACGGGGGCGTCGTAGTCGGAACCGCCCACGCCGGCTGTGTAGAGCTCTTCGTCGAACGCCGGCTCCACGGGCGCCTGCTGCGCCGGCGTCCCCAGCCCGGCCAGCCCCATCACCTGGACGCGTTCGATGGTGTCCTTGCGGATGGACACGATGAGGTGCGTGGCGGTGACGCCGGCGCCGTTGACGCGGACGTCGCGGGAATGCTCGACCACGGTCTGCCAGGCCTGTTCGCCCAACGGCTTGTGAAGCCCGGCCGGGTCCGCCAGCGAAACCATGGAATTGATGGCCCCGCGGTTGTGCGTGAGCAGGATCTTTTCTTCACCGTCAAGCAGGAAGGGCTCGGCTTCATAGAGTATGCGCTCGTCCCTGGAAATTACGGTGGTGATGGTTCCGGAGGGGTCGTCAAAGCGCAGCAGCCGGGTTTCGCTGTATTCCGAGCACCCGATGCCCAGCACCAGGTGGCGACGGTCGGCGGAGAGTTCGAAGCCGAGCCACATGGCGGGATCGTCCTCCTGGTAGACCACCTCATCCTCTGCCACGGGAGTGCCCAGGACATGCGCCTTCACCTGGTAGGGCCGCCAGGACTCATCCACGACGGTGTAAAAGAGGCGCGTGCCGTCCGGGGAGAACGCAACCCCGTAAAAGATGTTTTCGATGACGTCCGGCAGCAGTTCGCCGGTGCGCAGGTCCTTGATCCGGAGCGTGAAGCGTTCGTCGCCGGAGTTGTCCACGGCGTAGGCGTAAAGGTTTCCGTCGACGGTGACGGCCGTGCCGCCGACGGAAAAGAAGGGCTTGCCTTCAGCTTCGACGTTGCCGTCCAGCAGGATCTCCTCGCCGGGAATCCCCACGCCGGGCTCAACGGCCGGCGGAGTCCAGTCGGCCACCTTGTCGCCGGTGTCCTGCGCCTTCACGCGGCAGTGGATGCCGTACTCCTTGCCTTCGGCGGAGCGGCTGAAGTACCACCAGCCGTCCTTGCGGTGCGGGACGGAGAGGTCCGTTTCCTGGGTGCGGCCCTTGATCTCCTGGAAGATGGCCTCGCGGAGCGGCTCCTGGTGCGCGGTGACGGCTTCCTGGTACGCGTTCTCGGCGTGCAGGTGTTCAACGACTTCCGGTGATTCCTTGTCCCGCAGCCACTCGTAATTGTCCACGAACGTTTCGCCGTGGTGGGTGCGTTCGGTGGGGATTTTCTTGGCAACCGGGGGAACCGGGACGGCAGTGCCGGTGGAGTCCTGCAGGGGAGTGGAGGTCATGGATTCAATATATAGACCCCCTCCGGCAACCCCGCAGGCCGTTCGCTACCGGGGGAGCCGAAAAGGGCGAAGGACTCTGGGGCCCCGGCCCGCTGGCGGCCACGCTGGAAGCGTTGAGAGGAAAGGAGACGCCATGAAAGTCGAATCCGGACCGGCTCCCCGGGTCCAGGCCTGGCTGGCCGTTGCCCGCTGCGTGGGCAGGTCCTGCGTGATGCTGGCCCGCAGGCAGGTGCACCTCCCGAAAGACAACGTGGGGCGCGTGCTGCGGTTTGCCGACGGAAGCACGTCGCGGGTGTACCGGGAGACCGCCGTCGAACGCCAGGCCGCCGAGCCCTGCGTGCTGGTGGTGGCCTTCACACTGCGGTGGGTGCAGGGCAGGGCCCACCGCCTGTTCGAAGCGGAAAGCATCCTGAACACTCCGCTCTTCGTGGGCTTCCCGGGTTACGTGTCCAAGCTCTGGTGCGCCCACGACACGTTCGGCGCGTACCGGGGGCTGTACGAATGGGATGGCGCCGAGCGGGCGCACCGGTACGCTGCAGCCCTCTGGCGCGTCCTGGAGCTGGTGAGCGTTCCCGGGTCCATCAGTTACAAGGTGCTGCCGGGACTGCGCCGCGACGAGGTGGTGGCCAATCCTGCGCGGATGCAGGGGCTGCCGCAGTCCGACCACGCCTGGTGGCGGCTCCTCACGCAGCCGTGACGGCCGGCCCCTAATGGCAGCCGGGAAAGGCACGACGGCGGACACGGACGTCTTGGTGGTGGGCGCAGGTCCCGCCGGCCTCGCCACCGCCCTCCAGGCCCATGCGCACGGGGCATCGGTGCGGGTGGTGGACCGGCGGCAGCACCGGATCCGGCCCTCCCGGGCGATGATGCTGCATGCCCGGGCGCTGGAGGGGCTGCGTCCACTGGGCGTGACGGACGAGCTGCTCAGCCGTGCGGACACCACCCCCGAGGCGCGCATCCACTTGGGCCGGCGCACCGTCGAAGCGCTGCTTGGCCACGCGGACCTGCCGGACACCGCATTCCCGCACCTGACCCTGGTCCGGCAGGCCGACGTCGAGGACGTTCTCTGGCAGGCGCTGCAGGCCCGCGGCGTCCCGGTGGACTGGGGTGTCCAGTTCCACGGGCTGCACCGGGACAGGGTTGGGGCTTCCGGTCCGGCGCTGGTCCACGCGGAGCTCCACAGGGCCGACGGTGGGCAGGAGCAGCACCGCAGCCGGTTCCTGGCCGGCTGCGACGGTCAGTCGAGCACCGTCCGCGGCCTCATCGGGGCACGGTGGCGCGGCGGCCCGTATGGGGTGGATGCAGTCATGGCCGACCTCGAACTGGACGGCCCCCTGGACGCAGGGCTGCTGCACGTTGCGGTGGGCAGCGCCGGGCTGGTCTTCCTTTTCGCACTGGGGGAGGGGGCCGCGTGGCGGATGCTGGCCACCCGGCCGGCGGTGCCGCCGCCCGGTGCCCGTTTTGGCCAGCTGGGCTCGGCCGTCCCCGCGGAGGAGGTGGTGCGCCTGGTGCATAATTCCGGGCTGGGCGCCGTTGTCCGCGGGGTGCGGTGGTCGGCGCAGGTGCCGCTGCAGCACCGGATCGCCAGTACATTCGGAAAGGATCCCGTCTTCCTGGCCGGTGACGCCGCGCACGCCCATTCGCCGGCCGGCGGCCAGGGCATGAACAACGGCATTCTCGACGCCATCAACCTCGGCTGGAAGCTCGGGTTCGCCTCGACGGCAGGCAGGCCACTCCCGGAGCTTCTCGAGAGCTATGGGCAGGAGCGGCGGCCTGCCGCCCGGCGGGTGCTGGCCCTGACACACGTCATCTTCTTTTGGGAGGCCTCGCCCCATCCCGTGGCGCGCCTTGCGCGCAGTATCCTGCCGGCGCTTGCTCCGGCACTGCCGCTGGTGCTCCGGCAGCGGTGGCTGACGTCCAAGGGGATCCGGCTGCTGGCACAGCCGTTCGTGCACTACCGGAGCAGCCCCCTTTCAGTCGACGGTCCGCACCGGGCCGGCGGATGGCCGCGGCCGGGGGAACGGCTGCCGGATGCGCCGGCTGCGGTGGGCGGCCGGCCCACGCGCCTTCACGACCTCACCGCCGCGCCGGGGATCCACCTTTTCCTGGAGCGCGACGCCGGCCCGGTCACCCTGGGCGCAGCCCCCACCGTGCCGGTCACGGGGGAACAGGCACGGTTGCAGGGGCAACTGCTCCACGTCCACCGGCTCACCAGCCATCCCGGCCGCGGGGTGGTCGCCGTACGTCCCGACGGGTACGTGGGGTTCCGCTGCGGGGACGCGGACGCAGACCGGTTGCACCACTGGCTCCGGCTGGTGGGCGTGGCCGGGGACTGGAGGGTGGTTGCGGGCGGACGGCAAGCGTAGTCTGGTCAGTTCAAGGCACATACGCCCAGTGTGAGAGGGGAAGTTCCATGACCATCCCGCCAGTGCACGAACCAGAGCCGTTTCCGCCGGATCCCGGCCCGGAGCCCACGTCCCCGGACCCCACGCAGCCACGGCCCCCAGGGCCGCCGTCCCCCAATCCGTTCCCGGCACCGCCGGCCCCAGGTCCGCTGCCCGTGCCGGATCCGGGTCCGGCCCCGTTGCGCCCGGACCCCACGCGGGACTGAACCGCGAACCCGTGAAGGGGGCTTCCACCGCTGCACAGGCCGGGGTGGAAGGCCCCTTTTCGCTGTCCTGGGAGGAACGGAAAATCTTAAGAAATCCGTCCCGGCAGACCCTTGCGGACCTGCTTCACCAGTGCTAAAAAATCTATATCAGCCACTATAGATCGGCTGATAGGGAAATTGTGTTGGACCGTCTCTTACGAGGAGGGAAGCCATGTTGATGCGAACCGATCCGTTCCGCGAGCTGGACAGGCTGGCCCAGCAGGTCCTCGGCACGGCTGCACGCCCGGCGGCAATGCCAATGGATGCATGGCGTGAGGACCAGGAGTTCGTCGTGGCCTTTGATTTGCCCGGCGTGAAGGTGGATTCGGTGGACCTGGATGTTGAACGGAATGTCCTGACTGTGCGGGCCGAGCGCCCTGATCCCATGGGCAAGGACACCGAACTCATTGCCGCTGAGCGGCCGCGCGGCATCTTCAGCCGCCAGCTGATCCTCGGTGACACGCTGGACACCGAGCATGTGAAGGCCAGCTACGACGCTGGCGTCCTGACGCTGCGGATCCCGGTCGCCGAAAAGGCCAAGCCGCGCAAGATTGAGATCGAAACCAAGGGGGCAAAGCAGGAAATCGCCGCTTAGCTTCACACAGGCTCGGAAGGCGGGCAGATCTGTTGACTGCCTTTTTGGGGCGAATCGCCATTCTGTGCACGCCACAGCGCCAGACAGCGCATCGGCAGCTAAGGCCCTAACCTTCCGACACGACGGCCCCGGCTTCGGCCGGGGCCGTCCGCGCTTAAGCGAGCCCGGTCCCGTATATCAGACGCTGAATTCCAGCATCAGCGCCGGCAGTTCGTCGGCAAGTTCGCGGGCCAGGAATCCCAGCGGCCCCAGCCGAATGGCCAGACGGTCTGCCGCGGCTGCGTGCAGGTGGGTTCCCCAGCACGCTGCCTGGGCACCGGTGGTTCCGCGGGCCCGGAGCCCTGCGATGGCTCCGGCCAGGACGTCGCCGCTGCCGGAGGTGCCCAGTCCGCCGTATCCCGTGGTGATCTTCCACAGCGCGGGCTCATCCGGGTCCGGTCCGGGCGGCTGGGTGATCAGCCCCTGGCAGCTGACCACGGCGCCGTACCGTTCGGAAATCTCGGCCAAGTCTTTTTCGAGGTCGTCCACGTCCCGGCCCAGCAGGATCGCCGCTTCAGTGGGATTCGGGGTGAGGATCAACCGGCCGCGCCAGGGGTTCAGCTGGTCCTCCAGCGGCACCAGGGCGCCCAGGGCGTAGGCATCGAGGACGACGGCGGCGCCTCCTGCGCCCCCAGCGTCGCCGCCGGAGCCGCGGGGACCGCCGGGTCCACCGCTGGCCTCGCGCTTGAGCATTGCCTCAAGCAGTTCCCCTGCAAGGTCGGGATCATCCAGGCCCGGTCCCACCAGGACGGTGTCCGCCCGGTCCAGGTAGGAGGACATGGGGTCCAGGTCCGCCTTGACTGAGCCGCCGGCGGTCTCGGGGAGCCCGATGGAACCGCACTCCGGCAGCGCCACCCCGAGCTGCACGGAAACGGACTCTGCCACCGCCAGCGTGAGTTTCCCGGCCCCGGCACGCAGGGCCGTTGTGCCGGCCAGCAGGGCCGCGCCGGGGGTGGCGCGGGCTCCGCCGACCACCAGTACCGAGCCGCGGGAATACTTATCCGCGCCCGGCGCCGGCAGCGGCCACTCCCGCAGGAGCGACGGTGTCACCAGGGTTGCGCCGGAAGCATCACCGCGGCCGGACATTGGTATCTCCCGCATGCTGGGTGACGGTGACGCCCTGCTCCGCCAGGTGATCGGCCACATTGAAACTCTCCAGTGTCCAGGGGCCGACGCCGGAGGGACGGACGAACCGGGTCACCGAGGCATTGAGGATCGCCTCCCGGGCTGCAAGGTCCAGCAGTTCCTTCTCACTGAGTCCTTCCAGCACGTACCGGAACAGCATGATCACGGCGTCGTGGCACACCAGCATCACCCGGTGGCCGGTGCCCAGATTGTTCAGTTCCGCCAGCACGGACCGCAGCCGCAGCGCCACATCCGCCCAGGATTCCCCTCCCGGCGGCCGGTAGTACAGCTTCCCCAGCCACTCCCGGCGCTCGGATTCCTCCGGGTAGCGGTTCTCCACGCCCAGCCGGGTGAGCCGGTCCAGGATGCCCAGCTCGCGGTCCCGCAGCCGCTCGTCGATGGTCACCTGGAGCGGCCAGCCCGCCGTTTCCACCGCAATCTCAGCCGTCTGCCGGGCCCGCGCGTAGGGGGAGGACACCACCGCGTCAGGGCGGAGCTCCCTGGCAGTCCGCGCCAGCGCCGTACCCAGTGCCTTGGCCTGGTCCCTGCCGGTTCCGGACAGGTCCACGTCGGCGTCGCGGGCGGGAACCTGGATGACCTCCACGCCGGCCTCGCGGGCTTCCGTTGCCGCTACGTTGCCTTCGCTCTCCCCATGCCGGATGAGCAGGAGCTCCACCGCTCCGGCCTCCTGGACCGCTTCGGTCAGTCCGTCGTCGTTCGAAGATCCGCCCGTCAAAAAACCACCCCGTCCTCGCCGTTCACCTAACCGTGCCGGATGCCGTGCCGAATGCAGGAACACTACCAACGGCGTACCCAGGGGGCGGCGGAAAATAACGGACGACGGCGGCCGCACACCCCAGGTGCGCGCGCCGCCGTCGCGATGGCTACAGAAAGTGGCTCGGACCCGACCTACCGTTCGGGCGTCAGGACCTTGGAGAACACCGTGGCCCCGTTGGCGTTGCGGAGGCTCACCGTGAAGCTGTTGTCTTCGCCCAGCTGGACGTGGCCGAAGAACTGGTTTTCGCCGTCGCGCGGGGACTCGCCGGCAAAGCGCCCTGTCTTGGAGAACACCACCTCGGGGCCGAACGTGCCGTCCATGCTGTTGGGGCCAAAGGAGCCGGCGGCGATGGGGCCGGCCACGAACTCCCAGAACGGATCAAAGTCGGTGAAGGCGGCGCGCTCCGGGGAGTAGTGGTGGGCTGCGCAGTAGTGCACGTCCGCGGTCAGCCACACAGTGTTCTTCACTCCGTTGCGCTTGAACGCGCTCAGCACCCCGGCGAGCTCCAGCTCACGGCCCAAGGGGGCGCCGTCGTCGCGGTTGGAAACGCTCTCCTCGTTCACCGGGCCGTCCGGGACCACCACGCCCAGCGGGAGGTCGTTGGCGATGACCTTCCAGGTCGCCTTGGACTTGGAGACCTCGCTGACCAGCCAGTCCACCTGTTCCTGGCCCAGGATGGCGGTGGCGTAGGGTTCCTTGCCATCGGTGTTGGGCGACTTGTACGTGCGCATGTCCAGGCAGAAGATGTCCAGCTGCGGGCCGCGGGAAATCTTCCGGTAGATCCGGGCCGGCTGGTACTGGCCGGCGTCGTCGAACGTTCCCGGGCGCCAGATGGCGGAGCTGTCCGCGATGGGCATGTTCTCCTGCCATGCCTGCCGGCCGCGGGCGGCGAGGGTGTTCACATCACGCACGGTGTAGCGGGAGTCGTCCAGGATCTGGCCCGGGTACCAGTTGTTGTGGGTCTCGTGGTCATCCCATTGGGCGATCACCGGTACATCTGCGAACAGGGCGCGCATGTTGGCATCCATGGAGTTGTAGCGGTGCCGGCCGCGGAACTCGGTCAGCGTCTCGGCCACCTTGGAGACCTCCGGGGTCACCAGGTTCCGCCACACCTGGCCGTCCTTTTCCACCACCGATTCGGCGATGGGCCCGTCCGCGTAGATGGTGTCGCCGGAGTGGATGAAGAAGTCCGGACGGGTCTGGTGCATCGCCCGGTAGCCGCGCATGCCGCCGATCTCCTCGTTAATCCCCCACCCCTGGCCGGCAGTGTCGCCCGTCCACACGAAGCTTTGCCCTGACGACGCCGGGATGTCGCCACCGTTGCCCGTGGCACCGGTGCGTCCCTTGCCGTTGACCGTGCCGGCGTCGGGGGCCGTCCGGAAGCTGCCGCGGACCGTCTCACTGGCCGCGCCGCCGTCGTCCTCGAAGCTGATCTCCAGGGCGAACCTGGTGTTGGACGGGAGGTTCCCGGCGTGGATCTTGGCGGTGAAGTCCGAAGCCTGGGTGGCGCGGGGGCCGCGGAGGACCCGCTCAAAGGCGCCGCGCCCGCGCAGCACCTCCCCGCCGTCGTCCACCGCACGCAGGACCGCCGTCATCCGGCCGGCGCCCGAGGCCCGGGACCACAGCACGGCCGAGTCGGAGGTGACGTCGCCGGTGGCGATGCCGCTGGGCAGGGTGAGCCGGTTGCGCACCAGCGCGACGCCGGAGGGGCTTGCCTGGGCTGCGGCGGGGACGGATGCCAGGGCGGCGGCCAGGACGGAGCCCTTAACGACGGTGCGGCGTGAAACATGAAGGTTGGAGGTCATGCCCTCAGGGTTCCCGCAGCGGACGCACAAACATCATCCTGCCGGTGAACCGGAGGTAAGCCGGGGCTAAACTTCGCGGTATCAGGGGAGATTCGACGCGCGAAGCACTCCGGGACCCGCAAAGTCAGCGGCGCACGCCGAATACCGCCGCGTCAGGGAATATGCGCGTCGCGAGAAAATGGGCGCGTCCCCGCAGCCTCCTCCACCAGCGCTACGGCACGGCGAAATCTCCGATCCGTCCCTCCCTCAGCGCGGCGCCCACCGCGTTGATGCCGCCGTAATCCGGGAACACCACCGACTGGCCCGCCACCATTCCCGTTCCGGCCGTGGGCAGCGTCATGGTGCCGATCGCGTTCACGTCCAGGTTGCGCAGGCTGTAGGCGAGGATCGCGGCCTGGACGGGATCGAAGCCCTTGTCCACGGTGAGGCAGCAGGCGGCGTAGTCCACCAGCGAGCGGACGGCGTTGACGTCGTTCAGGGCGCCGCCGGCGGTGAGCCGGGCCAGGATGGCCCGGAGCATGGTGCGCTGGTTCTGGACCCGCTGGAAGTCGCCGTCGGTGAAGGCGTAGCGCTCGCGGCTGAACTCCAGCGCGGCCTGACCGTCCAGGTGGTTGATCCCCTGCGTGAAGGAGTGCTGGGTTTCGATGGTGGACTGGAAGGCGAACGGGACGTTGACGTCGATGCCGCCCAGGCCGTCCGTCAGTGCCTTGAAGCCGTTGAAGTCGAGCATCAGCGTGTGGTCGATGGTGATGCCCAGCAGTTGCTGCACGGTCTGCGTGGTCAGGTCGATGCCGCCGTACTGCAGGGCTGCGTTGATCTTTGAGCCGCCCACGCCGGGGACGTCCACCCACAGGTCGCGCATGATCGAGATGACGTAGAGGGTGTGCCGGTCCGCGGGCACATGGACCAGCATGAGGGCGTCCGAGCGCTGGTCGGAGGCTTCGCCGGTCTGCGCAGTGTGGGCGGCCTGATCGCGGGCGTTGTCGCGGCTGTCGCTGCCAATGACCAGGATGTTCATCTCCGTGGCGGGCAGTTCGGGGATAGGTGCAGGCGGTGGCGGTGGGGGCGGGGGAGTTGCGGAGGGCGTGGGAGTGGGCGTGGCGCTGGGCGACTGCGTCTGGGTGGCTGCCGGTTGCGCTTCCTTGTCCGCGCGGTTGAGGCTGAAGATTGCCACGCCGGCGGCCGCCAGGACCACCAGCGCCAGCAGGGCGGCAATCCAGCGCCTGCGTCCCAGGGCCGCCATCCAGGCAGGCCGGTGGCCGGATGCGCCGGTGGGCCCGGAACCGGGATTGCCGGCGCCGCCGGGCCCGGATGGATCAGAACCGCCTGGAATGCTCATGACGCCTCCACCTCATTGTGATTGGTGGGTTCAGTCTGCGTCGGGCAGGACCCGGTTGGCTACAGGAGTATCCAAACCGTCACCTGCCGGTTTCAGTCCTGGCAGGGGCGTTGAGGCGGGCATGGCGCAGGATGGAGACGATCGCCGGAGCCAGTTGGTCCTCCATGTCCCGATAGACCTCGGGCGCTCGGCGGTAGGGGTCCACGATGTCGTTGTCGGCCGGGTCGGCCGGAAGGGAGAGGTGCCGTACCCCGGCGGCCCGCGCCGGCAAGCCGCGCCATAGGGCGGCGTTGGCAGCCAGCAGGTGGTCGCCGTCGGACGCGTTGGCTTGGGAAGGTACGACGGCGGCGCCCCGGCTCCCCGCCAAGGCCCCCCGCTGTCCGTCGGCAGCTTCGCGGGTCTCCTGGGCGCCTGCGGCCTCGGCGGCGCGCTGGCCCAGGACATCGAGCATGCGTGCGAACTCGCGGATGGTGAACGTGCGTTTGAGCAGGGAGGCGTCCAGCTGGAGGACCTCGCCGCGGTGCCCGGACGTCATGGTCAGCACCAGGTCCACGCCGCGCAGGATCTTTGGCGTGAGCTGCCGCGCAGCGAAGCCGTCCGGGTTGCCGCCGTAGGTCCGCACTATGTCCGCGGAAATGGGCTGCATGGGCTCGCCCACCATGGCGCGGGTGCCGGCGCTGGCCACGAGGAAACCACCCGGCACCACCTGGTCCAGTCCTGCCTGCAGCAGCCGTTCGGCCACCGGCGACCGGCAGATGTTTCCGGTGCAGACGGTCAGGATTCGTACTGGTGCGGAAGTGTCCAAGGAGATGTTCTCTTTTCCCAGCTGGTGGCGGATCCGTTCGGGCCCCTGCCCTTCAACTTAACACGCACCGGCGTGGCGGCGGCTCCCTTGCGGGTGCCGCCGCCACGCCGTGAGCAGCCGCCGGACGGCTGGACTGCCGGCTAGAGCGTGGCCAGCAACTGCTTCATCCGGGTGATTTCCGCCTGCTGGGCGTCCACGATGTCATGGCCCAGCTTCACTGCATCCGGGGACTTGCCGGCGCTGATCTCCTGCTGTGCCATCTCGATGGCGCCCTCGTGGTGGCCGATCATCTGCTCGAGGAACAGCTTTGCGGCATCGGTCCCGGTGGCGGACTTGAGCTTTTCGATGCCGGCGTCGTCCACCATGCCGGTCATGCCGTGGCCGGAGTGGTCGCCCATCGCGGTGGGGGCGCCCCAGCCTGCCAGCCAGCCGGTCATCTGCTGGATCTCAGGTGCCTGGGCGGCCTTGATCTTGGTGGCAAGCGCGGCCACCTCTGCCGGCATGCCGGATTTGGCCAGGATGATGTCGCTCATCTCCACTGCCTGCGAGTGGTGGGGGATCATCATCTGGGCAAACATGATGTCCGCCTGGTTATGGTCAGCGTTGGCGCCGGTCGACATGCTGCCGGCGCTGGGCATGGCACTGGACATGGCGCCGGCGCTGCCGTGGTCCATCGGCATGCTGTTGCCGGAACCGGCGTTGGCGGCGCATCCTGCCAGGCCGAGCGAGGCGGCCAGGGCAGCAGCAATGGACAGGGTCTTAAAAGTGGTGTTCATGATTGTCCTTCAGGGGAGGTACGGGAACTGGGCCGTGATGGGTGGCGCGGTCCGGTTTACGTCCGGCTGATGGACAGTGCGCAGGGGGTGGGGCTGGGCTGCAGGTAGCCGTATGCGGAACCGGCGTTCCCGGTTGACGGCAGCAGCGGCAGGGCCGCCTGCGTTGCCTGCGGCGGGGCAACGGTGATCGGGCCGCTGGGTGCCGTTGGGATGCACGGCGCCCCCGATTCCTGCGCGCCGGGGCAGGAATCACCGCAGACAGCGGGGGCAAGCCCCTGCATGTCCGTGGCGGAGGCGCGCGGCGTGTGCAGGGCATGGGCGGCGCCGGCAGAATGCGCGACGACGGTGTGCCCTGCAGGTGCCCCGTGCGAGGCGTGGCCGGAGGTCATGACGTGCATGCCCAGCAGTCCGGCGATGACGGTCAAGGCGGCGGCGAACAGCCAGGCCCTGTGAAGGAGGGCCGCCACGGCGCGGGTGGTCATGGCGGTGCCTCCTTCCGCTCGGTCCGCAGTACTCAACGTACCTCGGAAGGGTTCAGTTTCAGGCGGCGGAGCAGCTGGGCGTTCAGCGCCACCACCACGGTGGATGCGGACATCAGTACGGCCCCTGCGGCGGGGGAGAGGACCACGCCGGCAAACGCCAGGACGCCGGCGGCCAGCGGCACGGACACGATGTTGTAGCCGGTGGCCCACACCAGGTTCTGCCACATCTTCCGGTAGCTGGCCCGGGACAGGTCCACCATGGACAGCACGGCCCGTGGATCGTTTCCTGCCAGCACCACGCCGGCGGATTCCACCGCCACGTCGGTTCCGGCGCCGATGGCGATGCCCACTTCGGCGCGGGCCAGGGCAGGGGAGTCGTTGACGCCGTCGCCCACCATGGCCACCTTCAGTCCGCGGCCCTGCAGCTCGGCCACTTTCTTGTCCTTGTCGGCGGGCAGGACCTCGGCGAATACCTCGTCGATGTCCAGGTCCGCGGCCACGGCCCGGGCAACCTGGCGCGCATCGCCGGTGACCATGGCCACCTTGACTCCGCGCCGCTGCAGGGCTGACACGGCCTGCCGCGACTCCGGCCGCACCGCATCCTCCATGCTCACGGCACCCAGGACGGAGCCGCCGTCGACCACGTGCAGCACGGCCGCTCCACGGTCCATCCATGCACGCGTCCGGATGGCCAGGGAATCGGGTTCGACGACGCCGAGCTCGCGCAGGAGGGCAGGCCCGCCAACGTGCACGCCCCGGCCGTCCACGGTGGCCCGGACTCCGCGGCCCGTCAGCGAGGTGAATTCGGTGGCCGCCGGCAGCGTCAGGTTGCGTGCCTTGGCCGCCCGCACGATGGCCCGCGCCACTGGGTGCTCGCTGTCGGACTCCACGGCGGCGGCCAGGGCAAGGACCGCGTCAGCATCGGCTCCTTCGGCCACGGCGACGTCCTTCAGCTCGGGCTCTCCGGTGGTCAGGGTGCCGGTCTTGTCGAACAGGACTACGTCGATGGTGCGCATCCGCTCCAGCGCCATCCGGTTCTTGATCAGGACACCGGCCCGTGCTGCCTGTTCCGTGGAGATGGCTATCACCAGCGGGATGGCCAGGCCAAGGGCGTGGGGGCAGGCGATCACCAGGACGGTGACGGTCCGGGTGACGGCGTCGGGGACGCTTCCCAGCAGGGTCCAGGCGATGAAGGTCAGGACGCCGGCCCCGGCGGCAAAGTAGAAGAGGAACGCCGCGGCGCGGTCCGCCAGTGCCTGGGCGCGGGACGATGACGCCTGCGCTTCCTCCACCAGCCGCTGGATCCCGGCCAGGGCGGTCTGGTCCCCCACGGCCGTGACCCTGACGCGGACACTGCTGTCTGTGGCTACGGTTCCGGCCACCACGGGGTCTCCGGCGCCGCGGGCCACGGTCTTGGATTCGCCGGTGATCATGGACTCGTCGAACTCGGCCTGGCCCTCCACTACGTTGCCGTCAGCCGGCATGCGGGCGCCGGGACGGACCAGGACCAGGTCCCCGGGGTTGAGTTCGGACACCGGGACGGTCTCGGTGCCGCTGTCCGTGATGCGTTCGGCCTCGTCCGGGAGCAGCGCGGCGAGGGCGTCAAGGGCGCCCTGCGCGGAGCCGAGGGCCCGCATTTCGATCCAGTGCCCCAGGAGCATGATGGCCACCAGCAGTGCCAGCTCCCACCAGAAGTCCAGGTCGAAGCCGCCGATCCCCAGGCTGGTGACCCAGGACGCGGCGAACGCCACGGTGATGGCCATGGCGATCAGCAGCATCATGCCCGGGGCGCGGTCCTTGAGCTCCTGCAGGCCGCCCTTGAGGAACGGCTGGCCGCCGTAGAAGAAGATGACGGTGCCCAGGACCGGCGGGATCCAGGCGGAGCCGGGGAACTCCGGCGGCATGTAGCCCAGGAGGTGGGCCATCATGGGGCTGAAGTAGACCACCGGAACGGCAAGGGCCAGCGTCAGCCAGAACTTGTTTTTGAACATGGCCGTGCTGTGCCCGGCGTGCTGGCCGTGGGTGTGGACGGTGTGGTCGTCGTCGGCGTGGTGGCCGGGCTGGGCATTTCCGGTGTGCTGGGTGTGGGCGGCACCGTGGGCCGGCGGTTCGGTAAGCGTGCCGCTGGGCGGCTGGTGGTGGGAGCCGTCGGGGTGGTGAGAGTCGTGATGGTCCTGCATTGTTCCTCCTTGGAGGCAATCGCTGGCTGTGTCAGGCGAGGGTGTAGCCGGCGGATGCGACTGCCGCGCGGACGGCGGCGTCAGACGCCGGGCCAGTGACGGCAAGCCGGGACAGGCCGCCGGGCACCAGGTCAACGGAGGCCGACGTCACGCCGGCAAGCGCGGACACGGCCGTCTCAACGGACCGGACGCAGTGACCGCACGTCATGCCCTCCACGGCGAAGTTCCGCAGGGTGGAGGCGGCGTCGGAAGGTACGACGGCGGCAGTTGCGTCCTGCGGCGCGGTTGCAGGCAGGCTTCGGGACGGCTCCACGGCCCTGGGTGGGGCGCAGCAGCTGCAGCCGGAGGCAGCGAGGGGGAGTGGGACGCGGTTCCCGATGTTCATGTCAGTTCCAATCCGTTGAAGGAATCAAGGGGTGCTGGGGTTGAACGGCTGTGAAAGGCTGGCGCGCGCACCGGCCGGGACATGCCACTTCACTGACAACACCCCCAATATACCCCCAGGGGGTATCAGCGTCAAGCGCTCTACTGCATCCATCCGCCAACTTCCATGGGACCTCCCGCACTACCTTCTGCTGTCCCGGGCGACCATACTGGAAGTAGCGAGGACAGAGCCCGCCCGCTGGGGGCTGGCCTTTGCGCGGGAGGTGGACCTGTGACGGAGCTCAGTGATTTGTATGTCTATTCGAGCGCCCTCGGGGACAGCGAAAGTGATGCCGGCATCTTCAGGGTGGACCTGGGGCCTGACGGCCCCACATTCCATTGGTCCGAGGGCATGTACCGCCTGCACGGTTACCAGCGTGGGGAAGTGGTTCCCACCCTGGAGTTGATCTTCGCCCACAAGCATCCCGATGACCGGGAGCGGTGCGAGGAAATCGTGGCGCAGGTTTCCAGTACCGGCGGGTTCTTCTGCATGTACCACCGGATCGTTGATGCGCGGGGCAGGACCCGGCGGGTGCTGACCTCGGGAGAGTCGGTTCTTGGCGCCGACGGCTCCGTGGCGGCGCTCGAAGGCGTGACCGTGGACCTCAGCCGGACGCTGCAGCGCGAAACCGAGGAGACGGCCCGGGACGCGGTGGCAGGCGCCACGGCCACCAGGACCGTCATCGACCAGGCCCGCGGCATCCTCATGGGCCAGCTGAAGCTCGGTTCTGACGACGCCTTCCAGATGCTGGTGAGCACCAGCAGCCACCGCAACGTAAAGCTGGTGGTGGTGGCGGCGGAGCTGGTGCAGCTGGCTAACTCGCCGGAGGCACGGAACTACCTGGACCGGGCTGTGCGGGCCATCCAGGTGCACGGCCGGGCGGAGCACGCCGGAGACCGCCGCGCCGGTTAGGCCCTGTGGCCCGTAAGATGGACGGAGGTGCGCCGGGAAGTCTGGTCGGCATGGATTTGTCGAACCCGGATTAAAGGACGCCTGCATGGACTCCGTAACGCCCCCTCCCAGCCGGAACAGGTTTGTTGGTTCCACCGTTTTTTCGCGTGGCAGCTACGCCGAAGCACTGCGCATCGGCGAGATCCTGCGCAAGGAGACCGTGGGCGGCGCCCTCCTGGTCCTTGCCGCTGTCATCGCCCTCATTTGGGCCAACTCCCCGGCGTCGGACAGCTACTTTGCCCTCCGCGACTTCACGGTGGGCTACGAGCCATGGCACCTTGAACTGAGCCTCGGGGCGTGGGCGGCAGACGGACTGCTGGCCATCTTCTTCTTCCTGGTGGGCCTGGAGCTCAAACGCGAATTCGTTGCCGGTGACCTGCGCCAAATCAGCAAGTCGATCGTCCCCGTGGCCGCCGCCGTGGGTGGCGTGGCGGTCCCGGCGGTGATCTACGCCCTCGTGAACCTCGCCAGCCCCGGGACACTGCGCGGCTGGGCCATCCCCACCGCCACGGATATTGCGTTCGCCGTTGCCGTCCTGGCGATCATCGGCTCCCACCTGCCCAGCGCGCTGCGGATCTTCCTGCTGACACTGGCCGTGGTGGATGACCTGATCGCCATCACCATCATCGCGTTCTTCTACTCCAGCGACATCCAGGCCACGCCCCTGCTCCTGGCGCTCATCCCGCTGGCCATCTACGCGTTCCTGGCGCAGAAGTACCGCCGGTTCTTTGGCCGCCACGCAGCCGCCGCCTGGCTGATCCTGCTTCCGCTGGGCGCGGTGACCTGGGCTCTGGTGCACGCCTCCGGCATCCACGCCACCGTTGCCGGGGTCCTGCTGGGCTTCGCCATCCCTGTGATCCGGTCGCAGGCCTCGGGCGGACCGGAAGCCGGCCCCGGGCTTGCAGAGATTTTCGAGCACCGGTTCCGGCCCATTTCCGCCGGTGTTGCCGTGCCCATTTTTGCCTTCTTTTCCGCGGGCGTGGCCGTGGGCGGCTGGGATGGCCTGGGCTCGGCCCTGGCCGATCCGGTGGCGCTGGGCATCATCCTGGGCCTGGTCCTGGGCAAGCCGGTGGGAATCCTGGCCACCACCTGGGTCCTGACCAAAGCCACCAGGGCCACCCTGGACAGCTCCTTCAAGTGGATCGACGTGTTCGGCGTTGCCCTGCTGGCAGGCATCGGCTTCACCGTCTCCCTGCTGGTGGCGGAGCTCAGCTTCGGAAACGGCAGCCTGCATGACGACCACGCCAAGGTGGGTATCCTGGCCGCGTCACTGATCGCCGCGCTGCTCGCGACGGCCGTGCTGCGCACCCGCAACCGCCAGTACCGGGCCGCCGAAGAGCTGGAGCGGGTGGATTCGGACCAGGACGGCGTCCCGGACGTCTACCAGGAACGCGCCTGACGCCTCGCCGGGCTCCAGGTGGACATCTAGGCCGGCGCGAGTGGCTTCGCCGGGGGCTGTGGCTTGGCTGGGACTTCCACCGTGACCGGGGCCGGGTCCACGTGGCGGATTTCCAGGGCCTCCGGATCCAGCAGTTTGCGCGTGCCGGTGCGGGCGTCCAGGATCCAGAAGAGTTCCAGGGCCGGGACGACGTCGGTCACCCGGCCTTTGTGGAAGAGCCTGCCGCGGTGCCACGCCTCGATCTGGTCCCCGATGCGGAGCTGGGCCGTACGTACTCCTTGTGCCTCCATGCGGGCTGCCTCCTGCTGTTGTATCCCCGTAAGCACAGCTTGCCGGGGCCAGGTTGCCGGAGTGTTTCCGCGCGGTGATTTTTCTGTGTCGGCGGTGCCGGGCCAGGGACGTCGGGGCGGTCAGTCCTCCACGGGGAACGCAACGGCTTCGCCCACGACCCGCAGGCACAGCTCCATGCCGGGCCGGGCGATCGAGGCGTTCCAGTGCCGGATGGTGATGACTTCTCCGCCACCCGGGTAGCGGTGGTCGGCGTGCTCCGCCACTTCCTGGGGCACGTTGAGCTTCAGCCGCACCGTGGTTTCGGGACCGAAGTAGTCGGTGTCCACCACCACACCGCGGATGGGGCCGTCCTCGGCAATGCGGATTTGTTCCGGCCGCAGCATCAGCTGCACCCGCCCCTGGGCCGGCGGGCGGCGGACGGGGATGCCGCCCAGTGAGCAGGTGGCCAGCGAGCCTTCCAGCCATGCGTCCAGGATGACGGCGTCGCCCAGGAACTCGGCGGTGGCCCGGTCTGCCGGGCGGGTGTAGACCACAAAGGGGTTGCCGATCTGTGCCAGTTTGCCGCCGCGCATCACGGCAACCTGGTCGGCGAAGGAGAGGGCTTCAGCCTGGTCGTGCGTGACCAGGATGGTGGTGACTCCTGCTTCCGCCAGGACCTTGGCCACGGCGCGGCGGGTGGCAACGCGCAGGCCCGCGTCCAGGGCGGAGAACGGCTCGTCCAGGAGCATCAGTTCCGGTTCCCGGGCCAGGGCGCGGGCCAGGGCCACGCGCTGCTGCTGCCCGCCCGAGAGCTGGTGGGGCCGGCGCTTGGCCATGGACGCATCAAGCGACACCATCTCCAGGAGTTCGGCCACGCGCGCGGCAACGGCGCGGCGGCCGCCGTCGAGCTTGGCCGGATCCAGGCCGAAGGCAACGTTCTGGCCCACCGTGAGGTGAGGGAACAGGGCACCGTCCTGGGCCACGTACCCGATCTGCCGCTTGTGCGCCGGAAGCCAGGCGCCTTCACCGGCCACGACTGTTCCGTTGAGGGAGATGCTCCCCGTGTCCGGGTGTTCAAACCCGGCGATCAGGCGCAGCAGCGTGGTCTTGCCTGAACCGGACGGGCCGACGATGGCGGTGGTCCCGCCCTTGGCCACGGACAGGTTGACGCCCTTCAGGACCGCCTGGGATCCGAAGTTCTTGGTGACGTCCGTAATCTGCAGGTGGCTGTTGGTGGTTGCTGCCACGGAGGGCGCCACCCGCGGCTCGGGCAGCCTGCGGGTTGATGGTGCTGTCACTGTCCGGCTACTTTCTTGGACTGTTGGAAGAGGAGATAGGTCATGGGGGCGGAAAGCAGGATCATCAGCAGGGCATAGGGCGCGGCGCCGGCGTAGTCGATTTCGCTGCTCTTGCTCCAGAACTCGGTGGCCAGGGTCTTGGTGCCGTTGGGGGACAGCAGCAAGGTGGCCGTCAGTTCGTTGGCGATGGCCAGGAACACCAGGGCCGCGCCGCCGGCAGCGGCCGGAGCGGTCAGCCGCAGGGTGACGCGGATGAAGGCCAGCAGCGGCGGCTTGCCCAGGGCCTGGGCTGCCTCATCCAGTTCCTTGGGGGCCTGTGCCAGCCCCGCACGGAGGTTCACCAGCGCCCTCGGGAGGAAGAGGAGCACGTAGGCTGCCACCAGCACGCCAGCCGTCTGGTAGATCCCCGGCACAACCCGGATGCTGACGGTGACGAAAGCCAGCGCCACCACGATGCCGGGCATGGAGCTGGTGACGTAGTTGGACAGTTCCAGGGACTTGCTGAACCAGCCGGGCTTCCGGACCGCGAGGTACGCCATGGGGAAGGCCACCACTACGGTGGCCAGGGCCCCGGCGAGTCCGTAGCCGAAGGTGGCAAGGAGGGCCGGAAGGAATTCGGCAGCAGTCCAGACCTCGGCCCCACCGGCCAGGATCCACTTCAGTACGTAGTACAGGGGGAGGCCGAACGCGAGGGCCGTCAGCGCCAGCAGGAAGATCTGGGCCGGCGCCTGGTAGGCGTGCAGCGGAAGCCGCAACGCCCTGCCCTGGACACCCGAGCCGATCCTCGCGTACCGGGCTGTGCCGCGGCTGCGGACCTCGGCCACCAGCAGGAGCAGGCAGAAGAACACCAGCACGCTGGCCAGCATGTTCCCGGCGGCCCCGTTAAACGTGGACCGGTACTGGGTCATGATGGCCGTGGTGAACGTATCGAACCGGATCATGGCGAACGCACCGTATTCGGCGAGCAGGTGCAGCCCCACCAGCAGGCCGCCGCCCGTCAGGGCAATGCGCATCTGGGGGAGCACCACCCGGAAGAAGGCCCGCCACGCGCCCAGTCCGAGCGCGGCGGCGGACTGCTCGATGGCGGGGTCCAGCCGGCTGAGGGTGGCTGCAGCCGGAATGTACACCAGCGGGAAGTAGGACAGGGTGGAGATCAGGATCCCCGAGCCCAGCCCGCCCAGCGACGGGATGGCCGAAACCCAGGCGTAGCTGTTCACGAACGCCGGGATTGCCAGCGGCGCGGCCAGCAGGACCGCCCAGATCCGGCGCCCGCGGAGGTTGGTCCGTTCCACCAGCCATGCCCCCGCCACGCCAAGCAGCAGGCACAGCGGGATAGTGGCGGCCATCAGGAGCAGGGTGTTGGCCAGCAGTTCCCCCACGCGCGGCCGCAGGATGAGGCCGACGGCGGTGTCCCACCCCGTCGCCACCGTCATGTAGACCACGTACCCCAGGGGGACGAGGGAGAAGAGGGCGATCAGCACCGCAAGGACGGACACCGCGGAAACGCCGAAAGGCGGGCGGGGGCTGGTGCCCCGGCCCGCCGTCGTCGTGCTCCGCCTGGAGGGAGCCGATAGATCGGTGGTCACGGAATTAGAGGAGTCCGGCCTGGGTCATCAGATCGCTGACCTTCTGGGAGTTGAGCTTGGCTGCGTCAACCTTGGGGGCCTGCAGGTCCTTGATGGGAACCAGCTTGTCGTTGGCGGGCACATCGGATCCGATGGCGTACTCGAAGGACGTTCCGTTCTTCAACACTTCCTGCCCCTTCTTGCCGGTGATGAACTTCAGGAATGCCTGCGCAGCGGCAGCATTTTTGGAGGACTTGAGCACGCCGCCGCCGGAGACGGACAGGAACGCGCCCGGGTCTTCGTTCTTGAAGTAGTACGGCGTGACGTTGTTGGAGTTCTCGCCGGTCTTGGCCTGGTCGCCATAGTAGTAGTAGTGGTAAATCAGCGCAGCATCAACTTCACCGGCGTTGACCGCTTTCATGGCCGTGCTGTTTCCCTTGTACGCCTTGGAGTTGTCCTTCATGGCCTTCAGCCAGTCCTCGGTGGCGCTTTCGCCCTTGAGTTCAAGCAGGGCCGAGACGATGGCCTGGAAGTCGGCGCCCGTGGGGGAGGCGGCCCAGCGGCCCTTCCACTCGGGCTTGGCCAGGTCCAGCATGGACTTGGGCAGCTGGTCCTCCGTGAGCTTGGTCTTGTTGTACACCAGGACGGTGGAGCGGGCGGCGATGCCCGTCCACTTGCCGGTGGACGGCGAGAACTGGGCAGGGACCTGGGCCAGGGTGTCCTTGTTGACGTCGGCGAACAGGCCGGCGTTCTCCACCTGAGTCATGGCGGGGGAGTTCTCGGTCAGGAAGACATCGGCGGGGGATGCCTGGCCTTCCTGGATGATCTGGTTGGACATCTCGGTGTCATCGCCCTGGCGGAGGGTCACCTTGATGCCGGTTTCCGCGGTGAAGGCGTCCACCCATTCCTTGGTGAGGCTCTCGTGCTGGGCGTTGTACACCGTGATCTCGCCGGAGGGGGCGCCGTTGGAAGCGGCGCTGTTGCCGCCGGCCGGGGTGCCGCCGCCGCAGGCGGTCAGGCCAAGAGCTGCGGTGGCGGCGAGTGCGATACCTGCCAGCGCGCTGTTGCGGATCTTCATTGAGGCTGCTTTCGGTGGGGAAAAAAGTCTGCTTGAACCTAGGTCCTATTAGGCAACATGAATGTTGCCTATGTCAGAAAACTGTAGGGTAGGCAAACCTAAGCACCAAGCTGGAAAGCGCTTTAAGTGACGAGGTTCACATCAATTACGAAAGCATGGCGTGACGTAATTCGATGCAGGGTGGGGAAGTGTGATGTGCTGCGCAAAAGCCCCGGCGCCGCCCTGATTTGGGCAGCGCCGGTGCTTTTGCGCGTCGAAAAGTGATTGCCGTGTCGCGAAGCAGCTCCGCTACTTGTTGGGGTTGGGGTCGTGGAGGTCCTGTTCGCCGATGTCGGCCGCGCCCAGGAGGCCCTCCGCGGGAGCGTCCCCGGACGGATGCACGCGCACGCTCAACTCGGGGTGGTGCAGATCCAGGGCAGGGCGCTCGGAGCGGATCCGGGGGAGCGAGGTGAAGTTGTGGCGTGGCGGCGGACAGGATGTGGCCCACTCAAGTGAGGCGCCGAAGCCCCAGGGGTCGTCCACCGTGACTTTCTTCCCGGCCCGCCACGTGATGTAGACGTTCCAGAAGAACGGGATGAGGGAGGCCCCCAGCAGGTAGGAGCCGATGGTGGAGAACTGGTTCATCCAGGTGAAGTTGTCCTCCGGCATGTAGTCGGCGTACCGGCGGGGCATGCCCAGGACGCCGAGCCAGTGCTGGATGAGGAAGGTGGCGTGGAAGCCCAGGAAGAGCATCCAGAAGTGGATCTTGCCCAGGCGCTCGTTGAGCATGGTGCCCGTGAACTTGGGCCACCAGAAGTAGAAGCCGGCGAACATGGCGAACACCACGGTGCCGAACACCACGTAGTGGAAGTGCGCCACCACGAAGTAGGAGTCCGAGACGTGGAAGTCCATGGGCGGCGAGGCCAGGATGATGCCGGTGAGGCCGCCGAAGAGGAACGTGGCCAGGAAGCCCATGCTCCACAACATGGGGGTCTCGAACGTCAGCGACCCGCCCCACATGGTGCCGATCCAGTTGAAGAACTTCACGCCCGTGGGCACCGCGATCAGCATGGTCATGAAGGCGAAGAACGGCAGGAAGATGGCGCCGGTGACGTACATGTGGTGCGCCCACACGGTCACTGACAGAGCGGCGATCGCGATGGTGGCGTAGACAATGCCCTTATAGCCGAACAAGGGCTTGCGGCTGAAGACCGGGAAGATCTCCGAGACGATGCCGAAGAACGGCAGCGCGATGATGTACACCTCGGGGTGCCCGAAGAACCAGAACAGGTGCTGCCAGAGAATGGCTCCGCCGTTGGCGGGATCGAAGATGTGCGCACCGAACTTGCGGTCCGCACCCAGGGCGAACAGGGCGGCGGCGAGCGGCGGGAAGGCCATGAGCACCAGGATGGCGGTGACCAGGGTGTTCCACGTGAAGATGGGCATCCGCCACATGGTGAGCCCCGGGGCGCGCATGCAGATGATGGTGGTGATGAAGTTGACCGAGCCCAGGATGGTGCCGAAGCCGGACAGTGCCAGCCCGAAGACCCACAGGTCTCCGCCGATGCCGGGGGTGAACGTGGTGTTGGACAGCGGTGCGTAGGCAAACCAGCCAAAGGACGCAGCACCTTGGGGGGTGATGAACCCGGATACGGCGATGGTGGAGCCGAACAGGAAGAACCAGAACGCCAGCGCATTCAGGCGGGGGAACGCCACGTCGGGGGCGCCGATCTGCAGCGGCATGATCACGTTGGCAAACCCGGCGAACAGCGGGGTGGCGAACATCAGCAGCATGATGGTGCCGTGCATGGTGAACAGCTGGTTGTATTGCTCCTTGGTCTGCAGGATCTGCATGCCGGGCTCGAACAGCTCGGCGCGGATCAGCAGCGCCATCACGCCGCCCGCGCAGAAGAACACGAATGACGCGATCAGGTACATGTAGCCGATGGTCTTGTGGTCAGTCGAGGTGATCCAGTTGACCACAATGGTGCCTTTGGGGCGCCGGACCACTGCCGGCGCAGCCGTGGCCGCGGTTCCGCCCATTCTCTGGCCTGTGGTGGTCATTGCGGTGCCGTCCTTTACTCTGCTGGTTCCGGAAGCTGCGGTGCCGGGGCTGACTGCGGCTGCCTCACGAAGTCGCTGCCGAGGCTTCCGGTATTGCCCTTTGCCCTCAAATCGGCGATGTGGCTGTCATACTCCTGCTGGCTGACCACTTTGACTTTGAAGAGCATCTCGGAATGGTATTCCCCGCATAGCTCGGCGCACTTGCCCATGTATTCGCCCGTGCGGTTGGGCGTGATGTCGATGTAGGGGTTGTACTGTTCGTGGCCCGGGTAGAGGTCGCGCTTCTGCAGGAAATCCACCACCCAGAAGGAATGCTGCACGTCACGGGACTGCAGGTGCAGTTCCACTTTCTTTCCCACCGGCAGATAAAGGGTGGGAAGCCGGTCCGGGGCACCGTAGTCGCCGGTCAGGTGGGCCTGCTGGCCCGCGTCCTCGTGGACCTGTTCCTTGACGTAGTTGAAATCCCATGACCACTGTTTGCCGAAAACATCGATCACCACGTCAGGGTTGGGATAGCGTTCGTCGATGGCCCGCTGATCCCGGTCTGTGAAAACGAACAGGACGCCGATGACGATCAGCGGAACTGCCAGGTAGAACACTTCCAGCGGAAGGTTGTAGCTCAACTGTGCGGGGAAGCCCACCGTGTTCTTCCTGCGCCGGTAGGCCACGATGACCCAAATCATGAGACCCCAGGTGATGATGCCCACCGTGAGTGCGGCGATCCAGGAGTTGACCCACAGGTCCATGATGAGCGGCGTTTTGTCTGTGGTCCCGCGGTCTCCGGGCAGGAAGCCGCGGGAGACCAGGTCCGAACAGGAGGTCAGTGCCGGCAGGGAGAGAAGGCCCGCGGCCAGTGCCGCGAACCGACGCATGCTGTGGTTTTTGGATGGTCTTCTACCCACAATGGTCCCTCCGGCATGCTCCAGAAGCCCAACTGCATGAGCCCACCACGGCCCCTGGGGGCAGCGGTTGTGTGCCCCACCCTACGCGCGGAGGATCCTGATGTGAAGAGGTTTGGCTGCGTCTGGGAATTGGCTGGGAGCACGCAGTGCCCGGGCTCGGAAACGGCGTTACGCCGTCATACCTTTTGCCGCCTGGAGGGTGAGCAGTCAGCGGGTCGCGGCCGAGGGTCAGGCGATTCCCGTGGTGCCCAGCAGGCTTCCCACCGCGAAGGTGAAGGCCATGGCCAGCGCACCGCCCACCACGAGGCGGAGGGTGGCCTTGCGCTTGGAGCTGCCGCCGATCTTGGCGCTGACAGTGCCGGTGAGGGCGAGCGCCAGGATGACGGCGACGAACGTGACCGGGATGCGGGCTTGTTCGGGCGGGAAGATGATGGCCAGCATGGGCAGGATGGCACCGACGGTGAAGGCGATGGCGGAGGCGAATGCGGCATGCCAGGGGCTGACCACTTCCTCTTCGTCAATGTTCAGTTCCGCGGACAGGTGCGCCTTCAGCGCGTCCTTCGCGGTCAGCTCTTCGGCCACGGTCCGTGCGGTGGCTTCGCTGAGGCCCTTGGCCTGGTAGATGTGGGCAAGTTCTTCGAGTTCGCCCTCCGGGTCATCCCGGAGTTCCTGGCGTTCCTTCTCAATGAGGGCCCGCTGGCTGTCGCTCTGGCTGCTCACGGACACGTATTCGCCGAGGGCCATGGACACCGCACCGCCCACCACCGCGGCGGTGCCCGCCACCAGGATGGGTGCAAGGTCGTTGGTCACGCCCGCGACGCCCACCACTGTGGCCGCCACGGAGACGATGCCGTCGTTGGCGCCCAGGACGCCGGCGCGCAGCCAGTTCAGGCGCGCTGCCACGCTGCTGTCGTGCGGCTCGTTGCGGCTCAGCTTGAGAGTTTCAGACATGCTGGCAGTAAACCACCGCGGGATTCCCTTCGCCACGAAGGTTTGCATCCCCTAACAGCCGCGGCCGGAGCGGGGGCGTCAGGCCGGGGCGTGGACTTTGGTCCGCGGGAGCCGACTTTCGGCCCTTGCTGTGGCGTGCCTGCCCGCAAGAAGCTGGAAGCGTTCCCATTGAAGGATCTGCCATGGACGTCCGCATCCTCTCGCAGGTGCTGTACCTGCGGGCAACGTGGCGCCAAAGGGACGGGTGGGACGCCGCCCGCATCGCCGCCCACCAGGAACAGGCGCTGCACCTGCTTCGCGCCGCCACCTATGCCGGATCGGAGTTTTACCGCCGCCGGCATGCCGGACTGCATGACGCGCCGCTCACAGAGTTGCCGCCCGTTACCAAAGCGGAGTTGATGGAGAACTTTGACGAAGCGGTTACCACCCCGGACTTGAGGCTGGCCGATCTCGAAGCCCATCTGCGCTTCCTCACCCAAAGCGGAGGTGACCCCGCCCGGCCGTTCAGGGGGCGATGGCGGGTTGCCGCGACAGCCGGGACCTCCGGGCGGCGGGGAATTTTTGCCTGGAACCGCTCCGAGTGGGCGTCCGTCCTGGCATCGTACGCCCGCGTCAATGATTGGGCGGGCGTCGCCACCGTCCCGGGTAAACCTGTGAAAATGGCGCTGGTCAGTTCCCGGGTGCCCACCCACCAGTCCGCCGTCGTCGGTGCATCCCTGGCCTCACGCTTCGTGCCGACGCTGCGCCTCGACGTCACCGCGCCCATGGACGAAACCGTCAGCGCCTTGAATGCCTTCCAGCCCCGGGTGCTGGTGGGCTACGCCTCGGCCTTGAGGCCGCTGGCGGCCGAACAACGGGAGGGACGGCTGCACATCGCACCCGCGGGCGTCATGTCGGCCTCCGAAGTACTCACTGCCCAGGCGGCGGCGGAGATGCAGGACGCGTGGGGAAGTGCACCGTTCGACATATACGCCGCCACCGAAACGGCCGGGATCGCCTCGCCCTGCGTTTACCGCAACCGGCATGTCTACGAGGATCTGGTCATCGTGGAGCCCGTGGACCGCGGCGGCAGCCCGGTCCCGCCGGGAACAACCGGCGCGAAACTGCTGGTGACCGTGCTGTTCTCCCGTACCCTGCCGCTGATCCGCTACGAAATGTCGGACACCGTCCGCTTGGACGGGCGTGGCTGCCCCTGCGGCCGGTCCTTCAGCCTCTTGGAGGACATTGAAGGCCGCATGGAGGACGTCCTCCAGCTGCCGGGCAGGAAGGGCAGTGCCAGCATCCACCCCAACGTGTTCCACGCCGCGCTCGACGACGTGGCCACCTCAGGCTGGCAGGTCATCCAGGACCCTTCCGGCCTGCGCGTCCTCGTCGCGGGGATCACGCCCGGGCATACCACGGCCGGCATCCGGGCGGCAGTGGCAGCAGCACTAGCCGGGGCAGGAGCGTCACCGCTTCCGATTGACGTGCAGGTGGTGGATCGGCTCGAACGGACTGCCTTGGGTAAGGCGCCCTTCGTCCGGGCACTGCGGCCACGGGCATGACCTTGAACTATAGACACAGCCAGGGCTCACCCCGGGACCGGGCTCGCCTGCTCCGGAATCATGCCACGGCCGGGTAGCTGCTGAGAATGTAGTCGGCCGCGGCGGGGCCGGTCATCCGCAGCCCGGAGTTCCGGATGTCCACGCCGCAGCGCAGCATTCCGGCACGGAAGGCCTGGTCCGGTTTGGGGGTCAGTCCGTGGAGTTCCGCCCAACTGACGTAAAGGCCGTAAAGGCAGTCGGGGCCGAGGCGTGAGTCGCCGGAGGGATCGGGGGTGGTTGCTTCATTCAGGAATTGCTGGAAATGCGAGGCGGACATGCCCATGCTCTTTCGCTCTTGCATAATATGCTGCCGTTCGGCTACAGCAGCTGCTCCCGCTGGGCCTTTGCAGAAGGGCCCGGGAGGGCGGGCGTGGCGCCCGTCACATCCCCAAATTTACCCGTGAGTAGGAGTGAAGTTCAACGGGGCCGGGCCGGCACTGCGGCCCACCGCTTTCAACGTGTTTATACGCGTGCCTATCGTGATGGTCCTTTGGTGGTGAGCAGAGTCCCTTGGGCAGGCGGCACCGGTCCGTTTGCGCGCACTTGCAAGGAAGCAAGGGAGAGGGGACGACGGCGATGGACACCTACGGCAATGACCTGACCGGCGGGGCGGGAGCAGGAGGCGGACGTTCGGAATAGAGGAGGAACTGCTCCTGGTGAATCCGGCCAACGGGGAGGCTGTGCCCATGGCCCGCGTTGCTGAACCCCGTGGGCGTCAGGGTGGCCGCGCTGGGCACCTCACCGCTGCCCGCCAACCCGCACCCCGTGCAGCTGCGGCGGTTCAAGGCCATGGCGGAGGAATACGGGCTGACGGCACGCGAACAGCTCGCAGACGGCACCGGCGCAGTCCGCCAGCTGGAGGTGCTGCACCGCACCGGGGACCTGCAGCGGTTGGTGGAGGACGCGGCGAACTGCACCGTGGCCGGGTCCTGAGCCACCCAACCAACCCAGGGACCAACCCTGGGGCCACGCTCAGTACGTGGTGGCGTTGGGCAGGATCAACGGCGGCAGCGGTGCCTGGTTGAAGTCGAAGGATTTGGCCAGGTCGCCCAGCTGCGGGTTGGCTTCGCGGACATCCGGGCGGGGATCCGGCCGGCCATCGGTGGCGGGATCGATGCGCTCGCCGCCCAGGAAGTCGTCCTCAATGAACTTGAAGTAGGCGTCCTGGCTGAGGACCTGGTGGTCGATGTACCCCTTCCTGGCGTAAGGACTGATGACCAGGGCCGGGACGCGCAGCCCGTAGCCGTTGTTGTCCACCACCGGCGGGGTTTCGTGGTCGTAGAACCCGCCCCAGTCGTCCCAGTTGAGGAAGATGGCGGTGCTGTTCCAGTCCGGCCCGCTCATGACCGCGTTGATCAGCCCTGCCACGTACGCCTGGCCGGTGCTGATCTTGGCTGGGGGATGTTCGCTGACCTTGTCCGTGGGCGACACCCAGGTGACGGCGGGCAGCGTGCCTTTCCGCGCGGCGTCGTAGAACCCGCTCAACGGCTGGACGTTGCCCTGTTCGCCATCCTCCTTGACCGTGTCGAAGTACAGCAGCGGATTCCACAGGCCCGGGGTTTTTGCGTCCTGCTTGACCGGATCACAGGTGGCGGCATCGTTGCGGCAGTCTGGTTCGGTCCCGTTGAACACGTAGTAGGCCCAGGACACCTGGTGCTTGTGGAGCAGGAATGTCAGGTCCGTCCAGGCGTAGTCCGGCAGGTCCAGCTTCTTGGCAGCCTCGGTGAGCTTCTTCTTCAGGTCCGGAGACACGGGCGCCGCATCCACTGCCGCCTGGCAGACCGCGTAGGAATCGGTGGGCTTGCAGCTGGTGCCGATCAGCTGGTCGATCTGCGCCGCGAGGGCCGGATCGATGTCGGCGGCTTCCAGCGCCTCCCGGCAGGGGTCCAGGTCCATTCCGGCCTGGCACTGTCCGATCAGGGTGTTCTTGATCATCTGCGGCTCCGGGACCGGGTCCGGGTCCTGCAGGGCGTTTACGCACGACGTCGGGTCCCCGGCCTTGCTGCACTTGGCCGACCACTCAGAGACCAGATACAGGTGCGCCGGCAGGCTCCAGGAAGCCGCGGAGGCGAACATGTGGTCCTGGAGGGTGAAGTTCTGCGCGTAGGTCCAGTAGTTGGGCAGGTCCCGCCCGTCGTGGTATCCCATCACATCATTGGGCATGTTGTCGGTGTACTGACATTTGGCGCTGCCGGCGCCGCAGCCGGACAGGCCTTTCTCCGCCTGGGCCACGAATCCGTCCATGGCCCCGCCGTTGATGTCCATCGTGGCGTCGGTATGGCTGTGTGGTCCGCCGGCATTGCTGTCCGCGGAGTTGTAGAAGGGCTTGGTGCAGCCGCCGTCGGCAGGGTCGGGAAGGCACACGGCAGGCGTCCCGTCCTTCATGGGGATCCCGTCAGCGCCCGGGTAGGTTCCGAAATAGCTGTCGAAGGACCTGTTTTCCTGGGTGATGATCACCACGTGCTTGATCTTGCCGATCCCGGTGCCGGAATCCGGCTCCCCTGCGGGAACGGCCGGTGCCACCGTGGCGGGCGATGGTGATGCGGGGAGGCCGGCGTGAAAGGCCGTGGGAAGGACGACGGCAAGGAGTACCAAAGCGAGCACTGCCGCACCTGCCAGCACGGCGGCCCGCCGTCGTCCGTTCTGCCATAACTTCACGTCAGGACTCCTTACGGTAAACGTCGTCGCCAAAGGTATTGACGCCCGGGTCGCCGGCCAGCCCCAGGCGGGGGAGGTGGAACAAGTCCTCGATGGTGGCCAGCAGGCTGTAGTGGTTGTACGGAGTGGTCGAGGAGGTACCCGCCTTGCCGAACGGGGACAGGACCAGCGCGCCCACCTGTCCTCCTGCCGTTCCACCCGCCGGGGCGCTGCCCGGATCGGTGGAATCCGTTTCGTTGCCCTCGGCCTCGTCGAAAGTGATCACCAGCATCCCGTCCTGCTTGTAGGCGGGCGAAGCCAGGATGGCCGGCACCTGCTCCTTAAGCCAGCTGTCCGCCGCCGCCAGGCCACCCTCGGAGCCGTCGATGCAGGTGTCGTCATGCCCGTCATGGCACAGGTTGGGCGAGATGTAGGCCAGGTTGGGGGTGGTGGCCACGGTTTTCAGGTCGTCATGGAGCGCGGAGAAGTTGACCACGTTCGCCGCGCAGTCCGGAGACGACGTGATGGACCGGAAGTACACGAAGGGGTTGTGGTGCGTGGAATACTGCTCCTCCGGGGTGGCCTTGATGTGGTCATCCGCCTCGCCCAGGACCGGATGCTCGCACGGCTGCTGCATGTCCTCCATGTAGCCCTTCCACGTCTTGCCCTGCGCGGTGAGCTGCCCGGCCAGGGTCTGGGTGTCCTGGGGGTAGACACAGCCGTCGCCCTGCAGAGCGCCGTCCGGGTCGGTGCCAGTGGCGATGAATTCCGTATAGGTATGGCAGTCGCCCACCGTGCTGTCGTTGGGGCGCTGTCCGGAGATCTGGGCCAGGTAGTTGGGCAACGAGTTGTGGGCCACGCCGTAGTAGTTCTTCAGCAGCACGCCTTTCTTGCGAAGCGTGCCGGACAGGTACGGGGCCGCGGAGTTGTCCCCCCAAACACTGGAGTATCCCTTGTTCTCCAGATTGATCACGAAGATGTGCCGTGGGGTCCCGGCTGCCTTTGCTGAGTCCGCGGGTTTGGTGCCGGTGCCCGCCCCGGCGGTGGAGCTTGGGGATGCCTCGCTGCCAGGCGGCGTGGTTTCACCCTGCGTCGGTGGGGCGCTGGCGGACGGGGCGGGCGAGGGCCGGGGAGCAGGGGGCTGGCAGGCGACCAGCCCGGTCAGCACCAGGGCCAGCATGGGGAGCGCCGCAAGTGACGGCAGCACGCGCCCCGGGGAGCGCCACCGCCTTTTGGCGGATGGGCGGCCTGGTCTCTGGTTCACGCGCGGCCCCTGCTGTCCGATACCGAAAATTTACGTCCCAGCGTTGGCCACACTCTTGCATACCGGAACCCCGTTTTGCAGGGGGGAGAAGCTGTGAGTTGGCAGTGAATCGGGGCAGTGCCACACGCCCTTGGCCGTAGGTCTTTCTGCCCTACAAGGTCCGTGCCGGCAGGCGTTGACTTATATCGCGGGAACCCAAGGCCCGCCGGGCGGAGCCGCACTGGGCGGCCGCCTGAACCAGAAAGGAAAGTTCAGTGAAGAAGTGGTATCGGTGGCAGGACTACGCAACGGTTGCCGCCGGACTCTTTACCGCGGTGGCGGTCCTGTTCACGCGGCAGCAAAACATGTCCACCACCCTCATGCTCGTCTTCGGCGGGCTCCTGGTGGTCAGTGGCATCATCAACCTGGCCATGCCGGGAACACCGGCCATGGAATACGTGCAGGCCATCCTCGCAGCAGGACTGGTCCTCTCGCCATGGCTCGGTTCGTACACGGGCGCGACAGGCGCCGCCTGGACGTCTTGGATCGCAGGGGCGGTGGCACTGGTGGTAACAGCGGTGGCCATTAAACCCAGCACCGACGTCCGCCGGACCTACCGCGTCTCGCATTAGCAAAGGGAATCCGCCATGACCGAAGTGCTGCGCTACGAAGTGGGATCCGGCACCGTGCTCGTCGAGGCCGCCGATGACAGCTACGGCGTGGACCATCCGGCGCGGAACGAGCAGGGGATCCTGGACACGGGACGGCGGCTGGAGGACGCGCTTGCCAGCGTCCGTCCGGCGGCCCGCGCGGCACTGGAGGCCATGGCGGAACTTACCCCCGAACACATCGAGATCGAGTTCGGGGTAAAGCTTGCGGGGGACGCAGGGGCGGTGATTGCCAGGAGCAGTTCTGATGCCCACTTCGTCCTCCGCATGTCCTGGGCTCCCGCGGCGGCTGTCCCGCCCGGTGAAGAAATCACGCATGGCGGGTGACGGTGATGGTTGTTTTTCATGACAGGTCCGACGCCGGGCGGCGGCTGGGCAAACGGCTCGCCGCCCTGCGCGGACGGGACGTGGTGGTGCTGGGCCTGCCCCGTGGCGGTGTTCCCGTGGCATTCGAGGTGGCAAAGGCCCTGGACGCGCCGCTGGACGTAATTGTGGTCCGGAAACTGGGGGTTCCCTTCCAGCCGGAGGTGGCCATGGGGGCCATCGGGGAAGGCAACGTCCGGGTCCTGGATCCGCGCACCATCTCAATGGCCCGCGTGTCCCAGGAAGACCTGCAGCAGGTGGAACGGCAGGAACGGGCCCTGTTGGAAAGCAGGGTGGCCCGGTTCCGCCAGGGACGCCCGCGCATTGATCTTGCCGGCCGCACGGTGGTCATTGTGGATGACGGCATTGCCACGGGCTCCACCGCCAGGGCAGCCTGCCAGGTGGCCCGCCACCTCGGCGCGGCGAAGGTGATCCTCGCTGTGCCTGTTGCCCCCGCCCGGGCCATCGTGGAGCTTAAGGAGCCGGACGACGTCGTCTGCCTCCTCTCGCCCCAGGAATTCCAGGCGGTGGGCTACTACTACCACGACTTTTCGCCCACGGAGGATGGTGAGGTGGTGCAGCTTCTGGACGCCGCCGCCTCTCCGCCGTCCCCACGGGGTGCGGAAGGCGGCGACGGGAGCCTGGAGGATGAGGTGGAAATCCCGTCAGGAATGGCCGTGCTGCGGGGCAGCCTCTACCTGCCGGCCAGGTGCGACGGAACCGTCCTCTTCGCCCACGGCAGCGGCAGCAGCCGGCACAGCCCGCGCAACCGCTTCGTGGCCTCCGTACTGCACGGCGCAGGCCTGGGCACCCTGCTCCTTGACCTGCTCACTCCGGAGGAGGAGGTCAACCGCGCCAACGTGTTCGACATCGGCCTGCTGGCGCAGCGGCTTTCCTCCGCGACCCACTGGCTGGAAGCGCGCCATGACGGCTCCGCGGGGCGGATCGGCTACTTCGGGGCCAGCACCGGCGCAGCGGCGGCGCTGTGGGCCGCCGCCGAGCCGGGAGCCCAGATAGCCGCCGTGGTTTCCCGCGGCGGACGGCCCGATCTTGCCGGCCCCCGGCTCGCCGCTGTAAGGGCCCCCACGCTCCTGATCGTAGGCGGCGCCGATACCCAGGTGCTGGCCCTCAACCGCCAGGCGATGGCCAGCATGCAGGCACCCACCCGGCTGGAGATCGTCCCCGGCGCCACCCACCTCTTCGAGGAACCGGGCACCCTTGCCACGGCGGCCACCCTTGCCGCGGACTGGTTCCGGCACTACCTCCTGCCGGCACCGGTGGGGCGGTCCATGCCGGAGGCCAAGGGATGAACGCCTCCCGTGACACCGGCGGCCGGTGGGCCGAGCCCCCCGCCGAACGTGCTGCCGAAGCCGCCCAGATCCGCAGCCTCGCCCACCCGCTCGCCACCGCTGACGACCTGGAACCCCTCGTCCGCCTCGCTGCCCCGGCCCGCTTCGTCTGCCTGGGCGAGGCATCGCACGGCACCCGGGAGTACTACCACTGGCGGGCCCTGCTCAGCAGGCGGCTCATTGAGGAGTACGGCTTCACCTGGATCGGTGTGGAGGGCGACTGGCCGGACTGCTGGCGCATCAACCGCTGGGTCAGGGGGGAAACCGGCCAGGACATGGACGCCCGCCAACTGCTGGCCGGTTTTGAACGTTGGCCCACCTGGATGTGGGCCAACCAGGAGGTGGCCGAATTCCTTGAGTGGCTCCGGAAATGGAACCTGCGCCTGCCGGAACACCAGCGGACGGGCTTCTATGGCCTTGACGTGTACTCGCTCTGGGATTCACTGCGGGAGATCTTCTCGTGGCTGGAGGAGAACGCCAGCGAGGCGCTTCCGGCGGCGCTGCACGCGTGGCACTGCTTCATCCCGTTCCGCGAGGACCCGCAGCGGTATGCCCTGAGCAACCGTCTTGTGCCGCAGTCCTGTGAAGCGGACGTGGTGGCACTGCTGGCCGAAGTGCGGCGGCGGACACTGCACCGGATGCAGGACGACCCGGCCGCCTTCGACGCCATCCAGAACGCCATCGTGGCCACCAACGCCGAACGCTACTACCGCACCATGGTGCGCGGCGACCAACAGTCCTGGAACATCCGCGACCACCACATGAGTGACACCATCGACCGGCTCGCCCGGCACCACGGGCCGGAATCGAAGGGCCTGGTGTGGGCGCACAACACGCACGTGGGGGACGCCCGGGCCACGGACATGGCCCGCGACGGCATGGTCAACATCGGCCAGCTGGTCCGCCAGCGGCACCCTGGCGAGGTGGTACTGGCCGGGTTCGCCTCCTACGCCGGGTCAGTCACCGCCGCCGAGTCCTGGGGCTCCCCGGAATGGGTGATGGACGTTCCGGCCGCTGTCCACGGAAGCCACGAGGAGCTCCTCAATGAGGCGCTTCGGGAGCCGGCGGTCCTGGTGTTCGGGCCGGACAGGACCGGGCCGTGGCTGGAGTCCTGGCGCGGCCACCGGGCTATCGGGGTGGTGTACAACCCGCACCGGGAGAGGGGCAACTACGTGCCCACCCGGATGGGGGAACGCTACGACGCACTGTTCTGGCATCCGCGGACCGAGTCGTTGCGGCCGCTGCACCACGAATACCAGCCCGGTGAACCGGAGCTGGAGACCGAGCCCACGGGCTTCTAGCCATGACCGGAGGAGCGCCATGACCACAGGAGTTGAGGGTTCCACCCGCTGGCCTGCCATCACCAAGAACGTGGCCGCCTTCCCGGTGCGGCCAAACCTGCTGGACTACGACGCCGCCCGCAGGGACTTCAGCTGGGACCAGGCGCGGCAGGCGCTGGCCGGGCTGCCGGGCGGCCGGGGCCTGAACATCGGGTACGAGGCCGTGGACCGCCACGTGGCGGAAGGCCGCGGCGCCAAGGAGGCGCTGCGCTTCGTAAGGGCCGACGGCGGCACCCGGTCCCTGAGCTACGGTGACCTTGCGGAGGCGTCCGGGAGGTTCGCGGCAGTGCTGCGGAGCCTGGGCGTGGGGCGCGGCGAACGCGTGTTCTCGCTGCTGGGCCGCAGCCCGGAGCTGTATGCGGCGGTCCTTGGCACCTTCAAGAACGGCAGCGTCTTCTGCCCGCTCTTTTCCGCCTTCGGTCCCGAACCCGTGCGGCAGCGGCTGCACCTGGGGAGCGGGCGCGTGCTGGTGACCACAAGGGCGCTGTACCGCAGGAAGGTGGCGCCCGTGCGGGACTCCCTTCCGGACCTCCGCCACGTCCTGCTCGTGGACGCGGACGGCGGCGGGGAACAAGTACCCGCCGAACCCGGAACCCTGGACCTGGCAGCGCTCATGTCCCAGGTGGACCCCGTCGAGGAGATCGCGGACACCCAGCCGGAGGACATGGCTCTGCTGCACTTCACCAGCGGCACCACCGGCACCCCGAAAGGCGCCATCCACGTCCATGATGCCGTGGCCGCACACTACGCCACGGGCCGCTTCGCGCTGGACCTGCACCCGGACGATGTCTACTGGTGCACTGCGGATCCGGGCTGGGTGACCGGGACGTCCTACGGCATCATCGCGCCGCTGGTGCACGGGGTCACCGCCATTGTGGATGAGGAGGAACTGGACGCGGACCGCTGGTACCGGATCCTCGCCGGGCAGCACGTCACCATCTGGTACACCGCACCCACGGCGCTGCGGATGCTCATGAAGGCCGGCGCGGAGCGCGCTGCGGGGCATGACCTCTCCGCGCTGCGGTTCATCGCCAGCGTGGGGGAACCGTTGAACCCGGAGGCCGTGGTGTGGGGCCAGGAGGTCCTGGGCCTGCCCGTGCATGACAACTGGTGGCAGACCGAAACCGGCGGAATCATGATCGCCAACTATCCGGCCATGGACATCCGGCCCGGTTCCATGGGCCGCCCGCTGCCGGGCATCGAGGCGGCGCTTGTGGCGCGGGACGCCGACGGCAAGGCGGTCATCAATGACGGCCAGGCTGTCCTGGTCACCGACCCGGACACCATGGGGGAGCTGGCGCTGCGCCCCGGCTGGCCGTCCATGTTCCGCGGCTACCTCAACGAGGAGGAGCGGTACCGCCGCTGCTTCGCGGGCGGCTGGTACCTGACGGGGGACCTGGCAAAGCGCGACGGCGACGGCTACTTCTGGTTCGTTGGCCGCGGCGACGACGTCATCAAGTCCTCCGGCCACCTGATCGGCCCCTTTGAAGTGGAGAGCTGCCTCATGGAGCACCCGGCCGTGGCCGAGGCAGGAGTGATCGGGGTGCCCGACCCCGTGGCCGGCGAAGTGGTCAAGGCCTTCGTGGAACTCAAGGCCGGCCATGAGCCCAGCGAGGACCTCCAGTTGGACATCATCGGCTTCGCACGGAAACGGCTGGGCGCCGCGGTGGCACCCCGGCTGCTGGACTTCACCGCCACCCTGCCCAAGACCCGCAGCGGCAAGATCCTCCGCCGGCTGCTGAAAGCCCGTGAGCTCGGGCTGCCGGAAGGCGATACCTCCACCCTGGAATCCCCGGCAGCGCCGGCCGCGGCAAGGCAGGACCGGCCATGACCGGCCTCAAGAACCAGGGCGTCCCGGACGCCGGACATGCCCTGCACCTCCTGCGGCAGATGCTGCGGGTGCGCCGGCTGGAGGAAAAGTGCATCGAGCTCTACAGCGCGGCCAAGATCCGCGGTTTCCTGCACGTCTACATCGGCGAGGAAGCCGTGGCCGCGGGGGTCATGGAAACTCTGGCACCCGATGACGCCGTGGTGGCCACCTACCGCGAACACGGGCACGCCCTCCTCCGCGGCGTCTCGGCGGGAGCCATCCTGGCCGAAATGTACGGCCATGCCGAGGGCTGCTGCAGGGGCCGCGGCGGTTCCATGCACCTGTTCGACGCCGCCACCCGCTTTTACGGCGGAAACGCGATCGTGGCCGGCGGCCTGCCACTCGCCGTCGGGCTGGCACTCGCGGACCGGATGGCCGGGCGCCAACGGGTGACAGTGTGCTTCTTCGGCGAAGGCGCGGTGGCCGAAGGGGAGTTCCACGAAAGCATGAACCTGGCCGCGCTGTGGCAGCTGCCGGTGCTGTTCTGCTGCCAGAACAACCTCTACGCGATGGGAACCGCCCTGGGCCGCTCCGAATCCCAAACGGACATCGCGCTCAAGGCCGCCGCGTACGAGATCCCTGCCTGGGCGGTGGACGGCATGGACGTGCTCGCCGTCGAGGAGGCCGCCCGGCGCGCCGTGGATGCCGTGAGGTCCGGCGGCGGGCCCCACTTCCTGGAACTGCGCACCTACCGCTTCCGCGCCCACTCCATGTTCGATCCCGAGCTGTACCGGGAAAAGTCCGAGGTGGCGCAGTGGATGGAACGCGATCCCATCAGCCTGCTGCAGGGCGCCATGGAGGCGGCGGGACAGCTGCCGGCGGAGGACTGGACCGCGCTGCAGGCGGACGTGGAGGCGGAGATCAGCACCGCCGTCGGATTCGCCGAAAACGGGACGCCGGAACCGGTGTCCGAACTGCTCCGGTTCGTCTACAGCGACCGGCCGGACGACGGCAACGGCGGGACAGGGAATGCAGAGGCGACAGGCAATCCAGAGGCGACAGGGAAAGGCAGGGCAGCAGGATGAAAACCACGTACCGGGAAGCCATGCGCGCGGCCCTCCGCGACGCCATGCAGCGCGACAATCGGGTGTTCCTCATGGGCGAGGACGTGGGCCGGTACGGCGGCAGCTTCGCCGTCAGCCTGGGGCTGCTGGAGGAGTTCGGGCCGGAACGGATCCGCGATACCCCGCTCTCCGAATCCGGCTTCGTGGGAGCCGGGATCGGCGCGGCGCTGGGCGGCATGCGTCCCATCGTCGAAATCATGACCGTCAATTTCAGCCTGCTGGCCCTGGACCAGATCATCAACAACGCCGCCACCTTGCTGCACATGTCCGGCGGCCAGTTCAACGTGCCCATCGTCATCCGGATGACCACCGGCGCGGGCCGGCAGCTGGGCGCGCAGCACTCGCACAGCCTGGAGGGCTGGTACGCGCACATCCCGGGCCTGCGGATCCTGGCCCCGGCCACCCTGGCGGACGCCCGCGGCATGCTGTGGACCTCGCTGCAGGACCCGGACCCCGTGCTGATTTTCGAGCACGGCTCGCTGTACAACGTGGCGGGGGAGATCGACGACGACGCCGGCGCGGTGGATATCGCCAAGGCCGCGGTCCTGCGGCACGGGGACGCCCTGACGCTCATCACGTATGGCGGGACGCTGCCCATGGTGCTGGAGGCCGCGGAACAGCTGGCCGGCGAGGGCATCGAGGCCGAGGTGATCGACCTGCGGAGCCTCCGCCCGCTCGATGAACACACCATCCTGGACAGCGTGGCCAGGACGCACCGGGCCGAGGTGGTGGACGAGGGCTGGCGCAGCGGCAGCATCTCCGCGGAGATCACGGCCAGGATCGCGGAGAAGGCCTTCTACGACCTGGACGCGCCGGTGGAGCGGGTGTGCAGTGCAGAGGTCCCCGTCCCGTACGCCAAGCACCTGGAGCAGGCAGCGCTGCCGTCGGTGGAGCGGATCATGGCCGGCGCCCGAAGGGCCGTGGGTGCCGGTGGCTGAGTTTCGGATGCCGTCCCTGGGCGCGGATATGGAGCACGGCAAGGTGGTGGAGTGGCTGGTCAAACCCGGGGACTACATCCACAAGGGCGACCTGGTGGCCGCCGTGGACACCGACAAAACCGTCATGGATATCGAGTCGTTCCAGGAGGGCGTGCTGGCCGAGTTCCTGGTGGACATCGGCGACACCGTGGACGTGGGCACCCCCATCGCCCGGATCACCGCCACCCCCGCCGAAGTCCCGCCCCCGTCGAAAGCGCCGCCACCCGAACCGCCGCCCGCCCCACACCCGCGTGCCGCGGGCGGCCTTCCGGAGCCGGGCGCAAAGGTCCCGCCGCCGGTCCGGCACCTTGCGCACACGCTGGGGGTCGACGTCGGACGCATCAGCGGCAGCGGTCCGGGCGGCGAAGTGACCAGGGCCGACGTCGAACGCGCCGCGGCCGCGCCCGTCACCGGGGCGCCTCCACGCAAGGAGGAAGAGCAGCCCGAAGCCCGCCCCACACCCGCCGAAACGCGCCGCGTCCGGTCCTCGCCGCTGGCCCGGCGCCTGGCCGCGGAACTTGGCGTGGACCTTCGGGGCATCGCGGGCACTGGCCCCGGGGGAGCGGTGACCGAGGACGACGTGCTCTCTGCCGTCCCGCCCAGAGGGCAGCCGGTCGCCCCGGTTAGCGCGGAGAAGCCGGCGGAGGCACCGCCGTCGGAAGCCGCGGAACCATCGGAACCATCAGCACCGGAACGCGTGGAGCCGCAGGAAGCGTCCCGGCGCGGCCGCAGGGAAGCCGGCAGCAAGGCGGAGAGCCTGCGGCAGGCCATCGGGGCCCTAATGTCCCGGTCCAAGAAGGACATCCCGCACTACTACCTCTCCACCACCCTGGATCTCGCGGCAGCGATGGCGTGGATGCAGGCCGCCAACCAGCAGCGGCCGGTCTCAGCGCGGCTGGTGCCGTCCGCCCTGCTGCTGAAGGCCACCGCGCTCGCGGCCAAGGAGGTGCCGGACATGAACGGCTTCTTCGCCAAGGGTGCCTTCCAACCCAGCAGCGCGGTGCACCTGGGCGTGGCGGTGGCCCTGCGGCACGGCGGCCTGGTGGCCCCTGCCCTGCACGACGCCGACACCCTGACCCTCGATGAGCTCATGGACCAGCTCCGCGACCTGGTGGCCCGCGCCCGGGCGGGCCGCCTGCAGCGTGCAGAGATGGCGGACCCCACCATCACCGTCACCAACCTGGGCGATCTCGGCGTCGAAAGCGTGTACGGGGTGATCTATCCGCCGCAGGTGGCCATGGTGGGCTTCGGCAAGGTCCTGGAACAGCCGTGGGCGCACCACGGGATGCTCGGCATCCGGCAGGCGGCCATCGCCACGCTGTCCGCGGACCACCGGGTGAGCGATGGGCTGCGCGGCGGACGTTTCCTGGCCCGCATCGACGAACTGCTGCAGGCACCGGACAGGCTGTGACCCGCCGCCCGTGACCATTGGACCCGTGAACGAGGAGGAGCCGTGAACGAACAGGACGCGCGCCAGGCGGTGGAGTCGGCGATCGGGAAAGTAGCCCCCGACGTCGAACCCGAAGACCTGGCCCCCGGGGCACGGCTGCGCCAGGACCTGGAGCTGGACTCGCTGGACTTCCTCCGCCTGGTGGAGGTCATCGCGGAGAGCACCGGCGTGGATATCCCGGAAGCCGACTATCCCGCCGTGGCCACCGTGGACGGGCTGGTCACGTATGTCGCCGGGCACGGATAGAGGATCTATCCCGGCGTGTGGTCATTCCCGCGCATCCTGACGGCGACCACCACGCCGGAGGCCGCGGTGAGGACCGCGACGGCGGCGATCGCGGTGGGGATCCCGTACAGGTCGGCGAGGACGCCGGAGAGGAGGGCACCCACGGCGAATCCGCCGTCGCGCCACAGCCGGTAGACCCCCACTGAGCGGGCCCGCCAGGTGGGGTGGGCTACGTCGCCGATGGCGGCCAGCAGGGTGGGGTAGACCATGGCGGTACCGAGGCCCAGCACGACGGCGGCGGCGAGCCAGGGCCCGAAGCCGTGCGCTGAGGCGATGATTGCCAGGGCGCCTGCCTGGACCAGCATGCCGGCCGCGATGAACCATTTGCGGCCCCACCGGTCGGAGGCCGCGCCGGTCACCAGCTGAGCGGCGCCCCAGGCGGCGGGGTAGGCGGCGGCCAGGATGCCGATCTGGCCAAGGTCCAGCCCGGCACCGGCGAACAGGACCGGGAAGAGGCCCCAGGCCAGGCCGTCGTTGAGGTTGTTGACCAGGCCGGCCTGGCTCGCGGCAGAGAGCGACCGGTCCTTGAAGCTGGTGAGGGTGAAGACCTGGCCGGTGGTGAGGCCGGCATGGGCGGTGCCCCGTCCCTTGGCATGCTGCGCGGCGTCCGCCCTGGCATGGTGGTGGGTTTCCCTCACGGCCAGGACCGTCAGGCCCAGGCCGAGGGCGATGTACGCGGCTCCCAACAGGAAGGGTGCGGGCCGGAGGCCATAGGCCGTGGCGAGGTACCCGGTGGCGAGGGCCGTGACGGCGACGCCCAGGTAGCCGGCTGCCTCGTTAAAGCCCATGGCCAGGCCGCGCTGCTTGGGGCCCACCAGGTCCATTTTCATGATCACGGCGGTGGACCAGGTGAGGCCCTGGCTGACGCCCAGCAGCACGTTGGCTGCCACGATCCAGCCCCAGGACGGGCCGAAGATGAGCATAAGCGGGACCGGCACTGCGGCCAGCCAGCCCGCGATGAGGACGGGCTTGCGGCCGTACCGGTCGGACAACGTGCCGGCGAAGTAGTTCATCGCTGCCTTGGACAGGCCGAAGGCGAGGATGTAGGTCAGCGCACCCGTGTAGAGGTCCAGGTGGAAGGTCCGGGACGCGAGCAGGGGCAGGACGGTGCGTTCCTGCCCCAGGGTGCCGCCCACCAGGGCATTGACGGCAACCAGCAGCATGAACTGCGCCAGATTTTGCCGCAGGCCCAGCACAGTTGGGGTTGATCCGGCGGTGCGGCGGGGGAGGGTATTGCCCGGCATCGGGTGCTCCGTTCCTGGTGGGGACATCGGGTGTTTCCTGGACATTAAGGTGGCCCGGGCGTGCGGGGGCACGCCCGGGCCGGGATGCCCGGGCAGGAGGGGGGTCATGCCCGGGCGGTCTTGGGGTGGTTCAGCCGTGGTCAGGCTGCGGGGACGCTGTTCCGCCAGGCGTTCCAGCCGGCGTAGCTGCCGTCGAGTTCGACGACGTCGTACCCGGCACGGCGCAGGGCGCTGGCGGCAACTGAGTTCCGTACACCGGACTGGCAGTAGGTCACGATGGTTCCGCCGATGGGCAGCTCGTCCAGGTGCCACATGACGCGGCCGCCGCTGAGCTGGTACGAGCCCGGCACGTGTCCCGCCTTGTGCTCGGTCTTATTGCGGACGTCCAGGACCATGGCGGCGTCGAAGTTGTCGAGCTCTCCGGGCTGGATCAGCTTGGGGGTGAACGTGGGCAGGCCTTCGATGCCGGTCAGGTAGCCGGCCACGTTGTCGATGCCCACGCGGACCAGGTGGTCCCACATGTCCTGGGCCTGTTCCTGGTCCTTGGCCAGGAGCACCAGCGGGTTCTTGTCCGTTTCCGGGTTGACCACCCAGGCGCCGTAGCTGGCAACGGACTTGCCGGCGGGGACGTTCAGGGAGCGCACCACGGTGCCTTCGTGGACCTCACCGTTGGAGCGGGTGTCGATGAAGGTCAGGGTGTCCTCCGCCAGGCCCGCGGCGACGGCGGCGGTGTCCAGCTCCTTCAGCGGGGCACGTTCACCCATCACGTCAGGACCCACGCGGTTTTCGCGCTTCATCCGGCCGAAGTAGGCATGCGCGTCGGGCTGGCCGTCGAGGAGTTCGTTGATGAAGCCCTGCTCGTCGTTGGCGGCGAGATAGGGGCCCCACCAGGCGTAGAGGCGTTCGTACCCGACGGTTGAGGACGGGATGGCGCCGAGGGCCTTGCCGCAGGCGCTGCCGGCGCCGTGGGCGGGGTGCACCTGGACGTAGTCCGGGAGGGTGAGGAACTTGTCACGCAGGCTGGCGAAGAGCTGCTTGGCGCCCTCGAAGCGGGTGTCGATGCCGCCGGCGGCTTCATCCAGCAGGTCGGGACGGCCCAGGTCGCCGGAGAACACGAAGTCCCCGGAGAGCAGGTAGCCGGGCTTGTCGCTGAACGCGCCGTCCGTCACCAGGAAGGACAGGTGCTCGGGGGTGTGGCCAGGGGTGTGCACTGCCTTGATGCTGATGTTGCCCAGGGCGATGGTGTCGCCGTCGTAGAGCCGTTCGCCGTCAAACTCGTACTGCCAGTCCGGGCCGCCTTCGCCGGAGACGTAGATCTTGGCGCCGGTGGCGGCGGCGAGCTCGCGGGTGCCGGAGAGGTAGTCGGCGTGGATGTGGGTCTCGGTGACCGCCACGATCTTCATGCCGTTCCTGGCGGCCAGGTCCTGGTAAACGGCGATGTCACGGCGGCCGTCCACCACAATGGCTTCACCCTTGGCCTGGCAGCCGATCAGGTAGCTGGCCTGGGCGAGGTCTTCGTCGTAAATGCGCTCGATAAGCATGTGCTGCTCTCCTTCAGTTGAAAGGGGATTGGGAAGTTGTTCTGCATTCAGTATAGATACCCCGGGGGGTATGTCGCAACGAGGGGTATGCGCCCGTTTGGAGCGACAGGTCAGGCGTGCTGGTGCCCGGCTTCGGCGCGCAGCTGGTCCACGTCCAGGTTTTTGACTGCCTGGATGACTTCCTCCAGGCCGGTGGCGTTGAGGGCTCCCGGCTGGGAGAACACCAGGGTCTTGTCCTTGAAAGCCATGAGCGTGGGGATGGCCGTGATGTTCGCTGCTGCGGCCAGCGCCTGCTCGGCTTCAGTGTCCACCTTGGCGAAGGTGATGTCCGGATGGCGTTCCGCGGCCCCGCTGAAAATCGGGGCGAACATGCGGCAGGGGCCGCACCAGGCTGCCCAGAAGTCAACGAAGACGATGTCGTTGTCCTCCAGCGTCTGGGCGAAGGATTGCTGGGTGATGTCGATGGTTGCCATGGTCTGTCGAGTCCTTTCGGGCGAATCTTTGTTGGTTTGCCCAGTGCCGCGAGGGGCGGGGCTTAGGTGGTGGGGAGTCCGGCGCGGGTCCAGGCGGTCATGCCGCCGGCCATGGTGTCTGCCTTGTAACCGGCGCCGTTGAGGGCATCGGCGACGGCGGCGCTGCGGTTACCGCTGCGGCAGACGGCGATCACGGGGACGGCCGGGTCAAGCTCACCCAGGCGGGCCTGCAGCTGGCCCATGGGGATGTGCAGGGCGCCGGGGATCATGCCCTCGGCGACCTCAAAGTCCTCGCGGACGTCAAGGATGCGCGCGTTGGAGCGGCGCTGGTCAGTTTCGGTGATGGTGATTTCAGCCATGATGGTTTCTCCTTCGAAGTGGTTGTCGGCTGGTGGTGATGTGTCTAGCGGACGGGTTCGCCGGCCTGGCGCCAGGCGGCCATGCCACCGCGCACCGAGTAGGCGTCGTAGCCCTTGGCGGCCAGCATCCGGGCCGCGGAGGCGGACCGTACGCCGGAAGCGCAGACGGCAATCACCGGCCGGGTCTTCTGGATACCGGCCGTACTGGTCTGCAGCCGGTCCAGGGGGACGTGCTTGGCCTGGGGGGCCCGGCCGGTCCGCCATTCCTGGGCGGACCTGACGTCGATCAGCATGGCACCCGAACCCAGCAGTTCCTTGGCCTGGGCCACGGAAATCGTCTTATAGGGCTTGCTGAAGGCCTTCTTGAGGGAATCGATCAATCCCATGGTGTTCTCCTCTGTGGGTAGGTCAGGCGGTGACCGTGCCGGCGGTGACCCACGCCGCGACGGCGAAGATGAGTACCGCGAATGAGATGCGGATGTGCTTGTCGTGCAGGCGGCGGGCAAACCGGGCGGCAGCCAGTGATCCCACGATCGCCGGGATGGCGAACGCCAGGGTGGTGGCCCAGTCGATGGTGTAGCCGGCTGCGTGGGCGCTGAACCCGGCAGCCGAGTTGACCACGATGATGGCCAGGGAGGTTCCCACGGCCTGCTTCATCCGCAGGCCCAGGAAGATGGTCAGTGCGGGGGTGATCAGGAAGCCGCCGCCCACTCCGAGGAGGCCGGTGAGGAAGCCGACGAGCAGGCCTACGCCCACGGCCTTTGGGGCGCAGGACCGGAAGGCCCGGTGCGGCCCGATGCTGCAGGAGCCCTCGGTTTCGCGGGGTTTGCTGAGCATCCGGATTCCCGCAATCACCATGATCGCGGCGAAGGCCAGCATCAGGATGTTCGGATCCAGCAGCTTGCCCACGGCCGCGCCTGCCCAGGCTGCCGGGATGCCGGCCGCCCCGACCAGGGCGATGACAGGCCAGTTCAAGCCCTCACGGATGCGGGGGAACAGGGCCGCCAGCGAGGAGATTCCCACCACCAACAGCGAGGTGGGAATGGCCTGGGCGGGGCTCATGCCCACGCCGTACACCAGGGCCGGAACGGCAATGATGGACCCGCCGCCGCCTACTACGCCCAGTACGACGCCGACGACGAGCCCCAAACCCAGGGCCGCGATCATGCCGCAGCGCCCTCTTCAGCCGGCTGCACGGGAAGCTGCAGGATGGCGCTTTCGCGGGTGGGCTCCTTGGCGGCCTTGTTCCACGGCATGGCAGACAGGGCCTTGCCCATGGCACAGGTGTTGGTGGCGGCCGAGAAGGTCAGCCCGGTACCGATGGCACCTGCCAGCATGCGGACCTTGGGCGAGACGAACTTGCCGCCGGCCAGGCCGAGCATCACCAGGGAGCCGGCTGCCAGGCGGACCTGCCGTTCAAGGTCCCAGCGGTCTTTGCCCTTGACCACGTCGCCGCCCGCGGCGGCAAAGCCGGGAACCCCGCCGGTGAGGACATAGGCGGTGTCCAGGCCCACGGTGGCCATCCGCTGGCGGGCCTGCTCGGCGCGGACGCCGGACTGGCAGACCAGGACCACCCGCGAGCCCAGCCGGGCGGCCAGTTCATCGGTGTGCTCGGAGAGCAGGGGCAGCGGCACGTTGTAGGAGCCGCGGATGTGCATGGACTCGAATTCGGCGGCAGAGCGCACGTCAATCACCATGAGGTCCTGGTGCTCTTTGATCCAGGACTGCAGGGTCTCGGGAGCGAGTGCGGACACGGCGCCTGCTTTGGAAGGGGAAGTCATAAGTAGCCTCTCGGGAGGGGTCTGGTGGATACCCCACCGAGTATTACAGATACCCCCGGGGGTAGTCAAAACACCCATGGGGGTATATAGTTGAGGGCAAGCCCCCCATCAATGGAGACCCCTTATGGAACTGAACCCAACCGAACTCACACCCGTGATCAACCGCCTCAAGCGCGCGCAGGGCCAGCTCGCTGCCGTCACCCGGATGCTTGAGGAAGGCCGGGACTGCAAGGACGTCGTCACCCAGCTGGCGGCCGTGTCCAAGGCCCTTGACCGGGCCGGCTTCGCCATCATCGCCACCGGACTGGAGCAGTGCATCGTCCAGAAGGACGAGACCATGGACCGGAAAGACCTGGAGAAGCTCTTCCTCTCCCTGGCATAATTCGACCCCCCGGCAGCCCAAAGGCAGCGGATCATTCGGCAACTTTAAGGAGCACCATGAGCTACACCCTGGCCACCACCGTGTCCCTCCCGTGGGCGGAAGCCGTGGACCGCACCCGTGAAGCCCTTGCCGCCCAGGGTTTCGGAATCCTGACGGAAATCAACGTCCGTTCCACCTTCGAAGCCAAGCTTGGCACTGAAGCCGCGGACGCCGTCGGCGATTACGTCATCCTCGGCGCGTGCAACCCCGCCCTTGCCAGCCGCGCCCTGGCCGCCGAACCCGAAATGGGCGCCCTGTTGCCCTGCAACGTCGTCGTGCGCCGGAACCAGTCCGCGGACGTGACCACAGTGGAAGCCATCGACCCGCAGACCATGGTCCAGCTCAGCAGCGCCCCTTCAGTTAGGGAAGTGGCAGACGACGCCGGCACGCGCCTGCGCAAAGCCCTTGCCAGCCTGGGCGGGGAAAGCAGCTGATGGCTTCGGACAGCGGACCCGCGGTGGGCGCTCCGGATGAAGGCACCCGTGGGCTGCTCATTCATGCCGCCGGCCAGCTTGGGCACGACGCGCTCACCGGCATCCTGCGCAGCGCCGCCAACGCCCGCGCCGCGCTGGGTACCGCTGCCGCCATTGAAGTAGTGGTCCAGGGCCCCGGCGTTCAACTCCTCGCCAACGGTGCGGCCCTGAACGAAGCCGTGGACGACGCCCGCCAACTGGGGGTGCAGCTCCTCGCCTGCGGCAACAGCCTCCGGTCGGCAGGGCTCGAGGACTCAGACCTCACGGCAGGGGTGCAAACGGTGCCTGCAGCCATCGCCCACCTGGCCCGGCGCCAGTGGGACGGATGGGCCTACGCCCGCCTCTGAGCCCGGCGCCGGCATCATGAGGCGCACCTGTCGTCAGCGGCCCAAGGGGCGGTGAATACCCGGGCGACGGAACACCGGCTGCGTGGTGGCATCGGCAGCAATCGCCGTGATCTACTGATAAGTAGCCTGACGATTTTGTTGCAGCGATCAAGGGAGCTCCCGCTGATGCCTGAACTGTCCGCCCTCGCCCTCATATGCACCCTGACACCTTCCCCGGAGCCGTCCAGCAGCGAACTGATGGCCCAGCACATCCTGGACGAACTGGAAGGCCACGGCGTCGCCACCGACTCACTGCGCGTCGTCGACCACGACGTCAAGCGCGGCGTCCAAGTGGACATGGGCAACGGTGACGAGTGGCCCAAAATCCACGCGAAAATCCTGGCGGCGGACATCCTGGTCCTCTCCACCCCCATCTGGATGGGCCACCCCTGCAGCGTCGCCCAGCAGGTGATGGAGCGCCTGGACGCCGACCTGTCCGAAACGGACGACGACGGCAGGCCGGTGATGTACGGAAAGGTTGCCACCGTTGCCGTGGTGGGCAATGAGGACGGGGCGCACAAGACTATTGCGGACATGATGCAGGGACTGAACGACGTCGGCTTCAGCCTTCCCGCCCAGGGCGGCACGTACTGGGTGGGCGAGGCAATGCAGACCGTGGACTTCAAGGACCTCGACCAGGTGCCGGACGCGGTCGCCGCCACCAACGCAGGTCTTGCCCGCAACGCCGTGCACCTGGCCCAGTTCCTTCGCTCGAACCAGTACCCCGCCAAGTAAGGCTGCCCCGCCAGGAAAGGCGCCGGAACAGAGCCGGAATAACGAAAGGGAAAATCATGGCCGAACCCCTGGTCATCGTCTTCGATGTGAACGAGACCCTGTCCGACATGGCCCCGCTCGGCGAAGCGTTCGCGCAGATCGGCGCGCCACGAGGACTGGCAAAACTGTGGTTCGCCACGCTCCTGCGCGACGGCTTCGCCCTCGCCGCCTGCGGGGACAACCAGGCCTTCGCCGCCATCGGAACCGATGCCCTCCGCACCCTGCTGGAAGCCGAAGGGATCTCCGGGAACCTGGACACCGCCGTCGAACGCATCATGGCGGCCATGCAGAACCTGTCCCTCCACCCGGATGTCCCTGAGGGTGTCCGCTCCCTGGCCGCGTCCGGGCACCGGCTGGTCACCCTGACAAACGGGGCAACAGCCAACACGGACAAGCTGCTGGTTGCCGGCGGCATCCGGGACAAGTTCGGGCTGCTCCTCTCCGTGGAGGACGCTCCTGCGTGGAAGCCGGCCAGGTCAGCCTATGAGTACGCGGCGACGTCCACAGGATCCGATCCGTCCGGCATGCTGCTGGTTGCCGTGCACCCCTGGGACATCCACGGCGCAGCCAAGGCCGGACTTCGGACGGCATGGATCAACCGGACTGGTGCCCGCTACCCCTCCTATTTCCAGTCCCCGGACATCGTCATCCCGGCCCTGACCGGACTGGCGGCGGTCCTCGCGGCATAAGCAGGCAGTCCCGGGCCGGTACAAGCTGGCCCGGACTAGCCACCACAGCCAGCAAATGGAGACCACCTATGGCCCGGTGCGCCGGATGCCGTGGCCAATGGCCATCCTGGAGCATCTGGCTAGCGGACGATGGTCTGCACCCGGGCTGTCAAGGGGAGTTCCGCGCGGCGGAGCCGTTCGAGTTCGACGACGTCACGCCCGAACGAGAACAGGAGCAGCGTGAGTGCCACCGCCGGAGCCGCGGCAGCAACAGTTGGCGGTGCGGCGGGGACCAGGCTCGCCAGCAGGGCGAACGGCTGGTAGGCCCCGATCAGCCTGCGGGACGGTCTGGGCTGCAGTGCCGCGCGGAGGTGGGGCAGGAAGAACCCGGCGGCCACGAAGGCGTAGTACATGGCGCCGATGCCCAGGACCCAGGGGCCAACCACCGCGGCGGACGCGAGGGAGAGCACCAGGACCAGGGCGGCGTCGGTGGCGGCGTCGAACCGTGCCCCTTCCGCCGACGAGGTTCCCGTGCGCCGCGCCACGGCACCGTCGAGCCCGTCCAGGAGGAAGGCGATGCCGCCCAGGACCAGGAGGAGGATGTTCACGCGGCCGCCGGTCAACAGCTGGGGGACCGCCAGTACCGCGCACAAGGCAACGAGGACCGCACGCAGCAAGGTGACGCGGTCTGCCGGCGTTGAGAAGCGCGGAATGCGCCGCAGGACGGATCCGACGGCAGCCCCCGCCACCAGGGCGCCGGAGGCCAGGCCGGCGAGCTGAAGCGCCGGTCCGGACGGCGACGCTGACGTCAGCCACAAGGCGGCGAGTCCGTAGATGGCGACGGTGCCCAGCGCATCGGGCAGTGCCCGTTCAGCTGCGCCCATGTGCCACCTCCTCCCGCATGCTAACAACGGCCGCGGGAATCTTCACGGGCGGCGACGCGCGGCCGTAACCCGGGTGCCGTCGTCGGACTTTCCCCTGCGGCCTGCACGGACCACGCCCGCGGCGGCCAAAAGGGCGCCCGCTCCTTCGGCAACGGCGCTGAGGGTTTTCGAGAAGAACCAGACGGGGTCGTACATGGCGGGGATGGGCCCGATGGCGGGGATGTCCACGTACCGGTACAGCACGACGGCGGCGAATGCGCTGAGGGCCACCACCAGGGCCACGGCATAGGCCGCCCTGCTGCCGCGGACCAGGACGTAGACGCCGGCCACCAGCGCGGCTGCGGCCTCGAGCAGGAACAGCGTGCCCTGGCTGACGGTGCCCGGCTGCGCGTACTGGTAGCCCGGGGCCAGGAAAAGATGGACGCCGGCATCAATGAACAGCGCAAGAGCGGTCAGTAATCGTAGTGCCACGCTTATGTATACGCCGGATGTTCCCTTCCGGTTCACCCGGTACTGGCAGGAATGTGGGTTTTATGGGGAATATTTAGAGTCCGCACAGACTTGCGCGGTTAGCAGGCAGCGAAGTCTGCGGCCCTACCAGTAAGGAGAACTGCGATGACCCTTCCCAAGGAAATCACGCCGGGAACATGGAACCTGGACATGGCGCACAGCGAGATCGGCTTCAGCGTCCGCCATGCCGGCATCAGCAAAGTCCGTGGCCGCTTTACCCAGGCGCAGGCCGAGGCACGGGTGGGGCAGTCGCTGGCGGATTCGTCGGTGCATGCCACGGTGTCCACCGCCAGCTTCGACTCCGGCGACGCCAACCGCGACAACCACGTGCGCGGTGCGGATTTCTTCGACGTGGAACAGTATCCGGAGATGACCTTCCGTGGCACCCACATCGAAGGTGACGGCGAGGAGTACACGCTCACTGGTGACCTGACCATCAAGGGCGTCACCCGGCCCGTCGAACTCGAGGTCGAGTTCACCGGCGTCGCCGTGGACCCGTTCGGCGCCACCCGCGCCGGCTTCTCCGCCGAAACCGAGATCAGCCGCAAGGAATTCGGGCTGACCTGGAACGCAGCCCTGGAAGCCGGCGGCGTGCTGGTCAGCGACAAGGTGAAGATCAACCTCGAGGCAGCGCTGGTCAAAGAGGCCTGACACGGCGGTTTTCGCTGCGCCCGTTACTTTTCGACGCGCAAGGGCGGCGGCGCTACTGGAATATCCGTAGCGCCGCCGCTTTTGCGCCGCGAGGATGAATGTGCGCAGCGCCAGCGCCTGCGGGGGGGAGAGCGGCGACCCCCTCCCAAGGGCTCACAGCGGTTCCGGCCGCACCTTCACGTTGCCCAGGGACCGGATCAGGGCGACGGCGGTGATGGATCCCGCGGCCATGATGGACGCCAGCACCACCACCTGGAACCGCCCGGCTTCCAGGGGTGAGGCACCGCCGAAGATCGCACCCACAAACGCTCCCGGAAGCGTGACCAGGCCGGTGGTCTTGGTCTGGTCCGTGGACGGGATCAGGGCCGAGTGCACCGCCTGCCGGGCCTGCAGCAGGGTGGCCTGCCGCGGTGTTGCGCCCAGGGCCAGCCAGCCCTCCACCTGGTCCCACTGCTCAATAATGGCCTCGACAAACCGCCGGCCGGCCAGGGTGGCGATGGTCATGGAGTTGCCAATCACGATCCCGCCCACCGCCAGCGCATAGCGCGGCGAGAACTCAATGGCCCCTGTTCCAAACACAATGGCCACCGTAACCAGGATGCCGGCGGCCATGGTTCCGCCCACCACGGCGAACCGCCGCCAGGACCACGTGAGCCTGCGCGCCGCGGTCACGGACGCCACGCTGAACATCACCGCCAGCGCCGCCCCCACCCACAGCGGATTGGAGATGACCCCGCCCAGCACCAGGCTGATGACCGCGAGCTGCGCCGCGCCGCGGAGGATGGCCAGGGCGGGGGAGAGGTACGACGGCGTCCGCGCGCCCCACAGGACGCCCACCGTGAGTGCCGCCAGGATGGCAACGGCCGCCAGGGTGGGCAGCAGTGCGGCAAGGGCGGGCATGCCGCCAGCTTAGCGGCCGAGCGGGCGCCGGCCCCGCAGGACGCCGGGCTAGGAGTTGCTGTCCGAAATCGCCGAGCTGACTGCCGTCGGGCTGTCATACTCCCGGTCGGGAAGGGCCTCGAGGGCGTCCACCACATTCTGGTCGGCGCCGGAGTCCTTGGCGCGCGACAGCAGGTCCTCGCGCTTGGCCGGGTAGTCGATGCCGCCCAGGAATTTCTGGATCTGGATCGGGTTGGGAGTGTCCGCCATGGTGCCGGTTTCCTTTCGATGTCGGCTGGCTGTTCGCCTTGGGCCACGTGGTTCGGGCTGCGGTGGAGCCATCGTAGTCCTGCGCCCGGCTGTGCGGAATGCCGCCATGATCCGGCCTGTCCCCGCGTGGGTTTGTTCCCGTGACAGGAGGGGATAAGACTGTGGGTATGGGACGTGGAACGCTTCGGATCTTCCTGGGCGCGGCGCCCGGGGCCGGAACCACGTACGCCGCGCTGCGGGAAGCCTGCCGGCTGCAGGCCGGCGGCAGGAATGTCGCCGTCGGTATTGCCGCCACTCGTGGGCGCCCCGAAACGCAACAGCTCCTTGAAGGGCTCCACGCCGTGGCGCCGCGCCGCGTGCAGACCGCCGCCGGAGCGCAGGCCGATGAGCTGGATGCCGGGGCCCTGCTGGACCGGCGGCCGGACGTGGCCGTGGTGGATGACTACGCCCACGCCAACAGCCCGGGCAGCAGGAACAGCCAGCGCTGGCAGGACATCGAGGAGTTGCTGGCCGCCGGTATCGACGTGCTGTCCACCCTTTGCGTGCAGCAGTTGGCGTCGCTCAGGGATGCCGTCGCCGCGATCACCGACGAAGCCGCGCAGGCGACGGTGCCGGATGAGATTGTCCGGCGGGCCGACCACATTGAACTCGTGGACATCTCCCCGGCACTCCTGCGCCAACGGGTCGCCGAAGGCAAGGTCTTTCCGGAACACAAGGTTGACGCCGCCCTGGCCAATGAATACCGGCTGGGCAATCTCTTCGCGCTGCGCGAGATCGCCCTGATCTGGCTCGCTGACCGGGTGGATGAAGGCCTGGCTGCCTACCGGGAAAGCCGGGGAATCACCGCCACCTGGCCCACGCGTGAGCGGGTGGTGGTGGGGCTTGCCGGTAGCCCGGAAGACGAGGTGCTTATCCGTCGGGCAGCCCGGATCCTGTCCAAGGCGAACGGCAGTGAACTCCTGGCCGTACATGTGCGCGGCACCCGGGCCCGGAGAGGGGCTTCCGAACAGGGGCTGGATGCGCAGCGGCGGCTCATCACTGACCTCGGCGGCACGTGCCACACGGTCTCCGGAGATGACCCGGCGCAATCACTGCTGGAGTTCGCCCGGAGCACCAACGCAACGCAGATCGTCATCGGCGCGTCACCCGGGCGCCTGTGGAGCCGCATCCTGGGGATGGGCGTGGCGTCCAAGGTGGTGCGGGAATCCGGGGACATCGACGTGCACCTGGTTTCCCATCCGCAGTCCGGGCGCGGGCTGCCCCGCAAAGCGCCCGCCGCGCTGGGCCGTGCCCGCACCGTGGCAGGCTACATCCTCGCTGTAATCCTTCCCGTCCTGGCAACCGCGGTGCTGTCGCTGGGCCAGGAACTGAACCTCGCCACCCAGGCGCTGGTCCACCTGACCGGTGTACTGGCGGTGGCGTTCATTGGCGGGCTGTGGCCGGCCGTGCTCGCCGCAGTCCTGGCCTCGCTGCTGCTCAACTACTTTGAAACGGACCCTGTGGGCACGCTGGACATCAGCGACCCGCAGAACGTCTTTGCCCTGTTGGTATTCCTTGGCGCCGGGGTTGCGGTGTCACTGGTGGTGGGCCTGTCGGAACGGCGGGCGCAGGACGCCAGCCGTTCCCGTGCCGAAGCCGCCACCCTGGCGGACCTGGCCAGGGACGCCCTGCTGGCCGACGATACCGTGGCGGGATTCCTGGACAAGGCCCGCGAAACCTTCCAGGTCCGGGCCGCCGGCCTCTTCACCCGCTCCGACGACAGGCAGGCGGGGTGGGAACTGCAGGCCTATTCCGGGGACGCGGCGCCACCTTCTCCGGATAGGGCCTCCGCGGTGACGGACAACGTGGAACTGGCCGATCCACGCACCGCCCTGGTCCTTTCCGGCCGCACACTGACGTCCGGGGACAGGCTCCTCCTTACGGCCCACGGCGCCCACCTCCTGCTGCTGCGGCAGCACGACGCCCTGCAGCGCAGGCTGAAGAGCACCACGAAGATGGCGGAGGGCAACAGTGTCCGCACTGCGATCCTCAACGCGGTCAGCCATGACCTGCGCACCCCGCTGGCCGGGATCAAGCTCGCCGTGACCGCACTCCGCCGTCAAAACCGGAGGCTGCCGGCGGAGGTGCAGGCCGAGATGCTGGCCACCATCGAGTCCTACTCGGAGCGCCTGGAGGCCCTCATCTCCAATCTCCTGGACATGTCCCGGGTTTCCAGCGGTTCCGCCTCGCCGCACCTGGCACCGGTCACGTGGCGCGATGCCATCGAGGACGCGCTGCGCGGCATTCCCACGGAGCACATCCGGGTGGAGCTCGCCCCCAACCTGCCGGCCGTCGAGGCTGACCTGGGAATGCTGGAGAGGGTCATCGCCAACATCGTGGAAAATGCGCTCAAGTATGCCCCGGGTTCCGATGTGGTCATCGTGGGGGTTACCGGCGTGGCGAACGCAGGGGACGACGGCGCCACGCCCTTTGGCGAATTGCGGATCGTCGATCACGGCGCGGGTGTGCCCGCTGCCGCCGTCGTGGAAATGTTCCAGCCGTTCCAGCGGCTCGACGATGCCCCGGACGGGCTGGGCATCGGGCTTGGCCTGGCCGTGGCGAAAGGTTTCACGGAGGCCATGGGTGGCCAGCTGGTACCCGAGCCGACCCCCGGCGGCGGCCTGACCATGGTCATCCGGCTGCCGCTTTCCACCGGCCACTACGCATCAGGCTTTCGCCGGGAAGCAGGCAGTAAAAAAGTATGAGAACTGTTCTGATCGTCGACGACGAGCCGCAGCTGCTGCGGGCCCTGCAGGTCAACCTGCAGGCCGAGGGCTACCAGGTGCTGACGGCCCTGGACGGGGCCACCGCCCTGAAGCACGCGGAGGGCGGGCATCCCGATGTCATCGTCCTTGACCTGGGCCTGCCGGACATCAACGGGGTGGATGTGATCACCAGGATCCGCCGGACCAGCAGCACGCCAATCATCGTGCTCTCCGCAAGGCACGGCTCCGTGGACAAGGTCCGTGCCCTGGATGCCGGGGCCGATGACTACGTGACCAAGCCGTTCGGACTGGACGAACTGCTGGCCAGGCTGCGCGTGGCGGGGCGGCGGAGCGCCGCCCCTGAAGCGCCCGACCCTGGTCCCGCCGTCGATGCGGGGGACTTCGAGGTGGACCTGGCCAACCGGAAGGTGACCCGCGACGGCGCCCCGGTCCGGCTCACGCCTCGCGAGTGGGCCATCCTCCAGCTGTTGGTGAAGAACCCCGGGCGGCTGATCACCCAGCAGCAGATGCTCGCCAAAATCTGGGGTCCCGGCTACGACAACGAGACCCATTACCTCCGCGTCTACATGGGACAGCTGCGCCGCAAGCTGGAGGCTGATCCGGCACGGCCGCGCCACCTGCTCACGGAAGCCGGGATGGGCTACCGCTTCGAACCGTGAGCCGCCAAAATCCGGTAGTCCCCGGCTGGACAGGGGTCAGCGGACGATCTTGAAGTTGAAGGAAGGGGTGCCCAGCGCGCCCCAAAGGCGCAGCCATACCGGCAGGAGCATCTCGGTGCCCCGGGCGGTGGTGATGTCGCCGAGGTCGATGACGTCCTGGTGTCCGAAGTCCTTCAGGAGACCTGTGACGGTGTTCTTGGCGTCCGCGTCGTTGCCGGAAACGAAGACAGTGCCGGGGTCGGCGAGCTGCGCCGGCCGTGCCATAAGGTCCGCGTTGAGCGTGTTCAGTGCCTTCACCACCCGCGCCCCCGGGAAGGCGCGCTGGATCTGCTCGCCGAGCGAGTCCGTGTCCTTGACGAACAGGGTGGGCGGCATGCCCTTGCTGAAGTCGAGCGGGTTGGCGATGTCCAGGATGACCTTGCCGTCCAGGTTGCCGGCGCCGGCCGCCGAGAGGACGTCCAGGGAGGCGCCGCCGCTGGTTGCATTGACAATGAGTTCAGCACCTGCCGCCGCGTCGGCGAAACCGGCGACGGTGATACCAGGGTTCCCGGCGGCCCAGGCCGCGAACGGGGGAGTACCCATGGCGTCGGGCTCGGTGCGGGCGAGGGTGGCCTCGGGGTCCCGGGTGCCGATGGTGACGGAATGGCCGAGTTCGGCGAGACGCGCTGCGATCGTCCGGCCGACGATGCCGGTTCCGAGGACGGAGGTGTTCATGGATGCTCCTTGTGGTCTTCGTGTCCCGTCCAGTTTGTGACGGATCGTTCTCATAACTTTGTGACGGATCGTTCCGTCTGTCAAACTGGAGGGGATGCAGGATGAGGCAAAGGAGTGTGGTTTTTGTGGTGCGCAGGACGGGCGAGGAAAACCGGCGCAATGTTCTTGACGTGGCCACCCGGCTGTTCTACCAGCAGGGCATTAGGGCCGTGGGGATGGATGCCGTGGTCAAGGAGTGCGGGGTGGGCAACGCCACCGTCTACCGGCAGTTCCCCACCAAGGACGCCCTCGCCACTGCCTACGTGGAAGGCCGGGCCGAGGCATGGTTTGAACGGATGCTCCAGGCCGCCGGCGACCAGCCCGGACCGCGGGAGAAGATACTGGCCGTCTTCGAGGTACTCGCCACGGACTGCGCCGGGGAAACCTACCGCGGCTGCCCGATGCTGAACACCAATACCGAGTTCCCGGACGGGCGGCATCCCGCCCACCTGGCAGCGGTGGGCCATAAGCAGCAGGTGCGCGACTGGTTCCGTTCGCTCGCGGCCGACGCCCGGGCCGACTCCCCGGACCAGCTCGCCGAGGAGCTGCTGATTGTCCTCAACGGCGCCTACGCCACGGCGGCCGTGCTCGACGGCGGCACGTACGGGCGGCGCGCCCTGGCCCTTGCCCGGCGGCTGGTCGACGAGGCCTGCCCCCTCCCGTAGCGGTTTGCGCACATCGGTTCGGCGGCGGGCGGGGCACCTGGGGCGGCGGCCGCCGTCGTGAATCACGCGTAAAGGATTCGTCAATAAAGGCCCTTTACGCAGGTCGGGCCTTTTCGCCGGTGCTAGCTTCGGCAGTGGTCGCGTTGCAGAGGGCAGCGCGGGAAGGCGGACATGACCACGTTAAGCAGGCCCCCGGCAGATCCATCGGCGCCGCACGCGCGCGGCCAGAAGGCCTTGAAGGACTGGCTGCTGTTCGGGCTGCAGGACAGCAAGGGTGCGCACCCCGGACCCGGGGGTGTGCCCACCAGCCATGAAAAGAAGCACGCGTGGTGGCAGGTCATGTGCCTCACGGGCGTGGACTACTTCTCCACGTTGGGCTACCAGCCCGCCATTGCCGCGCTCGCCGCAGGCGTGATCTCGCCGCTGGCCACCCTGGTGCTGGTGGGCGTGACCCTGCTCGGGGCACTCCCGGTCTACCGGCGCGTTGCAGGGGAAAGCCCCCGTGGTGAAGGCTCCATCGCCATGCTGGAACGGCTCCTTCCCCGCTGGGGCGGCAAGCTCCTGGTCCTGGTCCTGCTCGGGTTCGCCGCCACCGACTTCATGATCACCATGACGCTTTCGGCAGCCGACGCCAGCGCGCACCTGCTCGGCAACCCCGTCGCTCCGGGGTGGCTCCAGGACCAGAACGTCCCCGTCACGCTGTTCCTGCTGGCGCTGCTGGCGGCCGTGTTCCTGCGGGGATTCAAGGAAGCGATCGGCGTCGCCGTGGTCCTGGTGGTCCTGTACCTGGCCCTAAATGCCGTGGTGGTGGTTGCCACCCTGGGGCAGGTGCTCTCCCACCCCGCAGCCATGGGGGACTGGTGGACCAACTTGTGGGTATCGCACGGGAACCCCGTGATGGCGGTGGCCATCGCGCTGCTGGTGTTCCCCAAGCTGGCCCTTGGCCTGTCCGGCTTTGAGACCGGCGTCGCCGTGATGCCGCAGGTCAAGGGAGCCGAGGACGATACCGAAGAAAATCCGGCAGGCCGCATCCGCGGAGCCCGGCGGATGCTCACCACCGCGGCTGTGATCATGAGCGTGTTCCTGCTGACCACCAGCTTCATTACAGTCGTCCTGATCCCGGAGCAGGAATTCCAGCCCGGCGGCCAGGCCAACGGCCGCGCCCTGGCCTACCTGGCGCACGAATACCTGGGCGTGGGTTTCGGCAGCGTGTACGACATCAGCACCATCGGCATCCTCTGGTTTGCCGGTGCGTCGGCCATGGCCGGCCTGCTGAACCTGGTTCCCCGGTACCTGCCGCGCTACGGCATGGCCCCCGGATGGGCCAAAGCTGTCCGGCCCCTGGTGCTGGTCTTCACCCTGATCGGCTTTGCTATCACCTTCATCTTCAACGCCGACGTCGACGCCCAGGGCGGTGCGTACGCCACCGGCGTGCTGGTGCTGATGACGTCCGCCGCGGTGGCCGTGACGCTGTCAGCCCGCCGGCGCAGGCAACGGAACCTCACCTTCGGCTTCGGCGCCATCTCCGTGGTCTTCGCCTACACCACGGTGGCCAACATCTTTGAACGCCCGGAAGGCATCAGGATCGCCGCGATCTTCATCCTGGGCATCATCGTCATCTCGCTGCTGTCACGGGTGCGGCGTTCCTTTGAGCTGCATGCCACCCGGGTGCACCTGGACCAGCAGGCGCTGGAATTCATGTCCAGCACCCTGGACGGGCCCATCGCGATCATCGCCCACGAACCGCTGCGGATGACCGCGGAAGCGTACCGGGACAAACTCGAATCGGCCATCGAGGTAAGCCACCTGCCGCTGGCCGGGGAGGCCCTGTTCCTCGAAGTGGTGGTGGACGATTCCTCCGACTTCGAAACCGAACTGTTCGTCCACGGAGTTAACCGCCACGGCTACCGCGTCCTCGAAGTGCACGGACCGGTGGTTCCGAACACCATCGCCTCCGTGCTGCTGCACATCCGGGACGTGACCGGGCTGATGCCGCACATCTACTTCCGCTGGACGGAAGGCAACCCCATCACCAACCTCCTGCGCTTCTTGTTCCTCGGCGAGGGCGAGATTGCGCCCGTGACCCGGGAAGTCCTGCGCGAAGCCGTCCCGAACGTCACCCAGCGGCCCTGGGTCCACGTCGGCTGACCGGCGGTTCCGCCGGCGTCCCGACGTGCGGGACGCCGGCGGCCACCCGGGCGGCGTCCGCGAGCGTCAACGGGGCGTCCGTGCGGAAGGCTGCCTCGGCGTCGTCCTCCCGGACACCCGCCGCCAGCACCACCACATGCACCATGTCGCCGTAGGAATCATTGCAGGCCAGGATGTCGCCGGGAACTTTGTGCCCCTGCGGGCCGGCCGCCGGCCAGGGCTGGAAGATGACCCACCACGTCTCGCCGTCCTGGTCCGGGAAGAGGTAGCCGGTGGCCGACTGCAGGGCACGGCCGTTCAGTCCGCGGCCGCCGTAGCCCTCCACGGCCTCGGCTGCCGCGGCAAACTTGACCGTGCCACGGTCCTCCGGCGCCTCATCCCACCGCATCGTCGCTCCCGCCTCCACCCATGCTGCCTTTGCCTCAATCAAAGGGCCGCGCGGGCCTGATCGGGGTGGGCGGGGCGATTAATTGACGGATTATTTACACCCCCGCACCGCGCCGCCCCGGGAGGGAGGAACGCGGCTGCGGCACCATAATGGGATCCATGCGCCGCCCCGTGACCATCCGCCCCATGTGCCCCGACGACTGGGAAGCCGTCCACGCGATCTACGCTGCCGGGATCGCCACGGGGGAGGCAACCTTCGAGAGCGAGCCGCCCACGTGGGAGGCGTTCGACGGCGGCCGGCTGGCTGAACACCGGCTCATTGCCGAGGATAGTGGCCAGGTTCTGGGATGGGCCGCGGTGACCCGTGTGTCGTACCGCGAGGTGTACCGGGGCGTCGTGGAACACTCCATCTATGTGGCGCCGGAGACGCATGGCCGCGGCGTGGGCGGGATCCTGCTGGGCGCCCTCATCGGGTCCACGGAGGCGGCAGGGATCTGGACCATCCAGTCCAGCATCTTCCCGGAGAACACGGCGAGCCTGGCGCTGCATCAAAAACTGGGGTTCCGGGTGGTGGGAACCAGGGAGCGGATTGCCCGGATCAGCCACGGGCCAAAGGCCGGGCACTGGCAGGACACGCTGCTCCTGGAGCGCCGCAGCCATGTGGCGGGCACTGAGTAGCTCCTGCCTTGTCAGAGTCCAAGGACCCTGTTGGGGCGTCCGGCCCAGGCCCTAGCGTCATGGGAAACGTTTACCCGAGGACAGTACGGAGCACATCATGCAGTTCCCCGCAGCCCTGCGCCGCAGTGCAGCCGCTTCCGCCGCCGCAGCAGCCCTTATCCTCCCAGGGGCGTCCGCGCCGGCTTTCGCCGCACAGGACCCCGTCCAATACGTCAATCTGGGGGACTCCTACTCAAGCGGCTGGGGCTCGTTGGCGCCGACCGCCGCCGTCAATCCGGCGTTCGGCAGCCCGGCCTGCCTGCGCGGCGGCCCTGCCGACGTGGCGTTGTTCGACCAGCTCCAATCGGTGGCCCTCACCGGTGACTATGCGTGTGCAGGCGCGACTGTCGGAACAACAACCTCGGGTATTCCCACCATCGCCCAGCAGGCGGCCAAGGCGTCCCTTGACGGTGTGCTCAACAGCACCACAGGGCTGGTGACCCTCACAGCCGGCGGAAACGATGTCAATTTCGGCCAGATCATCGCAGCATGCGCCGCAGACACGTCGGCGCAGGCTACCGGGTGCCAGGCGGCCGCAGCCTATGGAATCGACCTGGCGAACAACGTTCCTGTCGCCGGGACGGTCCAAACAATCCGCGGGTACGCGGCAAATGCCAAGATCGTCTGGCTCGGGTACCCCCGACTGTTTGCGACGGCCGGGGAATCCACCACAGTCATCGCCGGCGGCGGTGTCATGTCCGCGGCGGCCGCAGCGGTCTTCGACCAGGGCACGGACCAGCTCAACGCGGTCCTCGCGGATAAGGCACGGGGCGCCGGCGCGCAGTTCGTGGATGTCGCCCCCAAATTCGATGGCCACGAGATCGGTTCCTCGGGCTCCTGGTTCAACCTCGGCCCCTACACGCAGTTCAACTTCCACCCGACCGCTGACGGATATTCAGAGGGCTACTACCCCGCTATGGTCAGCGCGATCAAACCTTCCCAGCTCGTGAAGGGCTGACCTGTCCCACCGTCAGGGACGCCCCGGAGTGCCGCGGCACCGTGGCGGGACTGAATAGCGCGGAAACGGCTGCGGGGCCGGGCCCGGAGCAAGCAGCCAGTACCAGTGCGGCCAAGGCGGCCGGTATCGCGAGACCGGCCCGGCCGCGGCGGGTGCAGGAACCCGGCACGATTGATTTCCTGCCCGTCATAGGACCACGACGTTCACGGCAAAGGCCACGACGGCGCCTGCAACGGTCACCAGGACTTTTCGCGGCAACGGTCGGGCGGCGGACGCTGACAGGGCCGGCGCCAGGCCGCCGGCAACCAGGCACCCGGTGTCGCCGATGCTGACCAACGGCATGAAGTCTTCGTTCAATGCCCATAAGTTCGCCAACAGCCGCCATACCAGTACTGCAACGAATGTGCCGGAGGCGGCCACGGCCAGCGGGGCAGTTGGCCAGTGGACGAACTTCGCGACGGCTGCCACCGCAAGCCCCGAAAGGACCGCTGCGAGCAGGATCAGCATAAGCGGGATCATGGGCTCCTCCTTACGACCCTTGACGGCCAGGGGATCGGACTCACCGATCTGTGAGCGCCGGGCGTTACCGCGAGGGCAGGGTCAGGATCTCGGCGCCGTTCTCCGTAATGGCGATGGTGTGCTCCGTGTGCGCCGTCCTGCAGCCCGTGGCGCTCCTCAGCGTCCAGCCGTCGTCGTCGGTCACCAGTTCTGCCGTGTCCTTCATGATCCAGGGCTCCAACGCCAGCAGCAGGCCGGGGCGGAGCTTGAAACCCCGCCCGGGGCGTCCCATGTTGGGCACGTGCGGGTCCTGGTGCATGGTGGAGCCGATGCCGTGGCCGCCGAACTGCGTGTTGACGGGGTAGCCCGCATCGGTGAGGACGCGGCCAATGGCGTAGGAGATGTCCCCGATCTTGGCATTCGGACCGGCGGCGGCGATCCCTGCGGCGAGGGCCCGTTCGGTGGTTTCGATCATCGCCAAGCTCTCCGCCGGCCGTGATTCCCCCACGAGGAAGCTGATGGCTGCGTCCGCGGCAACCCCGTTCCTGACGACGGCGAGGTCCAGGGTCAGCAGGTCGCCGTCGGCCAGTTCGTAGTTGTGGGGCAGTCCGTGCAGCACGGCATCGTTGACGCCCGTGCAGATGTAGTGGCCGAAAGGGCCGCGGCCGAACGACGGCGCGTAGTCCACGTAGCAGGATTCAGCCCCCGCCTCGGTGATCATCTCCTTGGTCCACTGGTCGATGTCCAGGAGGTTGGTCCCCACGGTGGCGCGGCTCTTCATCGCCTGCAGGATGTCGGCCACCAGGGCACCGGTTTCCCGCGCGAGGTCCACTTCAGCGGGGGTCAGGATCTCGATCATGGGGTGCCCTTCATCTGCCGGCCAATAGCTGTAGGGGCCATCCTATTTGTCCTCCCATGGGCGGCTGCAAGAAACGGGGTTGACTGCGGAATATCTGTGGATTGCCAAAGACATAGATAGGTGTAAATATTTACGTGTGTCTATGTCTTTGGAGCTGACCCCGGTTGAAGCTGTGGCGTGCTGCCCGCCGCTGGCCCGGGAACCCCTGTCCGAATCGGAAGCGGAAGGCATTGCCCCGCTGCTCAAGGCCCTGGCCGATCCGGTCCGGCTGCGGCTGATGTCCATGGTGGCCTCGCATGAGGGCGGTGAAGCCTGCGTCTGCGACCTTAACGATGCCTTCGAGCTGTCCCAGCCCACCATCAGCCACCATCTGAAGATCCTCCACGAGGCCGGGCTGCTGGACCGGGAGAAGCGCGGCGTCTGGGTCTACTACCGCGCCCGGACCGGGGCGCTGCAGAACCTGGCCGCACTGATCGGCGGGCAGGCCCAGTGAGAGTGCCGGGCCGCCGCGCCGCCGCCGAATTCACCGGCACCGCGTTCCTGGTCATGGCCGTGGTGGGCTCCGGCGTCATGGCCTCACGGCTGTCACCGGACGACGCCGGGCTGCAGCTTCTGCAGAACAGCCTCGCCACGGGTGCCGCGCTGGTGGCGCTGATTGTGGCCCTGCAGCCAGTCTCTGCGTCATTCAATCCCGTGGTGACCCTGGTGGAAAGGGCGCTGGGGATGATCGACACCGCGACGGCTGCAGGCCTCATCGCCGCACAGGTCCTGGGCGGGTTGGCCGGTACCGTCGCGGCGAACCTGATGTTCGGGCTGGACGCCGTCACGTTCTCCACCCACCAACGCAGTGGTCCCGCGCTCTGGTTGGCTGAGGTCATCGCCACCGTGGGGCTGCTGGTGGTCATCTTCGGCACCGTCCGCTCGGGCCACGCTGATCGGGTGGCGTTCGCGGTGGGCGGCTACATCACGGCCGCATACTGGTTCACCAGCTCCACGAGTTTCGCCAACCCCGCGGTGACTATCGCCCGGACCGTCACGGACACCTTTGCCGGCATCGCACCGCCGTCGGCCCCTGCCTTCATCCTGGCGCAGCTGCTTGGCGGCGCCGCCGGGTACCTCCTGGTCCGGTTCCTTTACCCAACCCTCGCAACTCCCGCCGTCGTCCCGTCTGACCGAAAGGTGCTCTCATGAGCCAGAAGCCCTCCGTCCTGTTCGTCTGCGTCCACAATGCCGGCCGCTCCCAGATGGCCGCCGCGTTCCTCACCAGCCTTTCGAAGGGCGCCATCGAGGTCCGCTCCGCGGGCTCGCAGCCGGCGGACAAGGTCAACCCCGCCGCCGTCGAGGCCATGGCCGAGGTGGGCATCGACATGTCCGCGGAGATCCCCAAGATCCTCACCACCGAGGCCGTCAAGGACTCGGACGTGGTGATCACCATGGGCTGCGGCGACGAATGCCCATACTTCCCGGGCAAACGCTACGAGGACTGGGTCCTGGAAGACCCGGCCGGCAAGGGTGTGGAGTCGGTCCGGCCCATCCGCGACCAGATCAAGGCCCGCGTCGAAGCCCTCATCGCCTCCCTTGTCCCCGTTGTGAGCTGAGAGGCGGACACCATGACATCGAAGGAGTCCCTGCCGGTTGCCGTGATCGGCGCCGGACCCGTGGGCCTCGCCGCGGCCGCGCACCTGCTGGAACGCGGGCTCGAACCGCTGGTCCTCGAGGCCGGCCCGGCCGTTGGGGCTGCCATCCGGCAATGGGGGCACGTCCGCGTGTTCTCCACCTGGAAATACAACCTGGACCCCGCCTCGGTGCGGCTGCTGGAGCGCAACGGCTGGGAAGCGCCCCGGCCCACCGCACTGCCATACGGCTCCCAGATCGTCTCCGAGTACCTGGAACCGCTGGCCGCCACCCCCGAACTCAAGGACCGGATCAGGACCGGGTCACGGGTTCTCGCCGTCACCCGGCAGGGCATGGACAAGGGCCGCAGCCAGGGCCGCGACCAGATGCCGTTCCTCCTGCGCATAGGGCACGACGGCGGCGAGGTCACCGAGGTGCTGGCCCGCGCCGTCATCGATACCTCCGGAACGTGGAGCACGCCGGCGCCGCTGGGATCATCCGGTCTGGCGGTTCCGGGGGAGTCTGAGGCCCGGGCTGCCGGGCTGGTCACCGGTCCGCTGCCGGACGTTTCCGCCGGTGGCTTCGCCGGCCGCCGCACCCTGGTCATCGGTTCCGGACACTCGGCCGCCAACATGGTCCTTGACCTGGCCCGGGTGGCCCGCGCCAACCCCGGCACCGAGGTCCTGTGGGCAATCCGCGCCGCCACCCCCGCCCGGGCCTATGGCGGGGGCGACGCCGACCAGCTGCCCGCCCGCGGCCAGCTCGGAGCCCGGCTCCGCACCGCCGTCGACACCGGGGCAGTCCAGCTCCTGACCAACTTCCACACTGCTTCCCTCGAAACCCATGGCGACTCCGTCACCGTGCACGCCGCGGACGGCCGGTCCGTATCGGTGGACCGCCTCATTCCCGCCACCGGATTCCGGCCGGACCTGGCCATGCTGTCGGAGCTGCGGCTGGACCTGGACCCCGCAGTGGACGCCCCCAAGGCGTTGGGCCCGCTGATCGATCCGGACTTCCACAGCTGCGGCACCGTCCCGGCCCACGGCGCACGGATCCTCGAGCAGCCGGAGAAGGACTTCTACCTGGCGGGCATGAAGTCCTACGGCCGCGCGCCCACGTTCCTCATGGCCACCGGGTACGAGCAGGTCCGCTCCATCGCCGCCGCCCTGGCCGGCGACACCGAAGCCGCGGACGCCGTCGAACTCGAACTGCCGGAAACAGGGGTGTGCTCCACGAGCATTCCCGGGGACGCCGGTGACGCTGCCGTAGAGGCCTGCTGCTCCGCCCCGGCGCCGGTTTCCGTGAGCATCGGGTTCCCCACCGGACTCGAGCACGGCCGCACCGGCGGGGCTGCGAACCCGTAGCGGGGCACGGCGGGACTGGCGTGGTCGGCTTGCGATGCGCCTAATCATTTTCGACGCGCATCCTCCGCTGCGCTGCGCAAATGTCGGCTTCGCTGTGGAATGTGCGCCCCGGAAATGCATTGGCGCGTCGCTAAGCCGTGGCTGCGCGGCCACCACGGCTGGCCGGCAACCGGGAATTCAGCCCAGCGACGGGTCCCCGGAGTTGATACCGATGGAGCGGCCCCGGGCGAAATGGCTGTTCGCGATGCTGTTGACTTCGTGCAGGCTCTTTCCGGGGTGGCTCAGCCGGATCCACTCGTAGTCCCACTCCTGCATGTCACGTACCCGGCCCGCCCGTTTGGCCGCGCGCACGTGGGCCGTCAGGTCGTCACCGCCGAGGGCGGGGCGGGGCGGGGCCACAGCGGGTTGCGGCCGTGGCGGGGGAACTCTGGCCGGACGTGCCGGGGCTTTCGCGGAGCGGACGAGCGCCACGGTCATGGCAACCGCGCCCAAGGCAATAAGCAGGACCCACCAGTATTGGATGATGAGGGCGATGACGATGAGGACGAGGAAGGGGGCACACCCCATAGTGCCGCCGCCCTTGCCTCCCGAGCGGCGCCGTTTTGCTGCCATGCTGGTTCCTCCAGCGACGTGATGGAACGTTAGGAATCCACTCTCGCACCAGGCGGCCGCCATGTCATGGGTATTGGCTACGCAATTTTGGTTCCTTGAGTCCGAGGTCCCCCGGGACCCGGCTGGCGACGCGCATATTCACTCCCGACGCGCATCCTCCATACCGCTGCGCAAATTTGGGCTGCGATATGGAATGTGCGCCGCGAAAATGCACTTGCGCGTCGCCGGACGGTGTCAGTCGGTGATGTCGGTGCCCGTGCTGAGCTCCTGCCACTGCTCCAGTTCGGCGCGCTGCGCGTCCGCCACCTTGCCGAAGGCACCGAACGCATCGGTCCCCAGGACCAGCAGGGCCGGCGGGTTGGGGGATTCGACGACGGCGATGATCGCCCTGGCTGCCTTGTCCGGGTCCCCGGGCTGGTTGCCGTGCGCGGTGTCGTGTTCCTTGCGGCGCTTGCCGGCGGTGTCCGCGTAGTCCCCGATGGCGGTGGTTGACTGCGTAAGCGAGCGGCCGGCGAAGTCGGTGCGGAAGCCGCCCGGTTCGATGGCGGTGACGTTGATGCCCAGCGGCTTCAGCTCGTTGCGCAGCGAACCGGACATGCCCTCCAGCGCCGCCTTGGTGGCCGCGTAGTAGCCGGAACCGGCCGGGGTGATCCGGGCGCCGATGGACGAGATGTTCAGGATGGATCCTGCCTTGACGGCGCGCATGCCGGGCAGCACGGCCTTGATCATGTCCACCGCGCCGAAGAAGTTGGTGTCGAAGAGGCGGCGGATGTCGGCGTCGTCCGCTTCCTCCACGGCAGCCCGGTAGCCGTAGCCGGCGTTGTTCACCAGCACGTCGATGCTGCCGAACTTCTCTTCCGCCTGCTTCACGGCCGCGCTGATCTGCGCCTTGTCCGTGACGTCCAGGGGGAGCGCCAGGGCTGTGTCCGGGAAACCGGCGGTAATGTCCTGGACGGTCTCCACCTTCCGGGCGGTGACGACGGCGTTGTGCCCGGACGCGAGCACGGCTTCAGCGAGTGCGCGGCCAAGTCCGGTGGAGCAGCCTGTGATGAGCCACGTTGCCATGGGTTTTCCTTTCATAGGGGAGTGGGTAGCAAGGCGACAGCGGGCGCCTAAGCCCGCTGCCGCCGTCGTGCGTGTTCCGTGAGTTCGTGGGCGCCGTAGCTGTTGTCGTCCGGGTTGACGGTGACGCCGGGAGCCACCAACTGGTCGATGCGGTCCAGGACCTCGGGGGCCAGGACGGTGTCGGCAGCCGGGAGGTAGGACTCCAGCTGCTCCATGGTGCGCGGGCCCACGATGGCCGAGGTGACGCCGGGGTGGTTGATCACGAACGCGATGGCCATTTCGATGAGCGTGACCCCGGCCCATTCGGCCACCTGCGCCAGCTCCTCCACGATGTCCAGCTTCCGCTGGTTCGCCGGCTGGCTCATATCGAACCGGGCGCCGGGCCGCGCGCTCGAGGTGGGCCGGGACGCGGAGTCCTTCCGCCACCGCCCGGAGAGCCAGCCGCCGGCCAGCGGGCTGTAGGTCAGCGTCCCCATCCCGTGCCGCTGGACCGTGGGCAGCACGTCCTCCTCAATGCCGCGGGTCAGGATGGAGTACGGCGGCTGCTCGGTGACGAACCGTTCCAGATTGCGTTCGCGGGACGCCCACTGCGCCTCCACGATCTGCGAGCCGGAGTAGGACGAGGATCCGATGTAGCGCACCTTGCCCTGGCGGACCAGGTCGGTGAGCGCGCCGAGCGTTTCCTCCACGTCGGTGTCAGGGCTGGGCCGGTGCACCTGGTAGAGGTCGATGTAGTCCGTGTTCAGCCGGCGCAGCGAGTTCTCCACCTCGCGGATGATCCAGCGGCGGGAACCGCCGCGCTGGTTGGGGTCCTCCTCGTCCATGGGCATGAAGAACTTGGTGGCCAGGAAGACGTCGTCGCGCCTCCCGGCGAGCGCGTCGCCCACGATTTCCTCCGAGACTCCGCCGGAGTAGACGTCCGCTGTGTCGATGAAGTTGATGCCGGCGTCCAGGGCGCAGTGGATGATGCGGGTGGCGTCGGCTCGGTCGTCGTTGCCCCAGGGGCCGAACATCATGGCGCCGAGGCAGAGGGGGCTGACTTTGACGCCGGTGCGGCCAAGCGGGCGGTATTCCATTGTTTCTCCTTAGGCTTCCGGGATGACCATGGCGAACCGCTCGGGCCGGGCCACATCCGGGTCCGGGCCGCTGCGGACGCCGCTGTCCAAGGCGTCGATGGCCGTGAGCTCGGCGGCGGTGAGTTCGAAGTCGAAGACGTCGAAGTTCTCGGCTATCCGTGCCGGGTTGGTGGACTTGGGGATGGCGGAGCGGCCCTGCTGCAGGTGCCAGCGCAGCATCACCTGGGCGGGGGTCTTGCCGTGGGCCTGCGCGACGGCGGCAATCGCCGGGTCGCGCATGACGTTCTTCCGGTTCTCGCCCCAGCCCGGGTAGAAGGTGATGCCCCCGATCGGCGACCACGCCTGGGTGAGGATGCCGTGGTCTTCATCAATCGTTTGGACGGCCGCCTGCTGGAAATAGGGGTGCAGTTCGATCTGGTTGACGGCCGGGACAACGCTGGTTTCCGCCAGCAGCTGCTGCAGGTGGTGCGGCATGAAGTTGCTGACGCCGATGGCCCGCACCCGTCCGTCCTTGAGCAGGGTCTCCAGGGCCTTGTATGCCGCAATCGTCTTGTCGAACCGGTCCGGGGCGGGCTGGTGCAGGATGAGCAGGTCCAGTTGCTCTACGCCTAGCTTGCCCACGGCCTTGTCCCACGCGTGCAGGGCCTCGTCGTAGCCGTAGTCGCTGACCCAGACCTTCGTTTCGATGAAGACGTCGGACCGGTCCAGGGCGGAGCGGCGGATCCCTTCGCCCACCTCGCGCTCGTTGCCGTACGCGGCGGCGGTGTCAATGTGCCGGTAGCCCACCTCGAGCGCTGTCTGGACGGCCGCCGTCGTCTCTTCCGGCGGACTCTGGAAAACGCCCAGGCCGAGCGCGGGCATGGTGACGCCGTTGTTGAGTTTGAGTTCCATAACCATGCCTTCACGCTATGCGGGCACGGGGGTTTATGGGAGGGCTTGCCAGTGCCTCCTTCGAGGCCGGCGGTGGTTCAGGCGCTGCGGCTTTCTGTGGACGGCGCACCCTGCTGTGTCCTGCCCGCAGTGAGGAGCTTGATGGCCAGCATCCCGGAAATGGCGGCGAAGGGCAGCTCAACCAGGGCAGCTTCCAGGATGGCGGTTACCAGCGGCGGGCCCTGGGCGGCGGTTGTCACGTCGAAGAGCGCATCGATGCACAGGCTCGTTGAGAACGCGGCCGCGGTAAGCGCCGCATAAGTGCTGCCCCTGAAGAGGAACACCGCCGTCAGCAATGCGGCGATGGCTTCGAATCCGTCCAGGGCGAGCCACGCCGTGCTCCAGTTGTAGGCGACCGTCACGGACGGCATGGTGCCGCTCAGATAGAAGATCCAGACGGCGTAGAACAGCACTGCCGCAGCGCCGCTGGCGATCGCCGTCCGGCGCCACCCCAGGCCCCGGAGCCGCACCAGGATCCGCCTGCGGACACGCAGGACCAGCACGATGGCCAGGAGGACGAGCCCAATTTTGAGCCCGACAAAGTGCGGCCCGACAGACCATGCGGGGTCCCGGACAGCAGGCAACGCGGCCAGTGCGGCCGCTCCGGCTACGGCAGCGATCACCCGGCCACCTTACCGTCAGACAGCAAGTTCTTCAGCCGTCTGTTCGGCCGCCGTGGCAGGAGAGGGTGCATGCCCGCGCAGCGGGACGTGCCGGATGAACAGGGCCAGGACAAAGCCTGCCGCCGCCACCAGGGACGCCCAGAAGAAGACGGACTGGATTCCATCGGTCACAGCCGTCTTGAACAGGTCCCGGACCGCCTGCGGGAGGGACTGGAGCGCCGCCGGGGTGATCTGCCCGCTCTGGTGCAGGCCGCCGCCGCCCATGGCGTCGGAAAGCCGGCCCGCGTAGATGGAGCCAAGGACCGAGATCCCCAGGGAACCGCCCATGTTGCGGGCGAAGGTGGTGGTGCCGGTGGCGGCACCGATGTCACGGATGTGGACACTGTTTTGCGCGATGAGGTTGGTGGTTTGCATCATGCAGCCCATCCCTGCCCCAAGGACGGCCATGTAGACGCCGGACTGCCACGCCGGAGTGGCAAGGCCCATGGTGGAGAACAGGAACAGGCCCGTGGCCATCAGCGCCGACCCGATGATGGGCAGTGCCCTGTAGTGGCCGGTCCGGCTGACCACCAGGCCGCCGCCCAGCGACACCACCATGGCCGCAATCATCATTGGCATCAGGAGCAGTCCGCTGCTGGTGGCCGACTGGCCCTGGACGTACTGCTGGAACTGGGGCAGGAACGTGATGCCGCCGAACATCGCGAAGCCCACGATGAAGCCCAGCGCGTTGGCGAGCGAGAAGTTCCGGCTGCTGAACAGGCGCAACGGAATGACGGGCTCTGCCGCGCGCCGTTCGATAAAGAGGAAGAGCGCCAGGCCGACGGCGGCCACGGCACCAAGGCCGATGATTTCGGGGGAGTTCCACTGGTACTGGCTTCCGCCCCAGCTGAGCATCAGCACCAGGGCCGTGATCCAGGCTGTCAGGACGGCGGATCCCCACCAGTCGATGCGGACTTTGGCGGTCCGCTCCCGGCGGGGCAGCTTGAGGGTGAACCAGCAGACCACCAGGGAAAGGAGGCCCAGGGGAAGGTTGACGTAGAACGCCCAGCGCCAGGAGGCGTTGTCGGTGATGAAACCGCCCAGCAGTGGGCCGCCAATCATGGCCAGGGGCATGACGGCCATCATGATGCCCTGGTACTTGCCGCGTTCCCGCGGCGGCACCATCAGCCCGATCGCCGCCATGATGCCCACCATCAGGCCGCCGGCACCCAGGCCCTGGAAGGCCCGGAACCCGATGAGCCCGGTCATGTCCTGGCTTACTCCGCAGAGGGCGGAACCGGCCAGGAAGACCACGATCGAGGCCATGAACGTGCGGCGGTGCCCGAAGATATCGCCAAGCTTGCCCCAGATGGGAGTAGCCACCGTCGATGCCAGGACATACCCCGTGGTGACCCAGGCGAGGTGGTCCATTCCACCCAGTTCACCCACGATGGTGGGCAGCGCCGGTGCCACGATCATGTTGTCCAACTGGGCCAGCAGCATGGCGATGACCAGTCCGCTCATTGCCGTGATGATTTGCCGGGGTGAGAGTCTGGCCTGCCCGGCGTCCTGGTCTGTCATGCGAATTTGGTCCTAGCGATTTTTGGTTTGGGGTTCACTTACCGCGCGGTTAGTATGGTACTTACCGGCCGGTTAGTTAGCAAGAGCAGCTCGGTGGCGGGCCGGACCGAAAGGACAGCAAACACATGGGATCCACCAGCGATGCCCCCGCGCCCGCTGAGGGCGGGACGCGCGAAAACATCCAGGCCGTTGCCCTGCGCCTGTTCGCCGAACAGGGCTACGAATCGACGTCGATGCGCCAGATCGCCGAGGAACTCGGCTTCACCAAAGCGGCCCTGTACTACCACTTCAAAAGCAAGGAAGACATACTCCGCGCCCTGATGGAGGCAATGCGCTCGCAGATCACCGACCTGCTGGAATGGGCGCGTACCCAGGAACCCGGACCGGAGCTGCGGCATACCGTCATTGCCCGGTGGACCGGGATCGTCCAGGCCCAGGGCCTGCGCATGTTCCGCTTCCTGGGCTCGAACTACCGTCTGCTCAGGGACATCAAGTCGGAACCCGGGCAACGTGGCGGAATGGCGGCGGCCGTGTCCGAGCTGTTTTCCATCATCACCCCGCCCGGGGCCAGCGTGGAGGACCGCCTGCGGGTCCGTTTCGCGCTGCTCACCATCAACATGCTTGGCATGGCCGCCAGGGACATCGACGCCGATGACGACGAGATCCTTGAAGCTGCGGCACGCATCTCTGCCGGGCTGCTCCCGCCCGGATTTTGACACTCCCTCACCGTCCTGCACGTCCCGCTTCCGTAATTCCTGATGGGAACTCCAAATGCCTGTGCCGATCCTGTCCACCCGCGACCTGACAAAAACCTACGGCCGCGGCCCCGACCGCTTTGACGCCCTCCGGGGTGTTTCCCTGGAGATTGACCGCGGTGACTCCGTGGCTATCGTGGGTAAAAGCGGGTCTGGCAAGTCAACCCTCATGCACCTGCTGGCGCTCCTGGACACCCCGGGCGGCGGCTCCGTCCACGTGGAGGGGACCGATGCCCGGAGCCTGAGCGGGCGCAGGCTCAACGCCCTGCGCAACCAGATGTTCGGTTTCGTCTTCCAGCAGTTCTTCCTCAACCACTCCACCACCGTGCTGGACAATGTGGTGCTTCCGCTGAAGATCGCCGGCATGGGCGCCCGGGAACGCCGGGCCCGCGGCATGGCCGTCCTGGAACAGCTGGAACTGGCGGACAAGGCACGCAACAAAGCCGGGAACCTCTCCGGCGGGCAGAAGCAGCGCGTGGTCATCGCCCGGGCCCTTGCCAACAACCCGCGCGTTCTATTCGCCGACGAACCAACCGGGAACCTTGACTCCGCCACGGGCCGCATCGTGGAGGACATCCTTTTCGACCTCAACCAAAACCATGGAATCACCCTGATCACGGTCACGCACGACCATGACCTGGCCGCCCGCTTCAACCGCCGCGTCTACATCCGGGACGGGCAGCTCATCACCACGGACGAGGAGCACGCGGCATGAAACCGCTGGAAACCCTGAAAACCGCCATCACCAACAGCTTCCGCAGCAAGCTGCGCACCACCCTGACGGTGCTGGCCATCTTCGTCGGAGCCTTCACCCTCACCATCACCAACGGGCTGGGCACGGGAATCTCCAACTACATTGACAGCCAGGTGGCAGCCGTCGGGGCAAGCAACGCCTTCACGGTGACCAGGGCCGACACCGGCTCCGGTCTGGGCTCCGGCCCGCAGAAGTACGACCCCAACACCAGGGTGCTCGCCGGCGGCGGCCGGCCCGGCTCCACCCAGGTGGCCCTCACCCAGGCCGACCTGGACAAAATCGGGGCCGTCCCCGGAATCACCGGGGTATCCCCGGTCACCCGGTTGAACACGGCCTACATCCAGTGGAACAACCAGGACAAGTACCAGCTGTCCGTGAGTGTGCTCGCGGGCGCCCAGCCGCAGCTGGACGCGGGCCAGAACCTCGACGACGGGTCCCCGGCGCCGCAGATCATCCTCCCCTCAAGCTACGTGGCTCCCTTGGGGTTCAGCGACAGCGCCCAGGCGGTGGGCCAGGACGTTACCATCGGCATCCCCGACGCCACGGGCACCATGCGGACCGTGACGGCCAGGATCAACGGCATTGAACAAAGCGCGCTCCTCAGCTCGGGCGGGGCGTTCATCAACAAGGCGCTCTCCACCGCCCTCACCCAGGCCCAGGCCACCGGGACCCCCGCCACCTCGGCCCCGGTGTACACGGCGGCCACTGCCACCTTCGCCCCCTCATCGGAATCGCAGATATCCGGGATGAAGAGCCAGCTCTCTGCGGGAGGCTACACGGCGCAAACACTTGATGACCGGATCGGGACCGTGAAGACCGTCATCAACGGCATCATCGGCGTCCTCGACGCGTTCGCGGTCATCGCCCTGGTGGCCGCAGGGTTCGGGATCGTGAACACCCTGCTGATGTCCGTGCAGGAACGCACCCGCGAAATCGGTTTGATGAAGGCCATGGGCATGGGCAGCGGATCGGTCTTTGCCCTGTTCAGCACCGAGGCAGCATTCATCGGCCTGCTCGGCAGCCTGATTGGGTCCGGCGCCGCCATAGCCTTGGGCACGGTGGTCAGCCACGCCCTGGCCCGCGGCCCCCTGAGCGATCTGGCCGGCCTGCAGATCCTGAGCTTCGCCCCGGGACCGGTGGCGGTGGTCATCGTCCTGGTGATGGCCATCGCGTTCATCGCCGGAACGCTTCCGGCGTGGCGGGCTGCCCGCCAAAACCCGATCGACTCCCTCCGCTACGAATAGGCGCTGCGCCGACGCCGGCCCCGGAGGCACTGGCAGTACCCGCGCTTGCCGGGTACTGCCAGTGCCTCCTCCGCTGGGTGGCGGCGGCGTAGCGTGGAGGCATGACCAACAGTGACGACGTACGGAAGTTCCTCACCTCCCGCCGCGCCCGCCTCACGCCCGAGGAGGCCGGGCTGCCTGTCTACGGCGGCAACCGGAGGGTGGCGGGGCTCCGGCGCGAGGAAGTGGCCATGCTCGCGGGCCTGAGCATCGACTACTACATCCGGCTGGAGCGGGGGAACCTGTCCGGTGCGTCGGACAGCGTCCTTGAGGCGCTGGCCCGGGCCCTGCAGTTGGACGACGCCGAGACGGCCCACCTTTTCGACCTGGCACGCGCGGCCACGGCTGCGCCGCGCGTGCGCCGGAAGCGGAGCCCCTTGACGGTCCGCCCCAGTGTGCAGCGCGTCATCGACGCGATTACGACGGCGCCGGCCTGGGTCCGCAACGACCGCGGCGATGTACTGGCCGCCAATGAGCTGGGCCGGGCGCTGTACCTGGACATGATGGCCGAGCCGGTCACGCCCCCGAACAGTGCACGGTTCACGTTCCTGAATCCCAAGGCGCGGGAGTTCTTCCGGGACTGGGAGCGCAGCGCGGATGACATCGTGGCGGTCCTGCGCTCCACCGCCGGCAGGAACCCGTTCGACAAGGACCTGTCCGACCTGGTGGGCGAGCTCTCCACCCGCAGCGAGGAGTTCCGCGTCCGCTGGGCCCGGCACGACGTGAAGTACCACCGCACCGGCCGGAAACGGCTGCACCATCCGGTGGTGGGTGACCTGGACCTGACCTACGAGGCGATGGAGCTCGCGGCGGACCCCGGCCTGCGGATCAACATCTACACCGCCGAGCCGGGTACGCCGTCCGAGGATGCGCTGAAGATGCTGGCCAGTTGGGCGGCCACGCAGCGTGAAACCGGACAGCCGGCCGCCGAGGTGCCCGCCCGGGAGGGCTGACTGGCGCTGCGCATACTCATCTTCGCGGCGCACCTTACATTTCGCTGCCCGCATTTGGGCCGCGCAAGTGAGCCTGCGCGTCACAGGCGGCTTTGCGCGTCGAGGACGGCAGAACGCGTACGACGCCGGGCCAACGGTCGGGTGCCCTGCTTACCATGGAGCCACAACAGTCCGCCCTTCCGGCGGCGTGTGAACTCGGGGAGATGGCATGGCAAACAACAAGCCCTTACGCGGGCAGGTGGCACTGGTTACCGGAGGCAGCAGCGGACTTGGCAAGGCAGCGGCACTGGCGCTGGCCGGGGCAGGTGCCGACGTCGCGGTTATTGCCCGGTCGGCCGATGACCTGCAGGCCACCGTCTCCGAGATCAATGGTTCAGGTGATGGTGTTCGTGCAGTGGCCGTGCCACTTGACCTGGCTGATGCGGCAGAGGTGGCCCAGGCGGTGGAGAGGGTCCAGGAGAATCTTGGACCTGTCACCATCCTGGTGAACGCCGCCGGAACCGATGTTCCGGGTTCCGTTGAGGACATCGACGCCGCCGGATGGGACAGGGTGATGAACGTCAACCTCCGGGCGGTTTTCCTCCTGGCCAAGGCGGTGTTTCCAGGTATGCGGCGGGCCGGCGGGGGAACCATCATCAATATCGGGTCGGTGGCCGGGCGCCGCGGCTGGGCCAACGCCGGAGCGTACTGCGCCTCGAAGTTCGCGCTGACCGGACTGACCCAGTCGCTGGCAGCCGAGGGCAAGGACCATGGCATCCGGGCCTGCCTGCTCTACCCGGGCGCAATGGACACGCAGTGGGGAGCATGGACTCCTGATGACCGGGACCAGGAAACCGCAGCCGCGGCACCGGCCAACGAGTCGCTGCCACCGGGCCACGTGGCGGACCTGATTGCCTGGATAGCGCAGTCGCCGCGGGAGATGGTCCTGAACGAAGTCACGGTCACGCCGCTGCTCGAAAAGGGCTGGCCCTAAACGCCGGATTCCTGGCCGGTCGCCCTTCCGGGAACCGCGCCAGCTATCGAAACCAGCTGACTCGCGCTGCGCATACTCATTTTCGACGCGCACCTTACATTTCGCTGCCCGCATTTGGGCCGCGCCAGGGAGCCTGCGCGTCACAGGCGGCTTTGCGCGTCGAGGACGGCAGAACGCGTACGACGCCGGGACAGCCATGCCGCGGCCAGCTTCCGTTCCAGGGTCCCGGGCGCCGCGAGTTCAGCCCAGTCCCACCGCACCACGTTGATCCCCATGGCACGGATCCGGTTCTCGCGCTTCTTCTCCTCCACAACCACCTGCGAAGCCGACCGACCGCCACGGAACTCGGGCTTCACGTACTTCTCCTCGCCGTCGAATTCGCCCACCACCCTGGACTCCTTCCAATAGAAGTCTGTGTAGCCCACCAGCCCCCTGGAATCGGTAAAGGGTTGCTGAAGGACCGGGGCTTCAAACCCCGCCACGTGGATCAGGGCCCTGCTCCAGGACTCCCCGGGCGAGCCCGAGGCGGGATCGGCAAAGGCAATCGCCGTCCGGATCCGCCGCGCAGCAGCAGCCGAATACTGGGCACTGATCCCGGCTTCCAGTTCAGCCTTGGCGAGCGCGGGCAGCTGCCGGTACGGGTCGGGCCGCAGCACATGATCCAGCGGCACCACCGCCTCGGTGAACGGGCTGAAGGCCGCCAGGTCCAGGACGGTCCGGAGACGGTCGGTGACAAGGAGGCCGTCCAAAGTGACCACGCTCAAACCGGCCCGCGCCGCAAAGTGGCGGCTGACCCCGGCACGCGAGCGGCCGCCGTCGTTCTTCAATGTCAGGGCCCGCACGGGGTGGTTTCCAATGGTGGGGATTCCCCAAACGCTCGCTGAGGAATGCCGGGCGAAGACAACCGGTTTTTCGAACGTTTCCGCAGCCGCCTGGACGCCGATGCGGTACTGCTCCCACGGCTTCAGCTCCCGCCACGTGGGTCCGTCAAGGTAAACACCGTGCCGGACCCGCACCAGCGCGCCGGCCCGTACCCGCTTGGCGAGGTCGTTGGCACTGAGCCCATGCAGCAGACGGTCGCGGGACAACAAAAGCGGGGGAAGGTCGGCCATGCATCCACGGTGCCCCGTGCGTTCAGGCACCTTAAGAGGCCCCCACTCCTATGTGGAAAAACCTGGCCTACGGTACCGCCGGATGCTCCATCAACCACGCCACCGCCTCGTCCAGGGACGTGAAGAAGCGGGTGGGATGCATCGGCTTGTGCCGTCCCGTGTAGAAGCCGGCGAGCGTCTGGTCCACGGGCGACGTGCCCACCACGGCCGCGCGCGTCAGCGGCCAGTACCCGGCGAATGCGAGAAACGCCCCCTGGTCGATCCACGCCAAACCGGTCATTTCCACCAGCAGCGGAAGGGGCCGCCCACCGCTAAGGGCCCTGGCGCGCTCCATCAGCGCCACCGCGTCGCTCTCCGTCACCACGTCCCCGGGCGCCCACTTCAGGTGCAGCATCTCCCCGGAAAGCTCGATGGTCCCGGTGACGTCTTTCATGACTCCTACTTTGCTTCCGTTTTAAGGAACACGCAAAAGCACGACGCGCCTTCTTCTTCCCGCGGCGCAGGTTCCACTTCGCTGCGCGGATTTGGGCCGCGCGGTGGAGGGTGCGCGTCCAGTGGGCATAAGCGCGTCGCCAACACCCCGTGAGCCTGCGCATGAAAAGCACGACGGCGGCGGCCCACCTCAGTGAGGCCGCCACCGTGTGCGTGTGCGGGCCTAGTGCCCCGCACCGTTGCGTGGCTTGCGCGTGGGAGCCACAGTGCCGCTCTTGCCGTAATCACCTTTGGGGTACCGCCCGGTTTCGGACTGGGCTGTCCGGCCTGTGGTTTCGCCGGCTTCGCCGTAGTCGGCCTTGACGTACCGTCCGGATCCCACGGTCTTGTCGCCCAGGGGTTCGGGCAGTCCGCCTTCTCTGCCGGCCCCGCCGTAGTTGCCGGCGATGTACTGGCCTTCCTCGTCCTCCGCATGGCGGCCGCGCTGTGCCCCGGCTTTGCCAAAGTTGCCTTTGACGTACCGCCCGCGCAGGTCGGGTTCCTCGGGCGTGTGTTCCGGACCGGCGGCGTTCGGGGTGTTTTCGATGGTGCCGTTGTCGTTCATGGTCGTGCCTTTCCGAACGAACTCCACGTCCCTAAGGTGCAATTCGGAGCCTGCCGGGGTGCCGCCCGTCGGGCGGAACGCGGCTCCGTGCCTGCGGAATCGGGCGCCGTTGCAGGGCTGCCCGTCGGTCGGGTTTCGGACTGTTACCCAAGGACACTTTCGGCGTAGCATGAAAGTACCCGGATTGTCAATTAGTCCGGATGACACCCAAGATTGAAGCCAAAATCGCAAAGAAGGTACTGCGATGAGTGATGTCAGTCCCCTGAGAAATGCAGTCCGCAACGGCAGCGGACTCAAGCAACTGGGCGGAACCTGGGGCGAGCTTCTTGCGGAATTTCTCGGCACGTTCGTGCTGATCGCATTCGGCGACGGCGTGGTGGCCATGGCCGTCGCAGCCCTGCCGGGCTCCGGCAGGGCTGCGAATGCCACCACCATCTTCATGGCCGCGGGCGACTGGTTGCTGATCGCCTGGGGATGGGCCCTGGCGGTGGCGCTGGCAGTCTATGTGGCCGGCGGCGTCAGCGGCGCCCACATCAACCCGGCCGTGACCGTGGCGTTCGCGGTGCGCCGGAAATTCCCGTGGCGCAAGGTTGGTCCGTATATCGCGGCCCAGGTGGTGGGGGCTTTTGCCGGGGCGGCGTTGGTGTACCTGCTGTACTACAACGCCATTGACGCCTACAACAAAGCCGTGGGCACCGGCCGTACCGACCCCAAAGGCCTCGCCACCTACTCCATCTTCGCCACGTTCCCGGCGCCCTACTTCAACGGGAACCCCACCGGCCCGCTGATTGACCAGATCGTGGGCACCGCTTTCCTGGTCATGTTCGTCGTGGCCATCATCGATATGCGCAACACCGCCGTCCAGGCGAACCTGGGCCCGTTCATGATCGGCCTGGCCGTTGCCGCCATCGGCATCTCCCTCGGCGCCAACGCCGGTTACGCCATCAACCCGGCCCGCGACTTCGGCCCCCGGCTTTTCGCCTGGCTTGCCGGCTGGGGCCAAACGGCGCTGCCTGGCACAGTGGATGGCGCCTTCAGCTGGTACTTCTGGGTTCCCATCGTCGGCCCGCTGGTGGGCGGCGTCATCGGCGTCCTGGTCTACGACTGGTTCATCGGCGACGTCCTGGATGCCCGGGCCCGGCTGCGGGAGTCCACGCCTCCGGGCCGCGCGGGCGGAGAGACGCCGCCGGCAACCGAGGCTGAGCCGGCTGCGGCGAAGACGCGGACCATCCCGAAGAGGAGGGCTGCGTAAGCGCCGGTGTCAGGCGCGGGCGCCAGAGCGGAAAAGCGCGACGGCGGCCCGCGCCTTTCGCGCGCGACAGGAGAATCCGGCGTCAGGTCCCGGTGCTGAAAAAGCCCCTGAGCTGGGTGGCTATGGCGGCGGCGGAGACCTGGTGGGTTTGGCCGTCGAGGACGCGGTATTCGCTGCCGGCTATGGCTCCCGCGATCGCCCTTTGCCCCTGCGCCATGGGGGCGCCGGCTTTTCCGCCCACCATGACGAGGGTGGGAACGGTAATGGTGGGGAGCCTTTCCAGCGGGGCCACGAAGTTGTTGGTCACCCGGGTTTCGTAGGGCAGGGTGTTTGCCGCCGCGATCTGCTTCTTCCACACCCCGGGCATGAGTCGAAGGAGGTAGGGGAGAAAGGCCGGTGCTCCCACCATTTTGACCAGGAAGTACGATACGGCGCTGCCGCGCTTGCCTTCCTTCAGCAGGGCTTCCAGGTGCTCGCGATGGCTCCCCGGCGTCCCGTCCGCACCCTGGACACCGGTGTAGGGCGCCTCATAGGTGGCCAGCCGCCGCATCGGCACTCCCGCTGCGGCAGCCTCGAGGGCCAGGGCAGCGCCGGAGGAGATCCCGTAAACGTAGGGGCTGGAGCCCGCCTCATTCAGCACGGCCTGCAGATCCTCGATCTCGCGTTCGGTGGCGTAGGGCAGAGTTTCGCTGCTGTCACCGCGTCCGCGTCGGTCGTAGAAATAGACCGTGAAGGCGTCCTTCAGTTCATTCGCCAGGGCACGTGCAGGCCCGAAATTCCGGCCGCAGAAGGCTCCGTCCACCAGGACCAGGCTGGGTCCTGTACCCATCCGCTCGACGCTGAGGGAGGTGCCGTCGGGCGACAGCACCGTGGACACGGTGCCCGTTTCCTGGGTTTTGGTCATCGCGGCGCTCCATTCAATGGCAGGTCAAGGCGCAGCCCAGCCTCCCGGGTAACGCGTGTCGAGTCAAGGGTTTTCGGCAGGGGTGTGGAAAACCGCTTCAGGCCGCCGGGTGGAACGTGCTGGCAAAACGGTGGAGGAGGCTTCCCGGTCCGCTCCAAACCCCATAGGGGCTGTCAGGCCGCGGCCAGGGGCAGCGCGAGTTCCATGGTGGTTCCGTCCGGTCCGCTGCGGACAACCTTCACGGTGCCTCCGGCTGCGGAAGCAATCTCGCGGACCAGCGCCAGCCCGATCCCAAAGCTGCGCCGGCCCTGCGCCTCGCCCGTCCCGCCGGTACGGACAAAGCGGTCGAAGATCCGGTCCGGGTCCACGCCGCTGATCCCGGATCCGGTGTCGGAAACCCGGACCAGCGCCCAGGAACCCTCAACGGCGGCGGAAACGGTGATGCTCCCGCCCGCCGGTGTATGCCCCAGCGCGTTGTCCGCCAGGGCCAGCACGGCGCGCCGGAACGAACTGGGATCGATCCGCACCAAAGCCGGGCCGCCGCCGTCGAACGCCACTTGGACGCCCTGTTGACGGGCAAGGTTCTGAAGGCTCCCGGCCACTGACCCGGCAGCCAGGGCGACATCCACCGGCTCCAGGTCCGGCACGGTCGCGGACGCGGTGGCCGCCAGGAGCAGCTCGTTCACGATCCCGGTCAGCGTGGACGCGTCTTCGCGGATCTTCGCAAGGGCCTGTGCCGGTTCCGATCCGGGTTCGGCTTTGCGTTGGGCCAGCTGGATGCGGGTGTCCAGGATGGCGAGGGGGGTGCGCAGTTCGTGGCTGGCGTCCTGGACGAACCTCCGTTGCCGGGCCAGCGCTTCCCCCAGCGGCCGGATGGCGCTGCGCGCGCTCAGCCACCCCACCAGCCCGGCCAGCACAATGCCTGCCAGGCCGGCAAGGATCATCCCCTCGATCAGGTCCCTGGAATCGAGGTAGGTGTACGGTTTCCCGGGCTCGGTGGCCCCGGGCAGGACCGGATGGGCCAGCTTGTACATCAGGAAGGCGGTGGCGGCTGCCAGGAGGATGAGGACCAGCGCGGCCACGCCGGCGCTGATCCGCAGCGCCACCTTCAGCGATGCGCGGCGCAGGATTTCCCGGTCCGGGTCGCCGGCGGCAGGGGAGGTGCTCGGCCCGGAAGTAGTCATGAGGGGTCGCCGATCTGGTAGCCAACGCCGTGGACGGTGCGGATGACGCTCCAGTCGATCTTGCGGCGAAGGTGGTGGACGTAGGTGTCGATCACGCCGGGCTGGTCCGTCTCCTGGAAGTGCGCGGCGAGCAGTTCGTCCCGGGTGAACACCCGGTCCGGCTCCGCCGCCAGTGCGGCCAGCAGTTCGGTTTCCTTTGCGGTCAGCGTGACGGTGCCGCCGTACAGTGAACGGACAGCGCGCGACGCCGGGTGGAATTCCCACGTGCCGATGTCCACCGGCCCGGCCGGACCTTCCCCCGCGGGCTGGCCATAGGTGCGCGTCAGTGCGCGGAGGCGCGCGGCCAGCTCGCCGCCGTCGAACGGTTTTGTCAGGTAGTCGTTGGCGCCGGCGTCCAGGCCGCGGACTTTTTCTGCGGTGTCGCCCAGCGCGGTGAGGATCAGGATGGGGGTGCCGATGCCCTTGGCCCGCAGGGCGGTGATGACGCTGATGCCGTCCATGACGGGCAGGCCGCGGTCGATCACCATCGCGTCCCACGGCTGCGTCAGCCCAAGGTGCAGGCCCTCCTGCCCGTTTGCCGCGAGCCGGACCGTGAAGTCGGGCTCCAGCAGCTCGGCAATCAGCGGGCCCAGGACGGGATCGTCCTCCACCAGCAGCAGGGCCAGCCCCTCACCTGTTGTCATGCCGCCTATTCTTCCGCAGCCGCCTCAACGCTTTCGTCAAGGGGCTGTTCCGCGGCGGCCTGCCGGTTCTTCCGCCGGCGCTTCAGATACTCCACGATCCACGGCACCACGGAGACCAGGACCATGATCACGGCAATGACGTCGATGTTCCTGGCGATGATCTCGTAGTGTCCCAGCCAGGTGCCCAGGAGGGTCACCGACGTCGCCCATGCCAAAGCCCCCACCATGTTCCAGAGCGTGAACGCCTTGTATTCGTACCGCGCGATTCCGGCGGTGAGCGGCGCGAAGGTCCGCACCATGGGGACAAAACGGGCCAGGACGACGGCGGCGCCTCCGTGGCGCCGGAAGAAGTCTTCCGTGACGGTCAGGTGGGAGGTTTTGAGGATCCGGGCATCGTCCTTGAACCAGCGGCGGCCGAACTTGCGCCCCAGCAGGTACCCCACCTGGTCGCCGCCGATCGCAGCTGCGGTGATGACGCCGATCAGCAGGGGGAGCGCCAGGTTCAGTTGCTGGTGCAGGAGACCGGCGGTGAAGAGGAGGGAGTCGCCGGGCAGGAAGGGGAACAGGACGCCGGATTCAATGAACACCATCGCGGCGATGATCCCCAGTGCGGCCGGGCCAAAGCCCTCCAGCAGGCCTGCGGGGTCTAGCAGCGACGGCGCCCCGGCGGCTGCCGGTGCCAGCGACATCAGAAGGCTGTGCATGGTTGCCCTTACGCCCGGCGGGAGCGGCGGAGGATCCTGGCGGGAACACGTTCCACCAGCGCGGGGGCGAAGCGGTTCCAGAGCCCTGCGAGCACGATGGCGGCAGCGCTCGCGGCGAAGAAGGACGCCGTTACGTCGGTGGGGTAGTGGACCCCCACGTAAAGGCGGGACCAGGCGACGATCAGCGCGGTGAGGGCGCCCGCCGCCGCGACCGGCTTTGCCCAGCGGGTGCCGCGGGCCAGGAAGTACAGTGCGAAGGCCAGGGCCACCGCGAAGCTGACGTGCCCGCTGGGGAAGCTGTTGGAGCCGGTCTCGGGCGCCAGCGGGTCGAACAGCAGGGCGGGGTTGGGCCGCTGCCGGGCGAACAGGAGCTTGAAGGCCTCGCTCGCCACCCAGCCCGAGCACGCGGTGAGCCCGAACGCCACGGCAGACACCAAATCGCGCCTGAACAGCCAGATGGCCAGGGCTGCGGCGGCGATGAGGGCCAGGCCCACTACCGGGCCGAACAGCAGGTTGATCCCCATGGCCACGGCGGTCAGTGCGGCAACGTGGTGCAGGCTGAGGGTTTGGTCAACACCCAGTTCTGCGGTTGTGTCGCCGGGGACCAGCTGCACGGTAAGGCCCAGCACAACGACGGCGGCGCCCAGCAGTATGCCCAGCGGCAGCCAGTGGCGGGGCTGGGGGAGTGCCCTGAACTGGATGCCGGCGGCCGGGGGTGCCGCGGGGGCGGTCTGCGGGTACGTGTGGTCTTCGTGAGCTGTTCCGAGCATTTCTTCCTTGGTGGAGTAGCAGGGCGCTGTCCGGCCCGTACTTCCACTCTCCCCGTTGGGCTTTAAGAAAGGCTTAAGAAGTGCGCGGTTCCCGGTGTCTGCGGTGGTGCTTCGCCTTCGGCCCGCGTTGTGCTTTCGACGCACAAATCCGTTTCCGGTGCGCAGGTTCCTTTTCGCGCCTCACATTTGGGTCTCGAAAGGGAGATAGTGCGTCGATGAGGCAGATGCGCATCGAAAAGTGAGCCGCAGGCTCCGGCAGCAGGAATGCGCGACGGCGGCCCGCGCCTTTTGCTCGAGAGGTGGTGGGGCGTTGGTGGATTGGCTGCGAAAGGTGGTGGGGCGTCGGGGGAGAAGGGGCAGGAGGTGGTGGGGCGTTGGGAAGGGGGAGTGGGTGCACGCTTGACGAGTTCCGCCGCGCCAACATATCCTGAACGAACGGTCGGTAAATAATTCCGAGCCGCCCATCAGGTCTTTGCATAGGAGCAACCATGGCAGCGCAGAACTTGCAGTCAGTGCCGGCTGAGCTAACCCCGGAAGAGGATGCGGCAGGCCAGGCCCACTTCGACCGGATCATCGCCGAGGACTCACGGATCGAGCCCCGCGACTGGATGCCCGCCGCCTACCGCAAGACCCTGCTGCGCCAGATCAGCCAGCACGCGCACTCGGAGATCATCGGCATGCAGCCGGAGGCCAACTGGATCACCCGCGCCCCCAGCCTGAAGCGCAAGGCCATCCTCATGGCCAAGGTCCAGGACGAGGCCGGCCACGGGCTCTACCTCTACTCCGCCGCCGAGACCCTTGGACAGACAAGGGACAAGATGATGGACGACCTCATCGCCGGCAAGGCCCGCTACTCCAGCATCTTCAACTACCCGGCGCTGAGCTGGGCGGACATGGGCGCCATCGGCTGGCTGGTGGACGGCGCAGCCATTTGCAACCAGGTCCCGCTGTGCCGCGCGTCGTACGGCCCCTACGGCCGGGCCATGGTCCGCATCTGCAAGGAAGAGTCGTTCCACCAGCGCCAGGGCTTCGAGATCCTGCTTGAACTTTCCAACGGCACCCCCGAGCAGAAGCAGCTGGCCCAGGACGCCGTGAACCGCTGGTACGCCCCGGCCCTGATGATGTTCGGGCCGCCGGACGACGATTCGCCCAACTCCAAGCAGTCCATGGCCTGGAACATCAAGCGGTTCAGCAATGACGAGCTCCGCAGCCGCTTCGTGGGCATGATGGTGGAGCAGGTCCGGGTCCTGGGCCTCACCCTCCCCGATGACCAGGTCCGCTTCAACGAGAACACCAAGAAGTGGGAGCACGGCCCCCTCGACTGGCACGAGTTCCAGGAAGTCCTGGCCGGTCGGGGTCCCTGCAACGCCCAGCGCCTTGAGCGCCGGAGGGCAGCGCACGACGACGGCGCCTGGGTCCGCGAAGCAGCTGCGGCTTATGCAGCAAAACAGTCAGCCAAGCAGCAGAAGGAATACGCAGCATGATCCCCACCGACTCCCCAACCTCGCAAGCTCGGCCGGGGACCCCGGTCGGCGTGGCCCCAGCCGGCAACCCGGAAATGCCCGCCTCGGCACCGGAACACCACGACCGCTCCGCCTGGGGCCTCTGGGAGGTCTTCGTCCGGTCCAGCCGCGGCTTGAGCCACGTGCACGCCGGCTCCCTGCACGCACCGGATGCCGCCATGGCCCTCCGGAACGCCCGCGACCTCTACACCCGCCGCAACGAGGGCGTCTCCATCTGGGTGGTCCCGGCCGACGCCATTGCCGCCAGCGACCCCGATTCCAAGGGCTCCTTCTTCGAGTCCCCGCAGGGCAAGGACTACCGGCACGCCACGTACTACACCAAGAGCGAAGGGGTGAAGCACCTGTGAGCGAGGCCAACGCGAGTGCCACAAGAATCACCCCCGGCAACGCCCTCCGCCCGGAGGACATCGCCCTCGAGGTCAAGACCGGCCTGGTCAAGCCCTCCGAGGACGTGGCCGAATACGCCCTGAGGCTCGGCGACGACGCCCTGATCCTCGCCCAGCGCCTGGGCCACTGGATCTCGCGGGCGCCGGAGCTGGAGGAGGACATCGCCCTGGGCAACATCGCCCTGGACCAGCTGGGCCACGCCCGCAGCTTCCTCACCTACGCCGGAGCCGGCATGCCCAACGAGGACGGCACGGCCAAGTCCGAGGACGACCTGGCCTACTTCCGCCGCGAGCACGAGTTCCGCAGCGTCCAGCTGTTCGAGCAGCCCAACGGCGACTTCGCGGCCACCATCGCCCGCCAGTTCGTGGTGAGCTACTACCAGTACGAGCTCTACCGCAGCCTCACCGAATCCACGGACGCCACCCTGGCCGCCATCGCCGCCAAGGCCGTGAAGGAAGTGGACTACCACCGCGACCACAGCAGCCAGTGGATCCTGCGCCTGGCCGGCGGCACGGAGGAATCCCGCACCCGCATGATCCACGGCCTGCGCCTCATGTGGCCGTACGTCGGCGAACTGTTCCGCGACGATGAGCTGACGCAGCGCCTGGCTGAGGCGGGTGCCGCCGTCGCGCCTTCCGCCCTGAAAGACGACTTTGACCGCTTGACCGCCGAAGTCCTGGCCGAAGCCGAACTGGAGGCCCCGGACGTGCCCGCAGCCCCGGGCGGCGGCCGGCAGGGCAAGCACTCGGAGTACCTGGGCTACATCCTCGCGGAGATGCAGGTGCTGGCCCGCGAGCATCCCGGAGCAAGCTGGTGACCGTCATGGACATCTACGTCAGCGACTTCGAGGCAAAGCGTACGACGCCGGCAGAACAGTCGGCGGAGGAACGCGCCTGGGACATCGCGGCCACAGTGGTGGATCCGGAGATCCCGGTGCTCACCATCGCGGACCTCGGCATCCTCCGCAAGGTGGAAGTGGCGGACAACAAAGTCACCGTCACCATTACGCCCACGTACTCGGGCTGCCCGGCCATGGACGCCATCCGGGACGACCTCTACACGGCCTTCGCCAAGGAGGGCTACGGGGACGTGCACGTGGACCTCGTCCTGGCCCCGGCGTGGACCACGGACTGGATGACCGAGGCCGGCAAGCAGAAGCTGCAGGAGTACGGCATCGCGCCGCCCAGCGGCCACTCCAAAGCGGGCGGCCACAGCGGCCCCATCCGGCTGAGCCTGGCCGTGAAGTGCCCGCAGTGCAACAGCCTCAACACCAAGGAACTCACCCGCTTCGGTTCCACGTCCTGCAAGGCGCTGTATGTGTGCCAGGACTGCAAGGAACCGTTCGACTACTTCAAAGTCCTGTAAGGAACCCCCATGCCTGTTGTCCGCCAGACCGCCGCCGAAGAGGCTGAGGTGACCGGCCGCCGTCGTCCGTCCTTCCACACCCTCGAGGTGAAGGAGGTGCGCCGGCTCACAGATGATGCCATCGAGGTCAGTTTCCATGTGCCGGCCGATCTCGCCGGCAAGTTCGACTACCTGCCCGGCCAGTATGTGGCCCTGCGCACCACGCTGCCGGATGAGAACGGCGAGCCGAAGGAAATCCGCCGCAGCTACTCCATCTGCGCCGAGCCGCGCAGCTTCCCGGACGGCACCAGCGAGATCCGTGTGGCCATCAAGAAGGACCTGGGCGGGCTGTTCTCCACGTGGGCCAACGCCGAGCTGAAGGCCGGGGACACCCTGGACGTGATGAGCCCCATGGGCGCGTTCGTGTCCAAGCACGGCCGGGACGGGCAGGCCGTGGAGCAGAACGTCATGAACTCCATGAACCACCCGGAGGAGCTGGCGGGGGAGGCGGGGAACTTCGTGGCCATCGCGGCAGGGTCCGGCATCACCCCGGTGATCGCCATTGCCCGGACGCTGCTGGCCGCCAACCCGGACACCCGGTTCGACCTGATCTACGCCAACAAGGCCGCCATGGACGTGATGTTCCTGGAGGAGCTGGCGGATTTGAAGGACAAGTACCCGCAGCGACTGGCCATCCACCACGTGCTGAGCCGCGAGCAGCGGATCGCGCCGCTGCTGTCCGGGCGCATTGATTCGGAGAAGCTGCAGCAGCTGCTGGGCACAGCCCTGCACGCGGATGATGTGGACGAGTGGTTCCTGTGCGGGCCGTTCGAGCTGGTGCAGCTGTGCCGTGACACCCTGGCCGAGCGCGGTGTGAAGCCGGAGAACGTCCGGTTCGAGCTGTTCACGTCGGGCAAGCCGGACCGTCCGGAGGGGCAGGCCGGCCGTCCCGTGGTGGTGGACGAGTCCAAGGAGACGTACAAGATCACGTTCAAGCTGGACGGCCTGCAGGGCGAGGTGGCCAGCCCCACGCACGCCCGCGAGTCGATCCTGAACGCGGCGCTGCGGGTGCGCCCGGACGTGCCGTTCGCGTGCGCCGGGGGAGTGTGCGGCACCTGCCGGGCCAAGGTGGTCACCGGCAGCGTGACCATGGACGAGAACTACGCGCTGGAGCAGGATGAGCTGGACAAGGGCTACGTGCTGACCTGCCAGAGCCACCCCACCAGCAAGGAAGTCACCGTCGACTTCGACGTGTAAGTCTTTCCCCTACTTGAGGAGTCCCATGATTTCCCTTTCCATCAGCAACGGCATCGCCGAAGTCGTGTTGGACGCCCCGCACAAGCTGAACTCGCTGGATGAGCAGGCGCTGCGGGATTTAGCACAGGCGTACGACGACGCTGCTGCCGCCGCCTCACGCGGTGAGGTGCGGGCGCTGCTGCTGAGGGGAGAGGGCCGGGCCTTCTGCGCGGGCCGGGACATTGCGGGGGTGACGCCGGAGAACGACGACGCCGCGGCGTACCTGGGCGGGCTGGTGGAGCCGTTGCTGCAGAAAATGGCTGCGTTCCCGGCGCCGACGTTCGCCGCGGCCCAGGGGGCCTGCCTGGGGGTGGGGCTGGGGCTGCTGCTGGCCACGGACGTGGTGTACGTGGCGGAGAACGCGAAGTTCGGCTCGCCGTTCGCCAAGCTGGGGGCCACACTGGATTCGGGCGGCCACTGGTACTTCACCGAGCGGCTGGGCATGCACCGCACGCTGGACCTCATCTACACGGCGGACCTGATCTCGGGCGCGGAGGCGGTGGCGCAGGGGATGTTCAGCCGGGCGATGCCTGCTGAGTCGCTGCTCGAATCCACGCGGTCCATCGTTTCGCGGGTGGCTGCTGGCGCGACCCAGGCTTTCGTGGCGTCCAAGGAATTGGTGGCGCACATCCGCGACCAGCGCCTGGGCCTGTGGCACGCTATGCAGGAGGAGAACGACGAGCAGGCACGCCTCTGCAAGACCGACGACTACGCGGAGGGTTTCCGCGCGTTCCAGGAGAAGCGCGAGCCGAAGTTCACGGGTGGATTGCTGTAAATGAGCCCAAAGAAATCTGCTTCGATTGCCGGTCTCTCCAGCAAATTTGTTAAGGTTCACCTATGACTACGGGGAAAGCTATCACCAAAGCCGTCATTCCTGCTGCCGGATTGGGAACACGCTTCCTGCCCGCCACCAAGGCTATGCCGAAGGAAATGTTGCCGGTCGTTGACCGCCCGGCCATCCAGTATGTGGTTGAGGAAGCGATTGACGCAGGACTCACAGATTTGCTGATGATCACCGGCCGCAACAAGCGCGCCCTCGAGGACCACTTCGACCGAGAGCCCGGCCTGGAGGCTGCACTGGAGGCCAAGGGCGACAAGGACAAGCTGGGCCTGGTGGAGTACGCGTCCAACCTGGGTCCCATTCACTACGTCCGCCAGGGCGAGGCCAAAGGCCTGGGTCATGCGGTCCTGTGCGCGAAGCAGCACGTGGGGGCTGAGCCTTTCGCGGTCCTGCTGGGTGACGACCTCATTGATGAGGCCGAGGACCTGCTGAGCCGCATGATGGAGGTGCAGCAGAAGACCGGCGGCTCTGTGATCGCACTGATCGAGGTTGATCCGTCACAGATCAGCGCCTACGGCTGCGCAGATATCACTGCTGTGGACGGTGAGGACTTTGTTCGCGTCAACAGCCTGGTGGAGAAGCCTGCTGTCGCTGACGCGCCGTCCAATCTGGCCGTTATCGGCCGCTACGTGCTGCACCACTCGGTGTTCGGCGTCCTCGAAAACACCGAGCCCGGCCGCGGCAACGAGATCCAGCTGACCGACGCCCTGCAGACCCTCGCCGCTGGCGAGGGCGAAGGCTCCGGCGTATACGGCGTGGTGTTCAAGGGACGCCGCTACGATACCGGTGACAAGCTGAGTTACCTTAAGGCCGTCATCACCCTCGCATCGGAACGCGTGGAGTTCGGTGAAGACTTGAAGACCTGGATGAAGGGCTTCGTCGGGTAGTCCTGACGCTCTATTGACTCTGGGAGGCCCGTTGCCGGAAGGCGGCGGGCCTCCCTTTTTGCGTGGCCAGGAGGGCCACCAGGGCGCCGACGACAGCACCTGACGTGTTGGTCATGACATCTGACGGACTTGCAAAGCGGCTGTGAAGAAACAGGAGCTGCCCCAACTCAATACAGCCGGAAACGAGCATTCCGAAGGCGCCGATTTGCCCCCATCGTTTGTTGGGAAATGCCAGGGAGGTCACAAATCCTACCGGGAGGAATAGGCTAACGTTGGCTGATTTTTCCACGAAGTCGTAGTCAAACCAGCCCGGAATTCCGTGCTGGTGGAGGAAATTCAACACGGCGGCGAGCTGCCCTGCAACGGGCTGGTCCACGGGTGTTGGCCAGAAAGCGACCAAGGCCAAGGGCACCAGCATTGCTGCGAGAATCAACTGCCATAACCGCTGGTTGTAAAGGTGTCTCAAAAGGGCCTCAGGTGATCCGCAGAATGGCGAACACGGCGGTGGCTAAAGCGCAGGCGGCCAGCAGACCGAGGAAGGCGTAGCTCACAACCTGTGCCCGGGGGAGCGGAACGGAAAAGTCATACGTTCTCGGTGCCTTCCGCCAATGTCTCCCCATAGATCAAATTGATACCACATGAAGCAAAAGGTGGGTGCTTCTCCGTTCCCGGAGAAGCACCCACCTTCGTTGGTGCCATGAAGCGCTGGAGTTATACAGCAGCTTCCGACTTTGCGCGGCGGCGAACCACTACGACAGAAGTTGCGCCGGCTGCAAGTGCGCCTGCGCCAACCAGGGTCCAGAGGACCAGGCCGGAGTCGGCGCCGGTGCTGGCGAGCCCGCCCGTGTTGGCGAGCGGAGCGCCGCCCGTGTTGGCAAGTGAAGCAGCAACCTTGACGACCACGGGACCGACAGTGACGCCGGAAGTGTTGCCGGTGGCGGTGATGGAGTAGGTTCCGGCTTCATTGATGGTCAGCGGCACAGAGATCTTGCCCTGGGCGTCAGCCGTAGCGCTGAGAGTCTGCGGAGCCTGGAATACAGGGATCTTGGCCGAAACGGCGGTGCCGCCAGTGTTTGCAGCACCAGTCGTTACGAGGGTGATGGTTATGGTGACGTTTTCACCAGGCAGGAAGCCCTGAGCTGTGAATACGAAGGTCTGGCCCGGTGCGACGGTGCCGTTAGAGACGCCAGCAGCCGGCGGAAGTGCCGGGTACGTAGTGGCCATGGCAGGGGCGGAACCGATAAGTGCAATAGAACCTGCAAGTGCGAGCGCAGCGAGTGTTTTCTTCATGTTTTGTCCCCCCGGAGACGTTTAAGTGTTGATACCCGAATTTAGGGAGATGTCCCCTCCGCACGAGACCGTGTGCAGAACTACGGATAGATATCCCAGACAGAAGATATCATCCCTTATCGCTTGTGACCAACTTCAATCCAGTCGGTTTACATAAAGTTAACGCCACATTCACTGTTCTTGCCCGCAGGACGCGTTCTCCGTTGGCAGGACAACGTCCTTCACAGGCTGAACAGTTGGTGTGACAATCACCGTAGGTTTTGTTTGCTGGACAATCTTTCCGAAGGTGAACTCGACAGTCTTGCGTTCGCCGGGGGCTAGGCGCACGGCAACTACACCGACCGGTCGGTTGCTGTGCATATATGGTGCGAACGGCGTCTGCTGTCCGTCGAGTTTAGAGGTTTCGATATTTGCCTGGACAGGCCCGTACGCCGTGATATTGGTTTGAACAGTCCCTGGTGGGACGCCGAACGTCCCGTCACCAGTGACATAGGCCGGCAGGGATGTTGCAGCGTCAGTAGCTGCCGTGTTAGTACTCGTAATTCGGACTTTGACCTGTCCGTAACCGTTATCCGTGCATTCCTGAACCAACTGGACAGTGCGCTTGACGTGATAGTCCATCTTCGCGCCGGTAGCGTCGTTGAAGTAAACGCCGAACTGGGCAGCAGGCACGCTAGGCCCAGTGATAGCGCCACTGACGGGGTATCTGCCAATTACCGATTGTTCGGTGGAGTCGGCGGACCAGAGAAGGATTCGGTGTTCTTCGACGCCTTTCTCTACTTCGGTTAGGAGTGCCTTGGCGTCACCCTTGCCTGAGGACAGAGCGGCGAAAACCTCCTTCGCCACCCCCGCGAAGTAAACGTCTTGGAGTTTAGGGTTGTTGAACTGGGCATAGGCGTCGGAAAGCAGCGTCTTGACAACATTATTGCTGGATACTTGGCTCGGAAGCTTATCGGCGCCAAGCGCGCGTAACTGCGGGTCTTCAAGGTTGACCGGTCCGGTGGCTTCCAAGATGTAGCTGAGGGCGACCGGATCCATAGAGATGGCACCGTCTAGTTTTTGACCGGTCCGTTGTTCCCACATCTTCGAGGCAGTTGCGGCGGCCGTGGGGAAGTCGGGGGTTAGAGTCACATCCTGCATGAATCTGCCCAGCCGGGTGCTATAAATGCCCTGCTGCTCGGTGTCAACCGATATAGGCGGATTGAAGATGCCAAGATCATGGGCGCTGCCTTGAGCAGTAAGGCTGATCCTGCCCTTGTCCGAACGAATCACAGCCAAGGCGCCAGGAATTCCACCAGTTGCTCTGGCTTCCGCATTGTTCTGGATCATCAGCAGGTAACTGCGGGGCGTCTTTGTCCCCAACATTTCAGGCATTATTTTCGACGCGTCGGCAGCTGCGTCCAGTGCTTCGGCAACTTCCTGGAGCCGGTCCCTGGCGTTATTCAACGGGTGAGCCACTTGGGGCATTAGGGCACTTGTATCGATACGGTTCAGCCTGTCGGCAGTAAGACGGACCGTATCAGCAGCTGCGACAATCTTCGGTGATGCTGCTTCCAGGGGCGCTAGGTCAGTGCCCGTGCTGTTCGGAAGGAGGGACTCCCATCCAACTGCACTGTAAACTTGTACGAGAGGTGCAATACCCAGGTTGGCCACATCGTCTGCAGAGCGCGCGACCTCGGCTACGGCGCTGAAGTTTGAACCGAGGACTGGGAGGCTTGTCGCCAAAGTCCACACAGGATCGTTTGCAGCTTGATGTGCCAGGGCTGAGTGGCCGCGTAATTGTTCGACAGTAGCAGCCGCTTTTGCGGGCTGGCCCTGGGATATTTCTTCTTTTAGTGCAGGAATTAAAGAGGACGCCGCGTTCAGCTCGTCACTGATGATCTTTGCTTTGTTTCCTAGCCAAATCGTTGCGACGGCCACGACGAGTACGATGACTCCTAAGGCCAGCGTTAGGAAAAGACGTTTGTTGTGTCGTTTCTTGCTCGACGTAGAGGGACTCGTACGCATGGACGAGTCGGTCACATCACCGGGGCGATTTGGTTTCGTCATTGGGAACTAATTCTCAAGAATGCGAGGCGAATCCGGGAACTGCTTCCGGCATGTTCGGCACTTAGGCAGGCGCTGTGAACTTCAGGTTGAAGCATCGTATGGAATTCCTTTCCGACGCGGTTAGTTGTCCGCAACCCAACGAATTTGGATTAGCGAGATCAGTATGCTCCAGTGCCACGGAGGACAGCGCGGACGGTTCGGAGGATGATGACGAGGTCGCCAGTCAGGGACCAGTTTTCCACATAATACAGATCAAGGCGGACTGAGTCCTGCCAGGAGAGATTTGAGCGCCCGCTGACTTGCCAAAGTCCTGTAAGCCCGGGCTTTACCAGAAGTCTTCGTCGCACGTGGCTCTCATACGACACGACTTCACTTGGGAGCGGCGGGCGAGGACCGACAAGACTCATGGACCCAGCAATGACGTTGAACAATTGGGGTAACTCGTCAAGGCTATACCGGCGTAAGACCGACCCAACGCGGGTCACTCTCGGATCATTCTTCATCTTGAACAGTAGGCCGTGGCCTTCATTGTGACTTTGCAGCGCTTCGATGTGTCTTTCCGCGCCGACAACCATTGATCGGAATTTCAGCATGTCGAATTCATTCCCCTGAATGCCAACGCGGACCTGTCGGAAGAGTGCGGGTCCCGGAGTGTCGAGGCGTACAAGTGCCGCTATCAGTAAGAGAAAAGGCGAAGCCACGATGACAAGGATTGTTGCGACCGCAAAATCAATAAATCGCTTAGCCACGCGTTGGCCGACCTCGAGGCTGGGCGTCGTTACATGGATTAATGGAAGCCCCGCGACTTGTTGTGTGTGGATGCGCGGTCCGGCGATATCTGTGAGCGCCGGTGCCACGATCAATCCCACATTGCGATTGGCTAACTCCCAGCCGAGGTGACGCAGAATTTGGGGGTGAAGCTGGACCCCGGCAGAGATAGCCACGGCGTCTGCTTTGCAGGCCTCGATGGCCGTGAGGATCGCGTACGTTGTCGGCTCGTTACCGATGACCTGTAGGCCCAGATCCTCCAGTTCCGGACCTGGATCGTTTGCCCCGGGTACATAGGCGGCAACGGGCTCATAGCCAGCATGCCGCGCCCCAATTAGAGTCCGTGTCAAGTGCGCCACCGCACTTGTTCCACCAATGAGGAGAACGCGCGACATGCGCCGCCCCTGCTGTCGGTGAACGCTAAGGTGCTGACGCAGGAGCCACCGGGTAGTTAGGAGGCCAGCGAGGCCAGCAGGCAATGCGATGCCTACGAACCCGCGGGCAGTTTCCAGTTTGAGTACATAGGAAAAGATGGCTACAAAACCGAAGAGCCAAAGGGATGCTGCGGCAACGCGTCTATACTCCTCGGGTCCTGATCCTAGTATCCGATTCTGCCGGCTGCTCCAAGCGCCCAACATTAGCCACCACGCGACAGACAGTAGAAGCGCGACCCAGGCGTAGATTACATCATGCGCTTCGGTCGATTCTGGCTCCCACCCGAAGCGGATCACGTAAGCTCCCGCAATAGCCCAAATGACGACACAGGCGTCTGACACCATCAAGAGTCGGGATGTTTGTCCTCGCCAATTTTCGTTTGATCTCACCGCGCAAGACCCTTCTCCCGCAAGCATCCCAATTGAATCAGTGCAGGTTCGCATTTTATTACACCAAGGAGGCGCAATCCTTTTGTAGGGGCTCCACTAGCCAGCAATCCTCAATATGTGAATAGACCAGATAGAAACCTGTTGAGCCGCGGTGACGCGAGATCGCGGTCCCTACCAATCCAGAGAAAGGAACTACCGCCGGATACGAGTCCAATTCCATTTGGTGAGGTTTGGCAACCCCTACATCACACAGCTGGGACCCAGGTTGGTTAATCATCGGATCGGCATAGGTTCTTCAGCTGATCGGCTCGGACGTCCCATGTGGCCACTTCAAGTAGGCGACGGTAGGCCTTATCCACCAACCCTTGGAATCTACCTGCATCTCGATGGAGATCTTCAAGAAGGTCCGGCAGATCAGAGTCTTGGACTGTGATGCCCGGTTCGAAACCAAAGAGCACTTTCATTTCATGAGGGATATGTCCGACGACCAACGTCTTGGTAGCGACGGCCTCGAGGTACCGGTGGGTCATCGATTCCCACAAACCCGTTCGTCCGGACGGGTCAGTGACACTGCCAGGGTGGCAGAGAAGAGCTCGATTGGTGTGAAGAGCCGAAACAAGGTCGGTCCGAGTTGGAAGGAAATCTTTGTCGGCGCTCTTTCGGAACATGTGGCCTGCGCCCATCGAGTCAAGCGTTAGCTCTGCCACCGCATGAGCAGTCTCATGCCGTCTTCCAATTTCCAAGAGAACAGAATTACGTTCCACTAGTAATGGGCCTGCAGGGAAAGAATCGGTGTCTATCGCTTCGGCCAACCATAAGACTTTCGTTTTCGGTAGCTCCTGCCTCCAAAAATTCGCAGCGTCTATCGAAGTGAACGCGACCAGTGGGAACTGGTGTCGGTCGAAAAAACTTCTCCAGTCGGCCTGCCTTGTCGGCCAGCAATCCCAGATGTAAGGAAAAATCTCCGTCGAGAACGTATATGGATATATTTGTCTTTCAGCCAAGCCCATCAATCCCACAACAAGTGGAGGTCTCGAATCAATTCTAATCGGATGCGAATAGCCAACTCGCCCCGCTATCCGACCTAGGATATCCCAAAAAAACGAGAATTGTTCTTTTTTCTTAGAAAAACCGTTTTTCAATAACCCGCGTTCAAAGTCCCGAACAACCATCTCGGAAAAGGCATGCCCCTTCCGCGTTTCGATAAAAGCAGGTCGATTGAAGTCAGGCAAGAAATAATCCAATCTTCTCAGGTCTGATTCGGGATATACTTTTGAGGGGCGTCTGCAAATGCACAAGGGGCGCATGGTGAGGTCGTGTGTGGCTGCCTTGGCTTTCGGGGCTGTGATACCGGCCTCTTACGTCGCAAACGCCCCGCTATCGGTCGGGGTGCCCTTCGAGACGTGTGGTCGGACACGCTGCAGTTGCACTAGCCGTCCCGTCGGATAGAAGAAAACTAGCACAGTACGAGATATCTCCGTCTCAGAATCGAAACGAGAGGTGGTCAGCAAATCGACTTGGAATCCAACGCTTTGTCATCGTCTCGTGACGCGGGCCGTTCGCACATCGTCGGGCGAGACTTCACGTTGTTGCGGTTCGGTTTCGGTTGATTGAGTAAAGAGAGGAGCAGCGTGCCTGGAAGCGTGTTGGATGGATTCGTAGCTTTGGTATCCGTAAGCATATGAATCGGGTCCCTTAGAAGGTAAGAGGTTCAAAACAACTCCCAGGAGGTCGGCCTCCACCATTGCCAGCGCAGAAAGAGATTTTTGTACGTTTTGCGCGTTCACTTTCGATGATCCGACCACCAATATCACTCCACCTACTTGCTGGGAGAGGACGGCAGCATCTGTCACGGGCAAAATTGGCGGAGCATCTATGACCACAGCGTCGAAAGCCGTTTCAAGTCTGAGGACCAACTCCTTCATGGATTCCGAACCAAGTAGTTCGCTCGGGTTGGGCGGCAGTTGGCCCGACGTCATTACATAGAGTTGGTCTTCTCCCCACGGCTGCAACACGTCGTTCACGTCGGCGATTCCCAAAAGTACGGTTGTTAGGCCGACGCTTCGTTCCAGACCTAGATAATCATCGACGCGGGGCCGACGAAGGTCCGCGTCCACCAGGAGTACAGATTGGCCCGCTTGTGCCATGGCGATTGCAAGATTTGCGGCCGTTGTAGTTTTCCCCTCACCAGGAAGCGAAGAGGTTATGAGCACCGCTTTTGAGTTGTGACTCACGTGTGCGAATTGAAGGTTAGTTCGAATCTGTCTAAATGACTCAGCCCGTGGACTCTGGGGTGCTATTTGCGTAACCAGTGGATTTTTCGGTGCGCCAGAATCATAAGAGATGCCACCAAGAATCGCAGCTTCTGTCACCCGGCGAAGATCCGCTTCTCCACGGATTTTTGTATCGAATGTAGCACGCAAGACTGCCACTCCGGCGCCGAAAGCTAGTCCAGCGAGCAGTCCTATAGCAAGATTCATAAGCATGTTGGGTGATGAAGGTTCAGTTGGGGCACTGGCCGGAGTTACAACTGAAAGTTTGACCGGGGAGGAACCCTTATCGGTTGGACTTTCGAGTTTGTCTATAGCCGCTATTAGACTTTGGCTGACGGCCTGCGCTATGGCGGCCGCCTGAACAGGCGACTCGTCGGAGGCACTAACGGAAATAATCACGGTCTTGAGGTCCGAGCTTGCTTTTACCCGGCGGCTGAGACTTGAAGATGACTCCTTGAGACCGAGGCTGTCGATTACTGGCTGTAGCACCGCAGGCGTCCCTACAGTTTCGACATATGACTGAACTCGTGCCTGGCTGAAGGTGTTCCCCTGCTGAAGATCTGAGACCGAGCCCGTGCTCTGAATCGCGACAAATAGCTGTGTCTTGGCAGTGTAGGTCGGCCTTAGAACTATCGACGCGGCCGCTCCGAGGGATAGGCCTACCAGCGTGCACGCGATCAAGACCTTCCAATTTCGGCGTAATAAGCGCAAGTAGTCGCTAAACTCCACAATGAAACCCTTCCAATCATTACGTGCTTGTTTACTGCGGTGACAGCCTTCCCAAAGTGTAGCCGGTTAGGAATTGACGCTTCGCATCTGGAACCTGAGGACGACGTTGACGCGAGGGCACCGCGGACGCTTGGGATCGATGAACACTGCTACTGGTCGGTCCGGTTCTTCCCACCACCCACCAAGGCTTGGAAATGCTACGAACTATGGATCACCACGATCGTGGATCTGGATACCGACCAAGTTCTGGGAATCGTGGACGGCCGCGACAGTGAGGGCGTCCGGATCTTCGCCCCCCGCTTGAATGGCGGATGGGTGTGCAGGTCGTTGCGATCGACCCCTCGACGGCGTTCCGCAAGGCCCTGCGGATGTGGCTGCCACGCACCGGCGTGTCTGTCGATGTATTCCACCTGGTCAAGCTCGGCAACGACATGTGCCAGACACACTTGGCCCACAGCAGCATCACGGGCTTGCCGAAACACGGGATTTCATGAAGCCGAACGCGCCGGCGTCCGTGGCCCACGGAGACGACGCCGTAGTCCGGACAACCGGTGATACGCTGGCCGGACTCGACGCCCAGGACCAGGCCCCTTCCCGTCGTCGTGCAAGAGCTGACGTGAATTCCCTCGACACCGAGCAGCGCATCCAGGCGCCTGCATCACCAGCCATTGGAACAAGACATAGAGTTATTCATGGCGGGGTCTCTTTGATTATTGGTTTGCTTGGTCGCTACCAATTCAAAGAGGCCTTGGCCTCATTCCTTCCGCACCACGCCGCACTACAAGCGGCTGCAGCTACGCCACCAGCCGTAGACCACCCTAACCATGCCCACCTGTGAAGGGCCACTTAAGAGTCTGCGGACCTTTCTGCTAGGCACTAATATGTTTCCAAGATGCCGCGCGTTATATCCAGACTCGCGAGATACATCCGAGCAAGTACGACCTGGTGGTTCGAAGGGATCTCAATGAAAGTAATTCTTACTGGCGGCAATGGCATGATGGCCCGGAATATCCAAGCCGCTTGGAACGCGTCAGGGCAGCAATTCGAGCTCGTCTCGGTAACGCGGAGCGACGCAGATCTCTCCGACTCCGCTGCAACTCTCAAGTTATTCCAGGACATTGACGCAGACGCAATCATCCACACCGCAGCTCGGGTCGGCGGAATCGCCGCCAATATCGCCCACCCAACGTCCTTTCTCACGGAGAACATCGCAGTCGACAGCAGCGTCTTCAGCGCTGCGAAAGCACTCGGAATCGATCGCCTTATCTACTTCGGCAGCTCCTGCATGTATCCGCGGGACTACCGCCAACCGCTCGAGGAGAAAGATATTTTGGCGGCGCCTCTTGAACCAACCAATGAAGGCTATGCTTTGTCGAAGATTGTGGGAGCGAAGTATTGCAGTTACGCTAATTCCGAATACGGCACGAACTATAAAGTACTAATTCCATCCAACCTCTACGGGCCCTTTGATGACTACTCCCTAGACCATGGACATTTGGTGGCAGCAACCCTTCGAAAAGCTCATGAAGCAAAGTTACGACGACAGGAAGAAATACTAGTCTGGGGCGATGGAACCGCCCGTCGCGAATTCACCTACGTACGCGATATCGCTTCTTGGCTAGTAAAGAATCTACACAGATCAGAAGTTTGGCCTACCATGATGAATGTAGGCTGCGGTGTGGACTACACAATACTCGACTTCTACCAGACCGCTCTCAAGGTAGTCGGCTATGAGTGTCGGCTTGCGTTCGACTCTACCAAGCCAACTGGAATGAAACAAAAGTTAATGGACTCAACGATATCGGCGAAATTCGGCTGGTCACCTCAGACATCCCTTCTTGATGGAATGGAAATTGCCTACCGCCACTTTCTGACTCAACAAAAAGCACACTCCTTCGATTAGGAAGATAATTTATGCTACCTTCAATCAAGTCCGAATATCCTCTAGCAACTTCCACTTGGGATGAGGATGAACTTAGTGCCCTGCAATCCGTAATCGAAAAGGGCCGGTTCACTATGGGCCCTCAAGTTGCTGCTTTCGAAAACGAATTCGCAAATTACTTTGGCGCTCAATTTGCCGTCATGGTGAATTCGGGTAGCAGCGCTAATCTCATTGCTCTTGCTGCTCTCATTTTGAACCCTGCAATTGATCTCAACCCTGGTGATGAAGTTATCGTTCCAGCCGTGTCGTGGGCAACCACATATTATCCCGTGCATCAGCTCGGACTCAAACTGAAGTTTGTGGACATTAATATCGACAGCCTGAATATAGACGTCAATTCGATTGAGCAGGCAATAACACCTCAAACTAAGGCCATTCTTGCTGTTAGCCTCCTCGGGAACCCCGTTGAGTTCGCGAAGATTTCCAAATTGTGCCGTGATAATGGAATTGTTCTCATTGAGGATAACTGCGAGTCTATGGGTGCCAGCGTTGACGGTAAGTTCGCTGGCACATTCGGAATAGTCGGGACATTTAGTTCATTCTTCTCGCATCATATTTCCACGATGGAAGGGGGCATGATTGTCACGGACGACCGATACACTTACGAGGCCATGGTCTCCCTACGTGCCCACGGTTGGACTCGGGAACTGAGCCCCGACAACTTGATTTATCCAAAGTCTGGAAATTCTTTTGACGATTCCTTCCGATTTGTTCTGCCGGGTTACAACGTGCGGCCCCTTGAGATGTCAGGGGCACTCGGCCGCCAGCAGCTCAGGAAGCTTCCAAAAATCATCGAGGGTCGGCAAGGCAATGGACTTCACTTCGTCCAGAGGTTCACCGGAGACCCAGATGTTAGAATTCAAAAGATACACGGGACTAGTAGCTGGTTTGGCTTCTCTATCGTTCTCGAAAATGAATTGGCTGGTCGTCGTGAGGAAGTAGTTCGTGCACTAACTGCAGCGAATATTGAATCGCGCCCGATTGTAGCAGGGAATTTTACTCGAAATCCGGTCATGCGTCACCTTAACGCTTCCGTCCCGGACCGGCTACCGGCTGCGGATAAAATTCACCATGATGGGTTGTTTGTTGGAAATCATCACTATGCCATTCCCGATTCCATTGATTATCTAAGGGATACACTGAATCGAATCGATAGATAGAAGTGGATTTTTCGCTGGCGCATTGCTACACAGTTTGAAATAGCTCTTGGAGCTGCTGCGAAAATTCTTGGGGGAGTCTTTGAGTATGCGTTTCGTGCGCAGTGCAAGCTCGCTCCAATATATCGCCTGTTTCTTTCCGTGAAATTGGTAATTTGTTTCCAGCGGTACGCATGGGGATCTTGCACGCTGCGTTTTCCATGCCTAATCAAGCCCCTTGAGTCACTCCCACGACCTGTCCAATTTGAGGCAGGAATCCAAGTTGGCTTAACACGAACAAGAACAGGAACACGAAGGATCAGAATATGAAAAAGGCGTTCATAACGGGAATAACCGGTCAAGACGGGTCCTACCTAACTGAACTACTCCTGCGCAAGGGCTACGAAGTACACGGACTTATCCGGCGCGCATCAACGTTCAATACCGGGCGTATTGACCACCTCTTCCAGGATCCTCACGACCCATCCGCTAAGCTATTTCTTCATCATGGGGATTTGAGCGATGGGGCTCGGCTCGTCACACTTCTCGGTGAGATTCGACCCGATGAGGTCTACAACCTCGCCGCGCAGTCTCACGTTCGCGTAAGTTTCGACGAACCTGAGCATACTGGGGACACTACTGGAATTGGTGCAATACGTCTGCTCGAAGCGGTCAGGATGCTTGGCCTTGATTCGAAGTATTATCAGGCCTCTTCATCAGAAATGTTCGGAGCGACACCTCCGCCCCAAAATGAGTCGACGCCGTTTTATCCTCGATCGCCTTATGGCGCTGCTAAGGTTTATGCATATTGGGTCACGAAGAACTATCGCGAAGCCTACGGAATGTTCGCGGTTAATGGCATCTTGTTTAATCACGAGTCCCCTCGCCGCGGAGAAACCTTCGTAACACGCAAAATTACTCGTGGCGTCGCAGCGATTCTAGCTGGCAAGCAAGAATTTCTCTACATGGGTAACTTGGACGCCGTTCGCGATTGGGGGTATGCACCCGAGTACGTTGAAGGTATGTGGCGAATGCTTCAGGCAGACACGCCGCGGGATTACATTTTAGCTACTGGCGATAATTACACCGTCAAAGATTTCATCGAACTGTCCTTTGCGCACGCTGGACTGGATTGGAGCGAGCACGTTCGCTTCGACCCCCAGTACTTGCGCCCGACTGAAGTCGATGCCCTCGTAGGCGACGCCGGTACTGCAGCACGTGACCTAGGTTGGGTGCCACAAGTTCGCACACCTGAATTAGCCCGACTGATGGTTGACGCTGACATAGCAGCCCTGGCGGCCTCCGGTACTCCTTGGATAGACGAACCGCAGGTTGAGGGTTGGAATATGGCAGCCAGATAGGAGGAGGGAGAATCAGTCACTGCCAGCAATAGAGAACTGCGCATTCAACTCTCTGCTGGTCCAGCAAGCGCTGTCCCTCAACCAAGGCCCCGCGTAGGGAATTTCGAGCGCGCGTAGGGTTGGGCATGTGTCTGTGTTGTGGAAACTTTTCGCGTTGCTTTCGCTGAGGTGGATGTGTTGTGCCCATTCATCTCAGCGGGAGTACCTGCTCTCGCGGTTCATGGGGAGCATGGATCCCTAGGTTAGCTGGACGGTGGGAAAACAGGTACCTCGATAGCGTCATCATCTTGAGGGAAGGTGTGTACCGAGTCGTACCATCTCGAACCGGATGCGCTACAAAGATTAGACTTGGTACATTTGCCATAACGTGCCGGCGGTCGCCCTGCGCGAGGTGACACGCGCCGGAAGTATCCGAGACCCTTCGTTAGCCGATTACCATATCTAAGCACCGCCCAAAATGTTCGCTGTCCCAGGCACCATCCTTGCTAGGCGGCGCTGGAAATGGCCGCGTGCAGAGATCGGTGGGTTGAACCGAACGGATATGCAACAATCAGCAGGGTGGCACTTTCGATGGATGGAAGGCTCAAAGCCGGCCTTGCAGAGAATCGCGGAGCGTTTGCTTGTCCACCAGTAAGCGCCGAATTCCCCTGAAGGAGCCACGAAGTTTGTCCAGAAAAGTTGTAGTAATCGGTACGCGGGGTTACCCGAGTTTCTACGGCGGGTTCGAAACTGCGGTGCGTCATTTGGCACCCTATCTTGCAGATCAAGGATGGGATGTCACTGTATTTGGAAGAGCTGGCGCGATCCAAGACGATGCAAGTAGGGATGCCAGGGTTCGTTCCGTCATCACAAGCGGCTTCGAAACCAAGTCATTGAGCACGCTCAGCTTCGGGTTGGTAGCGACTCTTAAGACCATTCGGATGAAGCCGGATGTTGCGCTGGTAATGAACGTAGCAAATGGTTATTGGCTACCCTTGCTTCGAATATTCCAAATCCCAACGGTCGTAAATGTTGACGGCGTTGAATGGCAACGCGAAAAATGGGGCCCGCTAGCCAAGCTGGTATTCCGAATCGGTGGGCGCCTGACGGCCTGGTTCGCGAATGAGCTTGTGGTTGATGCGGAGGCCATCGGGCAGTTCTGGCACGACAAATATGGGCGGCGGGGCATATTCATCCCATACGGCGGTGTGCAGCCCGAAGCTACTCCCGTTCCGCTGGGACTAACTAGTCGCGGATACATCCTTGTGGTAGCACGGCTCGTACCGGAGAACTCAATTGAACATTTTCTCGACGCGGCTGAAAGCCTTGCGGGGAGATACGACATTGTAATCGTTGGAAGTGCCGGATATGGGGGGGAAATCGAAGCGAAGCTCGCGGCTTTCGCTGATCGTGAGCACTCAGTGCGCTGGCTCGGTCATGTGAGTGACGACAACCTATTGGACAGATTATGGCAACACTGTGGTGTCTATTTTCATGGACACAGTGTAGGCGGAACTAATCCTGCGCTCGTCCAGGCAATGACCTGCGGCGCACCTACTATTGCTTTGGATACGACATACAACAGGGAGGTTCTAGGTAGAAGCGGCCACTTCGTTGAGCAGAGTGGAAAGTCAATTGCGGCCGCGATTGAGGCTCTAATTTCGAACGCAAAAGAACAATCCCGGTTATCGGAGTTGGCTCGATCGCGAGCACTGAAGGTCTACACGTGGACAAAAGTGTGTTCGTCCTATAATTCCCTCCTCTCAGCATTCTCCAAGGATAAACATGCGTCCAGCTAATATCGGGCAGCCCCTTTTATTTATTCACTCATCAAACGAATTATACGGCTCAGATCGAATGCTGCTTGAAGTCCTAGCGACTCTGCCACTCGCCATGCGCGATCAAGCGCTCGTATGGATACCAGATGATTCTGAAGGATCTGCTCTGACTGAAAGACTCAGTTCTCTGGGATTTGCTTGGCGGATACTGCCGTTGCCAGTTCTTCGTCGTCAGTATTTCTCTCTGCGGGGACTTTTCGGACGCCTGCGAAATGCGTTCTCGGCATGGTTGGCAATGACCCGTTTGCGTCCATCAGTTGTTTACTGTACGACATCAGCATCCTTGGGATCGGCTCCAGTCGCCAGAGCAGCGGGTGCACGACGGGTATTTCTCCATGTCCAAGAGGTGTGGTCCGGGGGAGAAGTCGGAGTTCTATCAGTTCTTGCCAGCTTAACGTCGGATCGAATATGCATCTCTCGGACCGTCGAGTCCGCTTTGCCGCGTCATCTAAGGCGGCGTTCGACCGTTATTCTGAATTCTGTACCGGATTCCGCGTTGGTTGTTCGTTCGGCGGCAGAGAATACAGGACCGCTGACGTTTCTTATGGCTAGCCGGTGGTCCCCCACAAAGGGATACGAAACCTTACTTCGAGCTTGGGTGGATGGTCCCCCTCCGGGACAGCTTCACATACTAGGAGGAATGCCTCCGAACGGGAACGGCATAGATGTGCGCAGTTTACTGAAGGACTTGGGCAGCCCCGAGACAGTGGAAGTTTTAGGTGAAGTGGAGCATATCGACCAGTACCTCGTTGCAGCCGATTTTCTAATATTCCCGTCAGATACACCTGAAGGTTTCGGCCTCCTAGCAGTAGAAGCATTTCGAAACGCGAGAGCAGTTATTGCTTCAAGGAGTGGAGGGCTCAATGAAGTGGTAAAGGAAGGGGTTACTGGTCACACATTCGCCCCTCGAGACAGCGATGGACTTAGGGCCATACTTTCCTCCTGCACGAGGTCTGAGGCTGCGAGCATGGGTAGAGCAGCAAGGATCACATATGAAACCCAATACTCCTCTGACAGATATGCTGCCGACTTCCAGACGGTGTGGAGTTCCCTCGGGATCTGCGATTAAATGCTTGGCGTAGGACGAAAATGATAGGAACTGTTGGCGCGAATATGGTAGCTCAAAGAAGACCAAAAGTCCTGGTGGTGGATCCGAATGCCGGTATCGCCACAGGCCATCATGCGCATTGGTTTGAACGGCTTAGGAAGTCGCTCGATTCATTTGGAATTAATTCACAGATGTCTGTTCACCCACGCGTCCCAGAATCTGGAACGAACGCGGAATGGTACGGGCATGCGATTCCCGACTCTATTGCGAGTGACGCCAGTCAACTCATCTTCACGTCTGGAGATGATGCGCTATTCCCTATATTGCGGCATTTGCGGAAAGTTCGAAGCTCAGGAAAACCGGTTCACATATTTCTCTTTCGTATGGCAAAGCAGCCGCGGCCATTTGGCCGACTCACGTTAGCTGCGAAGATAATGATGTTGATAATATTGAGAATTTTCGTAACTAAATGCAGAGTTTACGTTCTGCAAATGCCGATCGGCACGTCTCCAAGATGGCATACGTGGATTGGGCTGATTCCCGTGCTTGATTCATCCGGCACGGAAGTACGAAATCTACATGGTAAAACCGCTGCTAGGAGGGCCTATGACTTGTACGTACCACCCAATCATCAAGTTCTATTAGTTATTGGGATGCTGGGCCCAGGAAAACATGTGGACACTATAGTTAGGGCTTGGCAACATAGCAGAGTGGCGAACGCTTCTTTAGTCTTCGTAGGTGAGGCACCCGACGATATTCATTCTCTGTTACTTCAAGCATCCAGGGAGATTCCTTCCCTTTGCTACGTGCCGGGGCGAGCTACGGATGACGACTTTGATCGGCTAATTGAAGGTGCAGATGCCGTCGTAGCCCTGTACAGGTACTCCGCATCGAGCGGCGTTGTGCTCCGGGCGCTTGCTATGGGGACGCGGGTCTTGGTCGGCGGTTCAACGATATTCGTCCGCCAGCTGAAACACGTGGCAGGTGTAAAGGTGATCCAAAGTGTAAATGTCCTTTCGGTCAGTACGTCGCTTAGCGAGATTCTCCGTCTGCCGGTTGTCCCGTCAATAAACTTGGACTCAAATGACGCGCGCGTGTTTCCAGGGCCGCTAGTCGAGGGTGTACGAGGGCTAGAAAAATGAAACGCTTTTTTTTTAGCGGCAGTGCGCTTTTTTCTGTATCGCAAGGTTTTAGTTCCATTTCGAACCTTTTGATTGGAATTGGGCTATCTCGAAATATGTCGGCCACTCAATTTGGTTCGGTTGCACTCGTTCTGACCTTCATATATTTTGCTGTGTCATTACAACGTAGTTCAATTGGGGATTCATCGTTGATATTCTCGCCTACCCATCCCGGAATATCTCGCGCTGCAGTGAATGTGACCCTACTTACGGCAGTAAGTGTTTTTGCAATAATGACCGTCGCCCATTGTATATTTTCGTCCTTGTACCCTACTTACCTTCCGCTTCTTGGCGGTGTTCTAGTCGCCCAGGACGGATTGAGGTATGGACTCGTTGCAATCAAGAAGCGGATGGCTCTTTTTGTTGGAGACATCCTCTGGGTTGCCAATTCGGGACTCGTCCTCGTTCTCGTAGGTTCTGGAGGATTAGACTTGCGTCAAGCTATCGAGATTTGGTTGACGATAGCGTGCGGTATCTGCGTTTTCTTGTGGCTTCAGTTCAAAGCTGCGGGCCCGTCCGGCACGTCCGTGGCTGAGTTTGTGCGAATTACCTCGAGGGTTAGTGGCTGGTCTGCCCTTCAGTTCGTTCTCGGAAATGGTTCAATTCAGGCCGCACTTACGCTGTTCGCTCTGGCAGTTGGCGCGAATAATTTTGCGGGGTTCCGTGCAACTCAAATGGTACTTTCCCCCCTTATTGTCGGTACGCTGGCATTGGCTTCTCCGCTTCTGTCCTTCATTGTGTCCCGAAGGGAGACAGGTTGGTCGAAGGCTCAGGCATACGTATCGTCGGCCATACTCGGGGTTGGGGTTGGCGCTCTCGGTGCCGTCGCCGCATGGCAAGGCCGTTGGCTTATTGAACTGATACCTGGGGCGCAGTACGTCGGTTTCAGGGATTTACTGATTCCAGGCGCCGTCGCACTGGTATTCGTTGCCGCCAATGTGCCCATAGCTTCAAGCCTTTTGTCGATGATGAAGGGGAGATCATTTTTCATGGCCTCCGTGGGAGCAACAGTTCCGACGTCCGCTCTAATTGTGTGGGCGGCTGTTGTCGGCGGCTTACGGTCGGCCGCTTGGGCCATGGCCTTCCAGTATGCCGTCATTACGGTGTCCTGCGCGGTTGCTTTGGGCTTGGCCGGCAAGCGCACTAATGCAAGGCGAAGCCTTATTCAGACGGCCAGCACGACAAAAGCCCTTTGATGACTCTTCGCGGTTCGTGAGGAAAGACAAAGGGGCCCCTGGCCCTGCTGAGATGAGTGTGTCTAGCATTCAACCTGGAACAGGACCACCAGCCTTTGAAACGCTGATTCACGCGCGGCTGCCGGCGAGCCGGTGATGGGTTATGGGGCTCTTCGCGGTTGGTGGGGATTTGAGTTCGTGTCGTTGAAGACAAAAGGGCCCGTGGCCTGGCTGGGATGAGTGTGTCTAGCATTCAACCTGAAACAGGACCATGAGCCTTTGAACGAGCCTACCGGGGTCGCAGCCGACGCTGCCACCATCCTCTTCAACCTGCCCGACTACCGCGTCATCTCCACCACCATCACCGCCGGGCGGCGGCAGGTCACCATCGAAACCGACCAACCGCCGGGCTGCCCAAGCTGCGGGGTCATCTCCTCCCGACGGAAAGAGCGCCAGCTTCAGCGGCTCCGCGACATTGCCGTCGCCGAGCAGGTGGAGATGTTCTGGTCCAAGTACCGCTGGTACTGCGAAGAACCCGCGTGCGACCGGCTGTCGTTTTTCGAATCCACCCCGCAAGTGCCGCGCCGGGCCCGGTCCACCAGCCGGCTGCGGGACCAGCTCGTGGACGCTGTCATCCGCTCCGGCAGGGCCGTGTCGGAGACCGCCGCGGGCTTCGATGTGTCCTGGGTGGATGGTTCGTGGCTCTTCGTGGTAGAGCCGGGTAACCGCATTTTCGGACCAAACGTGAGTTACTTGTCGTTGCCAATTTTGACCATTGGATAACTCAATTCGCGTGACGAACCAAAAATTTGTGGGTGGACGGTGTCCATAGGCCAGCCGACCCCGTCAAAACACATCAGCACTACAGCAGCAATGAGAGCGTATGCGATATGGTCGGAGTCAGCCATTGGGCTGAACAGCAGGTCCCATGACGCTGACATCACCGCGAAGAGAGGAACGGCTCCTAGATATCTCACGGCAGAAACGCACAACGGAAACGCCTTTACAAATATCCAGGCCATAACTGCCGCGAGCGCGACACCCCCCACTCCGAAGTGGGCCCATAGATCTACAGTGTTCGAATGCAGGTCAAGGCGGTTGCCGAAAACATTAACGGTCCAATACTGGAGTGCGGTGAAGTCGCCTCCGGCGGCAGTGACGGCCCTCAAAGCATCGGACTGCATGGCATCTCCCGGCGTCACGCCTATACCAAAGCCAAACGGAGATTGTTTGAACAACTCGATGGAAGCGGCCCACTCGGATCGCCCTGAGGTCAAAAGATCCCGTCCGCCACTTGTCTGAGCTATCGTTCTGCTTTGGATCTCCAGACCAAACAAGCCGGACATCATGGACTGAACCATAACGTACGACATAATTGCAAATCCCACTGCAATACCCAAAAAGGATGTCTTCGGATGCATTCTTATCCATTTGACTCGGCGTTTTCCGATGAACGTACAGGCCAGCACAGTGATGGATATAAGAGCCATGGTTCGGGCATCATTGGCAGCACTCACGGCTGCAGAAGTGGAGAGGACCAACCGCGTCCAGAAGGACCCGTGTCTAGCGGCTAGAGCTAGGGCGAGCAGAGTAAGAGACAGCCCGATTCCAAATTTCCACGATAGATCGTTGGACTTGAGGGCAGCCGAGGTGGCTGCACCGGCGGAAAGCAGGACGAATCCCCGATAGACGTCCACGCGCTCGAAGCACCAAACGCCGGCAACGACTATGGCAGGCATCGCAGTCACCCAGCCTACCATCATCAAAACTTCTAATTCGGAACTCAGCGAATCACCCTCGTGGGTGAGGAGAAATCTCATGAAGAGGCCAACTATGGCGGCCAGCAGCGATGTGGATATAAGTTTCCCGAGATCCCTAGTCCGTTGGACGGTACCTCGAAAGAGCCCGACGGAAAGCAGGAAAAGCGCTACTACCGCTCCTGCCGGGAAAAGACTCAGGCCGGGAACTTTGAACACCATGAAGAATAGAGCGACATGGGCGACGCCCGCCTCGAAGGTGCTAGGAACGCATTCGCCGAGGTGAAAAGGCAGCCGACGACTCGCGGTGCCTTTTTTTGCGTTCAGACTCATTTGGATCTCAAATTCTCTTAGTCGTCGCAAGCAGGCTCAGGACGTGGAATGCTCTGGTCGTGCGTTCGTGCCTTCATTGTTGACTATCGGGTAGAGACGCAAGAATGCTTGTATACTTCAGAATTCTTCCGCGAATTCGCGGGTTCGTCTACTTCTGCACGATAGGACAAGCTTGCAGTCACGTCGAATGCTGCGACCAACCCGCTGCAGCTTTATCGGCATCAGGGCGGGATGTCCTGCCGTTGACTCTCTGCCAGGTCAGTCATGATTCTAAACAGAGTTGAGGGCTCCGCCAAACACGCTGGTTCTGAAACATCTCCCTGACTTCGCGTGAAGGATGGAACCTTGTCGGCGTGCATGTATTCGGACTCTTGGATCGATGCCATGGGGACTCTGCTGAATAAGGCGTATTCAACCGGTCGAAGCAACACCCGATTACGGAGGTGTTGGATGTCGGTTCGCAATCGGCAGAAGCAAGTACGGGCGTATCGAGGGCAG
>NZ_JBFBKY010000005.1:0-263810 GCF_040702335.1 Pseudarthrobacter sp. NPDC080039 | reverse complement strand
CTCTCCGGGGGACGCTGACTTGGGATCAGGGCAACGAGATGTTCCACCATGAACGAATAGAGCGGGAGACGGGACTTCGTATCTACTTCGCCGATCCACATTCCCCGTGGCAGCGCGGGACGAATGAGAACACGAACGGCCTGCTGCGCCAGTACTTTCCCAAGGGCACCGATCTGGGCCTGATCACCGATGAACGGCTACGGGAAGTCAGCATCGAACTAAACGACCGGCCACGGGAATGCCTAAATGACCGCACCCCGTACCAACTCATGGCACGATGGAAACACCAGCTCCAAACCACTTAATTCGCAACGATGGCTGGAAACCGCCCCACTTCGAGTAGGCAAGGACGCCAGCCGGTCGGCGTAGCGGGTTACTCCCCAGTGTGGGTTAGGGCCGGTCCACGGCTCTTGTCTTTGTGCGCAGGACCTTTGGCATGGAGGGAACGGCACAAAAAACTGCACAACCTTATTGTGAACTTGTCAGATTAACCCTAGAATCGACGTCAGGCCGGCGAAGCCTCGAGAAACGCCGGGCAACTCCTCCCCGGATCCAGGCAAACGACCCCTCCAACCACCCCAGCAGCGGATACCACGGCTCTTAGTGCGCCGCCGCGGGCACAGGTGTCCGGGTTGCGCGCCGTCGCCCCCCGCAAGCAGGAGAACATCATGACTTTAGAGGCCGAGCGCACTGAAGCCCCCGCACCAGCAGTTGCCGATATCTCCCGAGGCGGCAGCTACGTTACGTTACCCGCCGGCCATGAAGTGTCGCCGCACCCGGAGGGCAGCTACGTCACCCTGCCCGCCGGCCAGGAAGTGTCGCCGCAGCTGAGGGGCAGCTACGTCTCGCTGCCAGGGGCCCTTCCCGGAAACGGCAGCAGGGCCCAGGGGACGTACGTGACACTTCCCGCGGCCGGCGAAGGAGACTAAGGCCGGCTGCCCCCGTTGGCTGGCCAACCTTAAAGCACCTGCCACCCCTTTGGAGCAGGGTGGCAGGTGCTTTTCCGGGCTGTCAGCCGGCGTAGGGGTTGTTGATGCCGATGTATTGGGTGGTGGTGTATTCGGTGATGCCTTCGGGTCCGCCTTCGCGGCCGAGTCCTGAGTGTTTGACGCCGCCGAAGGGTGCTGCGGCGTTGGAGATGATTCCGGCGTTGAACCCGACCATGCCGAACTCGATCTGTTCCGCGACGCGCAGGAGTTTGTTGAAGTCGCGGGAGTAGAGGTAGGACGCGAGCCCGTACTCGGTGCTGTTGGCGAGTGTGATGGCGTCTTCTTCGGTGGTGAAGGTGGTGATGGGGGCGACGGGTCCGAAGATTTCCTGGCCCAGGATGGCGGCGTCGTTGGGGACGTTGGCCAGGACGGTGGGCTGGTAGAAGTAGCCGGGCCCGTCCACGGGGGCGCCGCCGGTTACCGCGGTTGCTCCGGCCTCGATGGCGGCAGAGACCAGGGCGTGGACGTCGTCCCGGGCCCCGCCGTCGATGAGCGGCCCGACGGTGGTGTCGGGGTCGGTGCCGCGGCCGGTGGTGAGGGCTGCCATGGCTTTGGCGAATTTGGCGGTGAACTCGGCCGCGACGGTTTCGTGGACGAGGAAGCGGTTGGCTGCGGTGCAGGCTTCGCCCATGTTCCGCATTTTCGCCGCCATGGCTCCTTCGACGGCGGCGTCGAGGTCGGCGTCTTCGAAGACGATGAAGGGGGCGTTCCCGCCGAGTTCCATCGAGGTGCGCAGAACGTTCTGGGCGGCGTCGGCCATCAGCCGCTTGCCCACGGGGGTGGAGCCGGTGAAGGAGACCTTCCGCAGCCGGGAGTCCTGCAGCAGGGGCCCGGAAATCCCGGACGCGGACGAGGAGGCGACGACGTTCAGGACCCCGGGCGGGAGTCCGGCGTCGAGCAGGGTCTGCGCGAAGTACTGCGCGGTCAGGGGTGTGAGTTTGGCGGGTTTGAGGACCATGGTGCAGCCGGCGGCGATGGCGGGGGCGACCTTGCGGGTGGCCATCGCGAGCGGGAAGTTCCACGGGGTGATCAACAGACAGGGTCCGACGGGTTTGTGCTGGACCAGGATCTTGTTCCTGCCCTCGGGGGTGGTGAGGTAGCGGCCGTAGTCCCGGACGGTTTCCTCGGCGAACCAGCGCAGGAACTCCGCCCCGTAGGTGACTTCGCCGCGGGCCTCGGCCAACGGTTTGCCCATTTCCAGGGTCATGAGCAGGGCGAAGTCCTCCGCACGTTCAACCACCAGGTCAAAGGCGCGGCGCAGGATCTCCGCCCGGGTCCTGGGCGCGGTCCGCGCCCACGACGCCTGCGCGGCGTCGGCCGCGTCCAACGCAGCAAGAGCATCCGCACTCGTGGCCGACGCGAGGGTGGCGAGCACCTCCCCGGTGGCCGGATCGTGCACGTCGAACGTCCCACCGTCGGACGCGCCCACCCACTCCCCGTTGATCAACAAGCCGGTGGGCACCGACGCCAGCAGGGAAGCCTCCCGCTCCGGCGTGACGGCAGGGGGCAGCGAAGTAGTAACAGTCATGGGAAATCCTTAGGAAGGGAAGGTCAGTAGCTGGCGGGGGCTTCGCCGCCGGCGGGCTTGATGTACTTGGCGGCGAGGGCTTCGGACCCGCGGGCTAGGAGGGCGACGTCGGCGCCCACCAGGATGAAGTCCGCACCGTTTGCGAGGTAATGCTCTGCGGTGGCGGGATTGAAGGCATTCACGCCGGCGGGTTTGCCGGCCGCCTTGGCGGCAGCGAGGCAGTGGTCGACGGCGGAGCGCACCTCAGGGTGTTCCTGCTGTCCCAGCAGGCCCATTGAGGCGGCAAGGTCGGACGGCCCGACGAAGACAGCATCCACGCCGTCGACCTTGAGGATGTCCTCCACTGACTCCACTGCGGCGGCGGACTCGATCTGGACGGTGACGCTGATGGACTCATTGGCGCGGGCCAGGTAGTCCGTGACCCGGTTCCAGCGCGCGGCGCGGGCCAGGGCGGACCCCACCCCGCGGACGCCCTGGGGCGGGTAGCGGGTGGCAGCCACCGCGGCTTCAGCCTCCGCCACGGAGCTGACCATGGGGATCAGCAGGTTCTGCACGCCCAGGTCCAGGTACTGCTTGATCACCACGGGGTCGTTCACGGGCGGCCGGACCATGGCGTGGACCGGGTAGCCGTGCATGGCCTGCAGCTGGGCGAGGATGGATTCGAGCCCGTTGGGGCTGTGTTCGGCGTCCACCAGGAGCCAGTCCAGGCCGGAACCGGCGCAGAGTTCGGCGATGAGCGGGCTGCCGGAGCAGACCCACATCCCCGCGAGCGGCCGGCCCGCCTTTCCCTTTTGCTTTTCCCCAGCCAGGGCGTCGCGGAAGGTGTCCCCTACTCGAAGCGGCATGTCACACTCCCCAGGGGGCCGTAGTCGGCGTGGACGGTGTCGCCCTGGTACACCCACATGGGGCGCGTGAAGGACCCGGCCAGGATGATGTCCCCGGCCTTCAGTGAGTCTCCGTGGGCGGCGATCTTGTTGGCCAGCCAGTGGACCCCGTTGGCAGGGTGGTCCAGGACTCCGGCGGCCACGCCGGTCTCCTCCACGGTTTGGTTCTTGTAGAGGATCGCGGAAACCCAGCGGAGGTCCACGGCGTCCGGTTTGACCGGGTTGCCGCCGATCACCATGGCGCCCATGGCGGCGTTGTCCGAGATGGTGTCCACGATGGTCCGGCCCTCCATCTCAATCCGGGAGTCCAGGATCTCGAGGGCCGGAACCACGTAGTCGGTGGCCTTCAGGACATCGAAGATGGTGACGCCCGGGCCCTTCAGCCCGTCCTTCAGCACGAACGCCAGCTCCACCTCCACCCGTGGGTGGGTGTACCGGTCCCACTGGACCGAGCAGCCGGTCTCCAGGACCATGTCATCGAAGATAGCGCCGTAGTCCGGTTCGGTGATGCCGGTGGCGGCCTGCATGGCCTTGGACGTGAGGCCGATCTTGCGCCCCACCAGGATCCTTCCGGCGTCCTCGTTGCGGCGGCGCCACAGCTGCTGCACGGCGTAGGAGTCCTCCACGGTCATGTCCGGGTAGCGGGCGGTCAGGCGGGGGACAGGGGTACGGGTCCGGCCGGCTTCCACCAGCTCGTCCGCGATGGCCTCAATCGTCGTCGGCTCCAGCATGGTTAGACCTGGACTCCCAGCTTGAAGCCGGTCCGGTCACCTTCCGGCGCGCCGTCCTTGCGGGTGTAGGAGAAGCCGTCGGCACCCACGGTCACGGCCATCTCGGACTTTTCCTCGCGGACGATGACCGGCTGCGGGTTGCCGTCCAGGTCCAGGACCAGGGAGGCCTCGGTGTACCAGGACGGGACCACGGGGTTGCCCCACCAGTCGCGGCGCTGGTTGTCGTGGACGTCCCAGGTGATGGTGGGGTTGTCCGGGTCGCCGGTGTAGTAGTCCTGGGTGTAGATCTCGATGCGGTGCCCGTCCGGGTCCAGGATGTAGAGGTAGAAGGCGTTGGAGACGCCGTGCCGGCCGGGGCCGCGTTCGATCCGGTCGCTGATGCGCAGGGCGCCCATCTTGTCGCAGATCTGGATGATGTTGTGCTTCTCGTGCGTGGCGAACGCAACGTGGTGCATGCGCGGGCCGTTGCCGCCGGTCAGGGCGGTGTCATGGACGGTCTGCTTGCGGTGCATCCACGCGGCGTAGGTGACGCCGTCGGAGTCCTTGATGTCCTCGGAGACACGGAAGCCCAGGTCCTCCAGGTACTTGCGGCCTTTGGGGACGTCCGGGGTGACCTGGTTGAAGTGGTCCAGGCGGACCAGTTCACCGGCGGAGTAGAGATCGTAGCGCTGGGTGAGGCGCTCCACGTGCTCCACGTCGTAGAAGAATTCGTAGGGGAAGCCCAGCGGGTCCTCCACGCGGACGGAGTCGCCGATGCCTTTGGTGAAGCCTTCCTTGCGGCGCTCCACCCGGCAGCCAAGCTCGCGGTAGTAGGCCTCGGCGGCGTCCACCTCGGCGGGGGACTTCACCCGGTAGGCGAAGGCAGCGACGGCGGCGACGGGGCCCTTGCGGAGGACCAGGTTGTGGTGGATGAACTCCTCCAGTGAGCGGAGGTAGATCGCGTTCTCGTCTTCCTCGGTCACGTGCAGGCCCAGGACGTCCACGTAGAACTCGCGGGACTTGGCGAGGTCGGTGACCACGATTTCCATGTAGGCGCAGCGGACGATGTCCGGTGCCGGGACGGTGGGGGTGGGAACGAAGTTAGTCATTGGATGCTCTCTTCTTTGAAAGGTGGGTAGGTGCGCTTACGCGCCGAACTTGGGGGTGTGGACGGTGCCGAGCGTGATGTGCACGGCCTGCTGGTCGGTGTAGAAGTCGATGGAGCGGTACCCGCCCTCGTGGCCCAGCCCGGAGGCCTTGACGCCGCCGAACGGGGTGCGCAGGTCGCGGACGTTGTGGCTGTTCAGCCACACCATGCCGGCCTCGACGTTCTGCGAGAAGTTGTGGGCGCGGGTCAGGTTCTGGGTCCAGATGTAGGCGGCCAGGCCGTACTTGGTGTTGTTCGCCAGGGCGAGGGCCTCGTCGTCGTTCTCGAACGGGGTGATGGCCACGACGGGTCCGAAGATTTCCTCCTGGAAGATCCGGGCGTCCGGCGCGACGTCGGCGAACACCGTGGGTGCGATGTAGTTGCCTTCGGGCAGGTGGCCGGGGCGGCCGCCGCCGGCCAGGAGCCGGCCCTCGGACTTGCCGATCTCCACGTAGGAGGCCACCTTCTCGTAGTGCTCGGGGTGGACCAGGGCGCCCACCTGGGTCTTGGGGTCGTGGGGATCGCCCACCACGATGTTCCTGGTCCGGGCGGCGTACTTCTCGCAGAACTCGTCGTAGATGGCGCGCTCCACCAGGATGCGGGACCCGGCGGTGCAGCGTTCGCCGTTGAGGGAGAACACACCGAACAGGGCCGAATCGATGGCGGCGTCCAGGTCTGCGTCCGCGAAGACGACACAGGGGGACTTGCCGCCGAGCTCCATGGAAAGGCCCTTGAGGTTGGCGGCGGCGTTGCGGAAGATCGTCTGGCCGGTGGTGGTCTCGCCGGTGAAGGAGATCAGCGGGACGTCCGGATGCTTGACCAGGGCGTCCCCTGCTTCCTCGCCCAGGCCGTTGACCAGGTTGAAGACGCCGTCCGGCAGCCCGGCGTCCTTGAAGATTTGGGCCCAGAGCGAGGCCGAGAGCGGGGTGAACTCGGCCGGCTTGAGGACCACGGTGTTGCCGGTGGCCAAGGCCGGGGCGAGCTTCCAGGACTCGAGCATGAACGGGGTGTTCCACGGGGTGATGAGCCCTGCGACGCCGATCGGCTTGCGATTGACGTAGTTGATCTGCGAGCCGGGGACCTTCATGGCGTCGTCGAACTGGGCCACGATCAGGTCCGCGAAGAACCGGAAGTTCTCGGCAGCACGGAGGGCCTGGCCCTTGGCCTGGGTGATGGGCAGGCCGGTGTCGAAGGTTTCGAGTTCGGCGAGGCGCGCTTCCTGGGCCTCGACGGCGTCGGCGATCCGGTTCAGGATGCGGGCGCGTTCGCGCGGCTTCATCTTCGGCCAGGGGCCGTTTACGAACGCTTCGCGGGCGGCGGCTACGGCGAGGTCAATGTCCTCCTTCTGGCCGGCCGCGGCGGTGGCGTAGTTCCGGTTGGAAACCGGGTCCAGGACGTCGAAGGTCTTGCCGCCCACGGAGTCAACGAACTGGCCGTTGATGTAGTGCTGGATGTGGGTGGGCAGGTCCTCGGGAATGTAGTGCTTGCTGGTTTCTACTGAGGTCGTCATCGTTGAAGTCCTAACTGCGTGTCAGTGGTTGGTCTGGGCCAGGTACGCGTCCAGGGTGGCGGAGCGGTGGAGCCTGGCGGCTTTTTCGATCTGTTCTGCGTCGGCTCCGCTTTCGATGAGCTTCAGCAGGTTTTCGTGTTCCTCCACCGAGTCGCGGGCGCGGCCGGGGACAAAGCGGAAGGTGGAGGACCGGAGGGATGCGAGCCGGTTCCAGCCGCGGTGCACCAGGTCCAGGATGTGCGGGTTGGGGCAGTGCTCAAACAGGACACTGTGGAAGTCCTGGTTGAGCTGCGTGAACCGGACGGGATCGAAGTGGTCCAGGCACTCCCGCATCTCTTCATTCACGGCGCGGGCCCGGGCCACGGCGGCGGGACCGATCAGCGGGGCGGACATGGCGGTGGCGGCACCCTCCACAATGCTGAGGGTCTGCATGGTGTAGAGATACTCGGTGGGGTCGATCCCCGCGACGGTGGCGCCGACGTTCCGTTCAAACGTCACCAGCCCTTCGGCCTCGAGCCGCCGGATGGCCTCGCGGACCGGGACCACGCTGAAACCAAGGTCCTTGGCGATGGAGCCCAGTACCAGGCGGTAGCCGGGGGTGTAGGTGCCTTCGACGATCCGGGCCTTGACGGCCTGGTAGGCCTGTTCGGACTTGCTTCCGACAGCCATTGTGGTCTCAGTCATTGGCCTTCGCTTCCCATTCCTTGTACCGCGCCTGCCACTCCGAGTTCATGGGGTAGAGGCCGTCCACGCTGTTGCCCTGCTTGACCATCTCGAAGATGAAGGTCTCTTCCCTTTCCTGCTGGATGGAGTCCTCCACGAGTTCCTCGGCGATGGTCGGCGGGATCACCAGGATGCCGTCGGAGTCGGCCACGATGATGTCGCCGGGCTGAACGGTGGCTCCGCCGCACGCGATGGTGATGTCCGTGTCCCATGGGATGTGGCGGCGGCCCAGCACGGCGGGGTGCGGATTGGAGAAGTACGTTGGCATCTCAAGGTCGGCGACAGCCGAGTAGTCGCGGACGCCGCCGTCGGTGATGATCGCTGCTGCGCCGCGGACCTGGGCACGGAGGGCCAGGATGTCACCAACAGTGCCGGTTCCTTTTTCGCCGCGGGCTTCCATCACCAGGATCTCGCCTTCGTTTACGGAGTCGATGGCGCGTTTCTGGGCGTTGAAGCCGCCGCCGTGGGTCTTGAAGAGATCCTCGCGGTTGGGCACGTAGCGCAGGGTCCGGGCCAGCCCCACCACGCGCCGGTCCGGGCGGGTGGCCTGCAGCCCGTCGATGCTGACGTTATTAAGGCCGCGCTTGCGCATCTGGGAGGACAGCGTGGCGGTGGCAACCGACTCCAGCTTGGCCTTCAGCTCAGGGGTCAGAACACTCGCAGGGCCCGCCAAACCTGCAGCTTTCCGGGATCCGTAGGCTTCCTCTCGCTGCAGGTCATCAACCTTGGGCTGGGCACCAAAGTCGGCGAACGCCGTCGTGCCTTCCTCCACTGTGGTGATCAGCCGCCCGGTGCTGAGGCTGCCGTCCACCGTTCCCACTTCCACTTCCAGGACGTCGCCCGGCGTCGCGACCGAGGCGCCGGCGGGGGTACCGGTGAGGATGATGTCGCCCTCCTCCAGGGTGAGCAGCTGGGACAGGTCCGCGACGAGCCGCGCAAAGGGAAAGAGCAGGTCTTCGGTGGTGTCGTCCTGGACCAGCTCACCGTTGTGCCAGGTACGGATCCGCAGTTGTGAAGGGTCGACGGCGTCTGCCGGGATCAGTGCCGGGCCCACCGGGGTGAATCCGTCGCCGCCCTTGGACCGGAGATTGGAGCCCTTGTCCGCCCAGCGCAGGTCGTACACGCCGAGATCATTGCTGGCGGTAATGGCCGCAACGTGGCTCCAGGCGTCATCCAGCGAAACGCGGCGCGCCGCCTTGCCGATCACGAGCGCGATCTCGCCCTCATACCCGAGCAGTTCGCAGCCGGCCGGCCGCTCCACGGGGCTACCGCCAAGGGCCAGCGAGCTGGAAGGCTTGAGGAAGTAGGACGGCTGCGCCGGCGTGCGGCCCCGCTGGGCCGCCCGGCTGGGGTAGTTGATGTGCACCGCGATCACCTTGCGTGCTGCTGCCAGGGTATCGCCGTTGACCTGCTCCAAAGCCTTCTCCTCATCAGGTACGAAATCGTATACGATTACTATTACCCATCGCTGCGGCTTCGTCAACCCCTTGATTTGAGCGGATTTTGGGGGTCAGCTAAGGGGCACTTGTCGCCCGGATCACATCGGGCGTACAGTGGAAGCGAGATTTATAGTTTCGATTATCGAATTCCTTGTTCTGATATAGAACGAGACTCGCTCGATAATCATCCACGACGAAGTGAGGAAAGCCCGTGCAGTTCCACCACCACGGATACGTATCCGGTGACCCGCGTGTCCAGCCGGCGGCCGGCGTCGGCCTTAACCGCCCCGAGGAGCTTCCGGAGGAAGTGGACGTGCTCATCGTGGGCACCGGTCCTGCCGGAATGCTCGCCGCGGCCCAGCTGTCCATGTTCCCCAACATCACCACCCGCATCATCGAGCGGCGCCCGGGAAGGCTGGCCATCGGCCAGGCGGACGGCATCCAGGCCCGCAGTGTGGAGACCTTCCAGGCTTTTGGGTTCGCGGAGCGGATCATCGCGGAGGCCTACCGGATCACCGAAATGGCGTTCTGGAAGCCGGACCCCGCCAACCACGCCAACATCATCCGCACCGCCCGTGCCGTGGACGACGAAATGGGCATCAGCGAATTCCCGCACCTGATCGTCAACCAGGCGCGCGTGCTGGATTACTTCGCGGAATACATGGCCCACGCGCCCACGCGCATGAAGCCCGACTACGGCTACGACTTCCAGGGACTGGAGGTGGCCGGCGGCGGTGACTACCCGGTGACCGTCACGCTCCGCCACACCGACGGACCCAACGAGGGCCGGGAACGGGTGGTCCGTGCCAAGTACGTGGTGGGCGCGGACGGCGCGCGCAGCAAGGTGCGCCAGGCCATCGGCTGCACGCTCGCCGGCGACCAGGCCAACCACGCCTGGGGCGTCATGGACGCGCTCGCCGTCACCGACTTCCCGGACATCCGCACCAAGTGCGCCATCCAGGGCGAAAAGGGCAGCATCCTGCTCATTCCCCGCGAAGGTGGCCACCTGTTCCGCATGTACGTGGACCTGGGCGAGGTTGACCCCAACAGCCACCACTCGGTCCGCGACACCTCCATCGAAGAGATCATCGCCAAGGCCAACGAGATCCTCCACCCCTACACCCTGGACGTGCGGAACATCGCCTGGCACAGCGTGTACGAGGTGGGCCACCGGTTAACGGACAGGTTCGACGACGTCCTGCCGGAGGAACGCGGCACCCGGACCCCGCGGGTCTTCATCACCGGCGATGCGTGCCACACGCACAGTGCAAAGGCCGGCCAGGGCATGAACGTCTCCATGCAGGACGGCTTCAACATTGCCTGGAAGCTGGGGCACGTGCTGGAAGGGCGCAGCCCGGAGAGCCTGCTGGCCACATACTCGGCGGAACGCCAGGTGGTGGCGAGGAACCTGATCGACTTCGACAAGGAGTGGTCAACCATGATGGCCAAGAAGCCGGAGGAGTTCGAGCACCCCTCGGACCTCGAGGACTTCTATGTGCAGACCGCCGAATTCCCGGCCGGGTTCATGACCCAGTACACGCCGTCCCTGATCGTTGGCTCCGCGGACCACCAGGAGCTGGCCGCCGGCTTCCCCGTGGGCAAGCGCTTCAAATCAGCCCCGGTGGTGCGGGTGGGGGACACCAACCCCATCCACCTGGGCCACCACGCCACCGCTGACGGCCGCTGGCGGATCTACGTCTTCGCGGATGGCGCGCTTCCCGGCACCAACTCCGCCACGGACATGCTCGCCGAGTGGTTCGCCAATTCGCCGGAGTCCCCCTTGGCCTCGACGCCTGCCGGCGCCGACCCGGATGCGTGGTTCGACCTGAAGGTGGTCTACCAGCAGCCGCACACCGCCGTCGACATCAGCGCTGTGCCGGCCGTCTTCAAGCCCCAGGTGGGCCCCTTCAAGCTGACCGACTACGAAAAGGTCTACGCCACCGATCCCAAGGCGGACATCTTCGACCTGCGCGGCCTGGACCGCAACGGCGTTGTGGTGGTGGTCCGTCCGGACCAGTACGTTGCCAATGTCCTGCCCCTGACCGCAACGGCGGAACTGGGCGCGTTCTTCACCCCGCTCGTGCAGGCCGCCCCCGCAAAGCCGCGTCAGCCGGTGGCTGCCGCCGCCCGGTAGTCCGCGGCCGGGTACACGCCGAGGATCCGCACCTCGGTGGTGAAAAAGTCCAGTTCCTCGAGGGCCAGCTTCAGCGGCAGGTCCTCGGGGTGGCCTTCGACGTCCGCCATGAACATGGTGGCCGCGAACTCGTTGCCCACCATGTAGCTCTCCAGCCGGGTCATGTTCACGCCGTTGGTGGCGAAACCGCCCAGCGCCTTGTAGAGGGCGGAGGGGACGTTGCGGACGCGGAACAGGAAGCTCGTCACTGCCGGCCCGGGAAGTTCTTCCCGGGCCGGCAGTGCCGTTTCCCGGGCCAGCACCACGAAGCGGGTGGTGTTGGAGGGGTCGTCCTCCACCCGCGACGCCAGGACATCCAGGCCGTAGATTTGTGCGGCCAGCGGGGGAGCGAGGGAGAGCTTGCGGGGATCGTTCCACTCGGCCACCTCCCGGGCGGACCCGGCGGTGTCACCGGCGATGACCGGCTTGAGGCCATGTTCGCGGATCAGCTTCCGGCACTGGCCCAGCGCATGGATGTGGCTGTGCACCTCGGTGGCGGCCTCGATGGTGCTGCCCGGGATGCCCAGCAGGTCGAAGTGGATGGGCAGGAAGTATTCGCCCACGATCTGCAGGTTGGACTGCGGCAGCAGGATATGGATATCCGCCACGCGGCCGGCGATCGAGTTCTCGATCGGGATCATGGCCAGCTCCGCCTCACCGCTGCTTACCAGCTCAAAGGCATCCTCGAAGCTGGCACACGGGACGCTTTCCATGTCCGGGAACATTTGCTGACACGCGATGTTGGAGTTGGCGCCGGGCTCACCCTGGTACGCAATCTTGGAGGCCATGATCCGTATGCTTTCACGGCCCGGCGCCAGCTCCCAATTACTGCGGCGTAACGCGCAGCCAGAGATACTGACGGGGCAGGAGGGTGACGCCGCCGTCCAGCCGCAGGGCTGCTTCGGAGAAAAGGTCGACGGCGGCAGGGGAGTACCCGCCGAAGGTCTCCCCGGCCAGGGTCTGGGGTGAGTCGCTGAAATTGGCCAGCGCGAGGATGGTGCTGCCGCCTTCCGCGTCCCCCGGCCGCTGGTACCCGAGCACGGAGCGGTTGTTGGTGCCGAAGTCGATGAGCGTGGTCCCGGCAAATTCGGGGGTGCCGGCGCGCACCTCGACCATCCTCTTCAATCCCGCGTACACGGCGCCCTCCGGCGTGTCCGGGTCCAAGCGCCGGGCGTACTGCTCCGCCGGGAAGTGCGGCCGGTGCACCCATCGGCTGTCCTCCCCGTGGCCGGGCTCGGACGCGTAGCCGTAGTCATTGACCTGACCCACCTCGTCTCCCAGGTACAGCAGGGGGAGACCGCCGGTGCTGAACGGCACCGAATGGGCCAGGAGGATCCGCTCCACCGCCTCAGCCGGGTTCACCTCCATACCGCACAGGGACGCCGTCGTGCCGGAAATCCGGCAGTCGCCGGTCTTGGGGTTGTCCTGGAAGGGGACGCCGCGGGCGAAGCTGCCAGGGAACCTGTTGACGTAGAAGGAGTTCAGGAAGCGGCGGTGGTCGAAGCCGTTGATGCCCAGCTCGGCCGCGTCCTCGTCGGCGAAGGTCCAGCCGATGTCGTCATGGCTGCGGACGTAGTTCACCCAGGCCGTGCCGTCCGGGATGTTGTGCCTGCGTTCCAGGGCCTGGGCCAGGAGCGAGACGTCACGGGTGGCCAGGGACTCCCAGATCAGTGCCATCTGCAGGGGGTTGTACGAAAGCTGGCATTCCTTGGGGTCGATGTAGAGGGCGACTTCGTCCGGGTGCACGATCGCCTCGGACTTGAACAGCAGCGACGGCGCCGCCAAGCGGCACACCGCGTTGAAGGCCCGCAGCAGCGTGTGCGCCTGGGGCAGGTTCTCGCATGGTGTCCCCAACTGCTTCCAGATGAAGGCCACCGCATCCATGCGCAGTATGTCCACGCCCTGGTTGGCCAGGAACAGCATCTCGCCTGCCATGGCACGGAAGACGTCGGGGTTGGAGTAGTTCAGGTCCCACTGGTAGGTGTGGAACGTGGCCCACACCCAGCGGCCGTCCTCCATCCGGATGAAGGACCCGGGGTGATTCTCCGGGAAGATCTCGCGGACGTTCGCCTCGAACGCGTCCGGGATGGTGCGGTCCGGAAAGATCCAGTAGTAATCGCTGTACTCCGGGTCCCCCGCGGCTGCCTTCCGCGCCCACTCGTGTTCGTCGGAGGTGTGGTTGAAGATGAAGTCCACCACCAGGCTGATGCCGTTGTCCTTCAGTTCGGCTGCCAGGGACCGCAGTTGCTCCATGGTGCCCAGCTTGGGATTGACCTCCCGGTAGCTGGACACCGCGTACCCGCCGTCGGAGTGCGGCTCGGGTGCCAGGAACAGCGGCATGAGGTGCAGGTACGTCAGGCCCAGTTCCTTGAAGTAGGGGATCCGGGCCCGGACTCCTTCCAGGCTTTCGGCGTAGCGGTCCACGTAGCAGACGCCGCCCAGCATCCGGTTGGACTGGAACCAGTCCGGGGCGCCTTCGCGCTCCGCGTCCGTTGCCTTCAGCTCCGGTGGCCGCTCCTGCCAGGACCGGGCGCACTGGAGGACCAGGTCCGTCAGCTGGTCCAGCCAGTCATTGCGGTCGCCGTACAGGGAATGGAACAGGCTGCGGAGGGTGGGAAAGTGTCCGTCGAGGCGCCGGTCAAAATCCTGGTCCGGGCGCAGCCCAAGCTGCCGCTCCCGGGACAATGCAGACAGCACATGCCGGTGCGCTTCCTGGTCCTCGTTTACGGTTTCCTGCATCTTGACCGGCCTTTCGCGCTTCCGCCGGCCCTCCCGGCCGGGCACCTCTAGGGAAGTATGCCACGTCACACCTTGGAGCCCTGGCTGCTGCCTTTACGATTTAGGCACACAGGAATGAACGAGCGATTGGAACAACATGACCCGCACCTACACCATCGATTCCATTCCCGGTGACGGCATCGGCGTTGATGTCACGGACGTGGCCATGGAGTGCGTGGACGCGGTGGCCGGGCTGCACGGCTTTGGCGTGTCGTGGCGGGTCCGCGACTGGAACAGCGATCTTTACGTCAAAACGGGCCGCATGATGCCCGTTGACGGTATCGAGCAGCTCAGCAGCGGCGACGGGATCTATTTGGGAGCAGTGGGCACGCCTGACGTTCCGGATGACGTGACCCTGTGGGGGCTGCTGATTCCCATCCGGCGGGAGTTCGACCAGTACGTCAACCTTCGCCCCATGAAGCTGCTGCCCGGAGTGACCGGTGCGATGCCGGGGATCGAGGACCTGGACATCGTGGTGGTGCGCGAAAACGTTGAAGGCGAATACTCGCAGATCGGCGGCCGCTTCGGCGCCGGGACGGACGCGGAATTTGCCGTCCAGGAGAGCGTGTTCACCAAGGCGGGCATTACCCGCGTGGCGCGCTACGCCGCAAAGACCGCCGCCGAACGGGGCGGCACTCTGGTCTCCGCCACCAAATCCAACGGCATCATCCACACCATGCCGTTCTGGGACGAGGTAGTGGCCCGGACGGTGGAAGAGTTCCCGGACGTCACGGTGGACAAGGTGCTTATCGATGCCCTGGCGGCCCGGCTGGTCATGAAGCCCACGAGCGTCCGCACCATTGTGGCGTCGAATTTGTTCGGCGACATCCTGTCCGACCTGGTGGCCGGAGTGGCCGGCTCCATCGGCATCGCTCCCAGCGCCAACCTGAACCCTGAACGCCGGTACCCGTCAATGTTCGAGCCGGTCCACGGTTCTGCCCCGGACATTGCGGGCAAGGGCATCGCGAATCCCGTGGGCGCGCTGTGGGCTGCGGCCATGATGCTGGACCACCTGGGGGAGGAGGCGGCGGCCCGATCCCTGACCGCGGCGTTCGAGTCCACGCTTGCGGAAGGAATTGCGACGCCGGATCTTGGCGGCTCAGCCACCACGCTGGAGTTTGCCAGGGAAGTGCGCAGCCGGCTGCGGTAACAGAGCGTGAAGCACCACCACTAAAGCACGTTGCGGATGGCCTGTTCGAAACTGGTGACGTGCTCCAGGGCGAGCTTGCCCGCCCGCTCCGCGTCGCCGTCGGCCACTGCCTCCAGCAGCTCCACGTGCTCGGCGATGTGGGACGCGACGGAGGGCACCTTTTCCAGCACCATGCACCAGATGCGCGTGGCCAGGTTGTCGTAGCGGATCAGCACGTCCTCGAGGTGCGAGTTGGCTGCGGCCCGGTAGATCAGCCGGTGGACTTTGATGTCGTACCGCATGAGGTCGTAGGGGTCGTCGTCATCGCCCATGGTGGAGATTGCCGCTGCAGTCTCCCTGATTTCCGCGCGCAGTGCCGGCGTTGCCAGCTTGGCAGCCCGGCGCGCCGCCAGGGGCTCCAGGGATTCGCGCAGCTCGGAGACGTCGGCGAGTTCGGTGATGTCGACGATGGTGGCGAACGTTCCGCGGCGGGGGTAGGAGACCACGAGGTGGTCGCTTTCCAGGCGTTTGAGTGCTTCCCGGACCGGCGTCCGGCCAATCCCGAGTTCGGCCGCCAGCTTGCCGTCGTTGATCGCCTCGCCCGGCCGGATGTCCAGCATGATGAGCCGGTCGCGGAGGTGCCGGTAGGCCTGTTCGGAGAGCGAGAGGTCTCCCTCCCCAGCGAGGTGGTTCTCTAATGTGACGCTCATCTCGAGCCTTCCCAGGAGTGCTATTGACGTCCAAGTGATCTGGAACATACTATTACGACAGTTCTAATATATCAGTTACAGATCAGTTATAGGTCAGTAACTCCGAAGGGCCTAGAAGGAGAACCATGCAGGATGTACTGAACGCCTCGCTCGCCACGGTAGACGCCGACGTCGCCGCCGCTGTGGCACGGGAACTGCACCGCCAGCAGTCCACCATTGAAATGATCGCGTCGGAGAACTTCGCTCCGTCCGCCGTGATGGAGGCCCAGGGCTCGGTCCTCACCAACAAGTACGCCGAGGGCTACCCGGGCAAGCGCTACTACGGCGGCTGCGAGCACGTCGACGTCATCGAGCAGCTGGCCATCGACCGCGTGAAGGCCCTCTTTGGCGCAGAGTTCGCCAACGTCCAGCCGCACTCCGGCGCGCAGGCCAATGCTGCCGCCATGTTCGCCCTGCTGAACCCGGGCGACACCATCCTTGGCCTGTCCCTGGCCCACGGCGGCCACCTGACCCACGGCATGAAGATCAACTTCTCCGGCAAGCTGTACAACGTGGTTCCGTACCATGTCCGCGAAGATGACCTCCGGATCGACATGGCCGAGGTGGAAGCCCTGGCCCTGGAGCACAAGCCCAAGCTGATCGTTGCCGGCTGGTCCGCCTACTCCCGCCAGCTGGACTTCGCCGAGTTCCGCCGCATCGCCGACCTGGTTGGCGCCTACCTGATGGTGGACATGGCCCACTTCGCCGGCCTCGTCGCCGCAGGCCTGCACCCCAACCCCGTCCCCTACGCGGACGTGGTCACCACCACCACCCACAAGACACTGGGCGGACCCCGCGGCGGCGTCATCCTGGCCAAGGAGGAGTACGCCAAGAAGATCAACAGCGCGGTGTTCCCCGGCCAGCAGGGTGGACCGCTGGAGCACGTGGTCGCTGCCAAGGCCGTGGCCTTCAAGCTCGCCGCAGCCCCCGAATTCAAGGAACGCCAGGAGCGCGTCCTGCAGGGAGCCAAGCTCCTGGCTGAACGCCTCCTCAAGGACGACGTGGCAGCCGCCGGCATCTCCGTGGTCAACGGCGGTACCGACGTCCACCTGGTCCTGGTGGACCTGCGCAACTCGGAGCTCGACGGCCAGCAGGGCGAGGACGCCCTCCACCAGATCGGCATCACCGTCAACCGCAACGCCGTCCCCTTCGACCCCCGCCCGCCGATGGTCTCCTCCGGACTCCGGATCGGCACCCCCGCCCTGGCCGCCCGCGGCTTCGGCGCCGCGGAATTCACCGAGGTTGCGGACATCATCGCCACTGCGCTGATTGCCTCCGCCGGCACGGGCAGCCTCCCCGGGGACACCGCCGTCGAACTCCGGGAACGCGTGACGGCCCTGGCCGCCAAGTTCCCCCTCTATCCGCACCTCTCCGCCGACGCCAACCTGGCCGGCATCGAGGCAGACCTGATTGGAGCCGCCCAGTGAGCACCCAGCACCTTCCGGAGCACCCGGATTTCCTCTGGCGGAACCCGGAACCCAAGTCCTCTTACGACGCCGTGGTTGTCGGCGGTGGCGGGCACGGCCTGGCCACCGCGTACTTCCTGGCGAAGAACCACGGCATGACCAACATTGCCGTCCTGGAAAAGGGCTGGCTGGCCGGCGGCAACATGGCCCGCAACACCACCATCATCCGCTCCAACTACCTCTGGGACGAGAGCGCCGCCATCTACGAGCACGCGCTCAAGCTCTGGGAAATCCTGCCCGAGGAACTTGAGTACGACTTCCTGTTCAGCCAGCGTGGCGTGATGAACCTGGCCCACACCCTGGGCGACGTCCGCGAAAGCATCCGCCGCGTGGGCGCCAACAAGCTCAACGGTGTGGACGCCGAGTGGCTGGACCCGCAGCAGGTCAAGGAACTCTGCCCCATCCTGAACATCCGGGACAACATCCGCTACCCCGTCATGGGCGCCACCTACCAGCCCCGCGCCGGCATCGCCAAGCACGACCACGTGGCCTGGGCCTTCGCCCGCAAATGCGATGAAATGGGCGTGGACATCATCCAGAACTGCGAAGTCACCGGCTTCCTCAAGGACGGCGACCGCGTGGTGGGCGTCAAGACCAACCGCGGCACCATCAACACCGAAAAGGTGGGCCTCTGCGCCGCCGGCCACAGCTCGGTCCTGGCAGAGATGGCCGGTTTCCAGTTGCCCATCCAGTCCCACCCGCTGCAGGCCCTGGTTTCTGAGCTGCACGAGCCCGTCCACCCCACGGTGGTCATGTCCAACCACGTCCACGTCTACGTCTCGCAGGCACACAAGGGCGAACTGGTCATGGGCGCCGGCGTTGACTCCTACAACGGCTACGGCCAGCGCGGCTCTTTCCACGTGATCGAGCAGCAGATGGCGGCCGCCGTCGAGCTCTTCCCCATCTTTGCCCGGGCGCACGTACTCCGGACCTGGGGCGGCATCGTGGACACCACAATGGACGCCTCGCCGATCGTGGGCACCACCCCGGTGGAGAACATGTTCGTGAACTGCGGCTGGGGAACCGGCGGATTCAAGGGCACGCCCGCCGCGGGCATGACCTTCGCGCACACCATCGCCACCGGCGCACCGCACGCGCTGAACAAGCCGTTCTCGCTGGAACGCTTCGAAACCGGCGCCCTCATCGACGAACACGGCGCCGCCGCCGTGGCCCACTAGACCCGCCACCAGAAAGGACCAACGCACATGCTGCTGATCCCATGCCCCAACTGCGGCCCGCGGGACGAAACCGAATTCCACTACGGCGGCCAGGCCCACGTCCCGTACCCGGAGAACCCGAACGAGCTGACCGACACGGAGTGGTCCCGCTACCTCTTCTACCGGGAGAACCCCAAAGGCATCTTCGCCGAGCGCTGGGTCCACAGCACCGGATGCCGCCAGTGGTTCAACATGCTCCGCGACACCGTGAGCTACGACATCAAGGCCGTCTACAAGATGGGCACGCCGCGGCCCGACAGTTCCTCGAGGGCCACGCCCGAGACCGGGACCGCCAGCACCGGCCCTGACAGCACCACCACGGGAAGTGCCGCACCCAGCACCTCCACCACGAGCATCCTCAGCACCACCGCCCCGGAAGGAGCGACCAAGTGACTTCCCAGAACGCCCGCCTGGCTACCGGCGGCCGCATCGACCGCACCATCTCCTGGCGCTTCACCGTGGACGGCGAGGAGTTCACAGGCCACCCCGGCGACACCCTTGCTTCCGCCCTGCTGGCCAACGGCCGCATCGCCGCCGGGAACTCGCTCTACGAGGACCGCCCCCGCGGCATCATGTCCGCCGGCGTTGAAGAGGCCAACGCCCTGGTCCGCGTGGAGGCCCGCTTCCCCGGCCACGTTGCGGAATCCATGCTCCCCGCCACTACCGTCTCCCTGGTTGACGGGCTCAAGGCCACGCTGCTGAACGGCTTGGGCAAGCTTGACCCGGAGGACGACCGCGCCGAATACGACAAGAAGTACGTCCACACCGACGTCCTGGTTGTCGGCGGCGGCCCCGCCGGACTCGCCGCAGCCCGCGAGGCCGTCCGCACCGGAGCCCGCGTCATGCTGCTGGACGACCAGCCCGAACTCGGCGGCTCCCTGCTCTCCGGCTCCACCGCTGAGGGACTGGCCGAGACGATCGAAGGCAAGCCGGCCCTGGAATGGGTTGCCGACGTCGAAGCCGAGCTGGTTTCCGGCGCGGAATCCACCGTCCTGAACCGCACTACCGCGTTCGGCGCCTACGACGCCAACTACGTCATCGCCGTCCAGAACCGCACCGACCACCTCTCCAGTCCCGCTGCCCCCGGCGTCTCCCGCCAGCGGATTTGGCACATCCGTGCCAACCAGGTGGTGCTGGCGCCCGGCGCCCACGAGCGTCCCCTGGTGTTCGAGAACAATGACCGTCCCGGCATCATGCTGGCCTCTGCCGTGCGCAGCTACCTCAACCGTTACGGCGTTGCCGCCGGCAAGCGCGTGGTCATCAGCACCACCAATGACAGCGCCTATGACGTCGCCGCCGACCTCGCCGCCGCCGGCGTCAAGGTCGCAGCCGTGGTGGACGCCCGTCCCAAGCTCACCGCCGTGGCGACGGCCGCCGTCGAATCCGGCATCCGGGTGCTGATCGGCAGCGCGGTGGCCAACACCTCGGCAGGCGCCGACGGCCGCCTGGACGGGGTCACGGTCCGCAGCATCAACGACGACGGCGAGCTCACCTCGGGCGTCGAACAGATCTCCGCAGACCTCCTGGCAGTGTCCGGCGGCTGGAGCCCGCTGGTCCACCTGCACTCGCAGCGGCAGGGCAAGCTGCGCTGGGACGACGACCTGGCAGCCTTCGTGCCCAGCACCGAAGTGCCCAACCAGCAGACCATCGGCTCCGGCCGCGGGTCCTTCGCCACCGAAGACTGCGTCGCCGAGGGCGTCTCCGCCGGCGCGAGGGCGGCCATCGCCGCCGGGTTCGCGTCCGCCGTCGAGCCTTCCGTGTTTGGTGAGCCGAAGGCCTCCGCCCCCACCCGCCAGCTCTGGCTGGTGCCGGGCGAGAGCGGCACGCCTGACGACTGGCACCACCACTTCGTGGACTTCCAGCGCGACCAGTCCGTGGCGGACGTGCTCCGCTCCACCGGCGCAGGCATGCGCTCCGTGGAGCACATCAAGCGGTACACCTCCATCAGCACCGCCAACGACCAGGGCAAGACCTCGGGCGTCAACGCCATCGGTGTCATCGCCGCGGCCCTGCGCACTGCCGGCGAGGCCTCGCGCGGCATCGGTGACATCGGCACCACCACCTATCGTGCGCCGTTCACCCCGGTGGCTTTTGCTGCACTGGCCGGACGCCAGCGCGGCGAGCTGTTCGATCCCGCCCGCGTCACCTCGATCCACCCCTGGCATGTCGCCAAGGGCGCGCTGTTCGAGGACGTTGGACAGTGGAAGCGCCCCTGGTACTACCCGCAGGACGGGGAGGACATGGACGCCGCCGTGCTGCGCGAATGCGCTGCAGTCCGCGAGTCCGTGGGCTTCATGGACGCCACCACCCTGGGCAAGATCGAGATCCGCGGCAAGGACGCAGGGGAGTTCCTGAACCGGATCTACACCAACGCGTTCAAGAAGCTCGCCCCCGGCTCCGCACGCTACGGCGTCATGTGCACCCCGGACGGCATGATTTTCGACGACGGCGTGACCCTCCGCGTGGACGACGAAACCTACTTCATGACCACCACCACCGGCGGCGCCGCCAAGGTGCTGGACTGGCTGGAGGAATGGCTGCAGACCGAATGGCCTGAGCTGGACGTCAAGTGCACCTCGGTGACCGAGCAGTGGAGCACCATTGCCGTCGTCGGCCCCAAGTCCCGTGAAGTCATCGCCAAGGTGGCGCCGGAACTGGCTGCCAACGGCGGCCTGGACGCCGAGGCCTTCCCCTTCATGACCTTCCGCGAAACCACCCTCGCCTCGGGTGTCCGCGCGCGGATCTGCCGCATCTCGTTCTCCGGCGAACTGGCCTACGAGATCAACGTCCCGGCCTGGTACGGGCTGAACACCTGGGAGGCTGTGGCGGCTGCCGGTGCGGAATTCAACATCACCCCGTATGGCACCGAAACCATGCACGTGCTCCGCGCCGAAAAGGGGTACCCGATCGTCGGGCAGGACACGGACGGCACCGTCACCCCCCAGGACGCCGGCATGGAGTGGATCGTCTCCAAGGCCAAGGACTTCATCGGCAAGCGCTCCTACTCCCGCCTGGACGCCCAGCGCGAGGACCGCAAGCACCTGGTCAGCGTCCTGCCCGTGGACGGCACGCTCCGGCTGCCCGAAGGCACCCAGCTCGTGGAAAAGGGCCGCTCCACCAATCCGGCCTACGGACCGGTGCCGATGGAAGGCTTCGTTACCTCCAGCTACCACAGCGCCGCGCTGGGCCGCTCATTCGGCCTGGCCCTCATCAAGAACGGACGCAACCGCATCGGCGAAACGCTCGTTGCAGCCGCCGGCGACCAGCTGGTGGACGTGGTTGTGGCAGAGACAGTGCTTTTTGACCCCGAAGGGACCCGTAAAGATGGCTGAAACAGCAGCATCCCCGACCTCAGCAGACAAGAACCTCGCCGCCCGCGTCAGCCCGGCCAAGCAGCTGGCTGAAGCGTTCGCCGCCGGTTCCCTGGCCGGCACCGTTGAGCTGTCCGAAGTGCCCTTCCTGACCATGGTGGGGCTCCGGGCGGACGCCGGCTCGGAAACCGCAACCCGGCTGGCCGCCGTCACCGGCGGCCTGCCTGCCGGCTCCGGATCGGTGGCCACCAAAGGTGACGCCTCCGTGCTGTGGCTGGGCCCCTCCGAGTTCCTGGTGGTGGCACCCACCGAGGCCCACGAGTCCCTGGGCGGGGACCTGATCCCCGCTCTCCGGGAGGCCCTTGGCGGCGACTCGGGCCAGGTGGTGGACCTCTCCGCCAACCGCACCACGTTCGAGCTGACGGGACCCCGCGCCCGTGCCGTCCTGGAAAAAGGCTGCTCGCTGGACCTGCACCCGCGGGTGTTCAAGGCCGGCACCGCCTTCTCCACGGAGATTGCGAACATCCCCGCCATCCTGTGGAAGACCGGTGAGGAATCCTTCCGGATCTTCCCGCGCGCCTCTTTCGCCGAGTTCCTGGGCCGGTGGCTCCTGGACGCCATGCGGGAGTACGCCTCGCCAGAGGTCCCCTGATGGCGCTCAGCGTCCTGGACCTCTTCTCTGTTGGCATCGGGCCCTCGTCGTCACACACGGTGGGCCCGATGCGGGCGGCCAAGCTCTTCGCTGACGGGCTGAAGGGCGACGGGCAGCTGGCCTCCACCGTGCGCGTCCAGTCGGAACTCTTCGGTTCCCTGGGCGCCACGGGGCGCGGCCACGGCTCCGACAAGGCCGTGGTCCTGGGACTGCAGGGCCTGGAACCCGAAACCGTCAACACGTTCACGGCGGATGACCAGGTGGCCGCCGCCGCGCTCAATGCAGAACTGCAGATCGCAGGCATCCACCGGGTGGACTTCAACTGGGAAGAGGACGTGGTTCTCCACCGCCGCAAATCCCTTCCCGCGCACCCCAACGGCATGACCTTCCGGGCCTTCGACCACACCGGAGCAGTGCTGAGCGAGCGGAGCTTCTACTCAATCGGCGGCGGCTTCGTGGTGGACGGCGACGCCCGGGGCGCGGACAAGGTGGTGGCGGATGACACCGTGCTGCCGTATCCGTTTTCCACGGCGGATGAACTCCTGCAGATCTGCAGCCGGGAAGGCATGTCCATCTCCGATGTCATGCTGGCCAACGAGCTGACCTGGCGCAGCGAAGCCGAACTCCGGGAGCAGCTCCTGGGGCTGTGGGCCGTGATGAAGGAATGCGTGCAGAACGGCTGCAACGCCGAAGGCATCCTGCCCGGCGGCCTGAAGGTAACCCGGCGGGCGCCCGCGCTCCACAAGACACTTTCAGCAGACTCGGCCAGCACGGACGCGCTCCACGCCATGGAATGGGTCAACCTGTTCGCCCTCGCCGTGAACGAGGAAAATGCCGCCGGCGGGCGGATCGTCACCGCCCCCACCAACGGGGCCGCGGGAATCGTGCCTGCCGTCCTGCACTACTACATGAAGTTTGTTCCAGGAGCTGACGACGACGGCGTGGTCCGCTTCCTGCTGGCGGCGGCCGCCGTCGGAATCCTGTTCAAAACGAATGCCTCCATCTCAGGTGCCGAAGTGGGCTGCCAGGGTGAGGTGGGCTCCGCCTGCTCGATGGCCGCCGCAGGGCTCTGTGAAGTGCTCGGCGGGACGCCCGCGCAGGTGGAAAACGCCGCCGAGGTGGGGATCGAGCACAATCTGGGCCTGACCTGCGACCCCGTGGGCGGCCTGGTGCAGATCCCCTGCATCGAACGGAATGCGATCGCCAGCGTCAAGGCGATCAACGCGGCCCGGCTGGCCCTGCACGGGGACGGGAGCCACAAGGTCTCGCTGGACAAGGCCATCAAGACCATGCGCGACACAGGGGCCGACATGAAAACCAAGTACAAGGAAACCTCCCGAGGAGGACTCGCCGTGAACGTGATCGAGTGCTGAACCATGACTGCCACTGAAACCCACATCCCCGCACCGAAGGCGCCCACCACCGTGGAGCACGTCCTGACCCTCGACTGCCCGGAAGGCCCCGGCATTGTCCACGCCGTGTCCGGCTTCCTGTTGGAGCATGGCTGCGACATCATCGACAACAAGCAGTTTGGTGAGCGCAGCGAAGGCCACTTCTTCATGCGCGTGCACTTCGTCTCCGAAGGGGACGAATCCACGCTGGACACCCTGCGGTCCTCCTTCGCCCCTGTCGCCGAAAAGTTCGGCATGCGCTGGCAGCTGGAACGCCAGGGATCCAAGCGCAAGGTGCTGATCATGGTCTCCAAGTTCGGCCACTGCCTCAACGACCTGCTCTTCCGCGCCAGGATCGGCGAACTGCCGGTGGATGTGGTGGCGGTGGTGTCGAACCACCGGGACCACCAGGCGCTGGTGGAGTGGCATGGCATCCCGTTCCACCACGTCCCCGTCACCGCCGAGACCAAACCTGCCGCCGAGGCTGCGCTGATGGCACTGGTGGATGGGCTGGATGTGGAACTGGTGGTGCTGGCCCGCTACATGCAGGTGCTCAGCGACGACCTGACCCGCAAGCTGGACGGCCGCGCCATTAACATCCACCACTCGTTCCTGCCCAGCTTCAAGGGCGCCAAGCCGTACCACCAGGCGTACGCCCGGGGCGTGAAGACCGTGGGCGCCACCGCCCACTACGTCAACGCCGAACTGGACGAGGGGCCCATCATCTCCCAGCAGGTGGTGGACGTTGACCACACCTACGGGCCCGAGGACCTGGTGGCGGCTGGCCGGGACACGGAATGCAAAGCCCTCTCCAACGCGGTGAAGTGGCACTGTGAGGGCCGTGTCATCCTGCAGGGCAACCGCACTGTGGTGCTCCGGTAACAAACGACAACTTCATATCGAAAGCGCGGCTGGCTGCATTGGGCGGCCGGCCGCGCTTTTCTGCGCCCGGATGTCTTTGCCGCTCAGGACCCGTCCCGCCGCAGGAGAACCGCCTGGTGCACTTCCTCCAGGGCGGCGGCGATCTCGTCCCGCCCGACGCCGGCGATGTACTGCAGGACCAGTCCATCCAGTGCAGCGAACAGGGAACGGGCAACCACACGGACGTCACCCTGGATACCGAACGCCTGCAAGCCCCCGGACAAGGCGTCCACGTAGCTCTCGTAGAGCTTGGCCACCGGTCCTGCCAGTTCCGGGCGGCGCCGGGCCTCAAGGATCATTTCGTACTGGAAGACCTGCAAGCCCGGGTCCTCAAGGAGCAGCTCCAGCAGCGCCTCGGTAAATGTGCCGCCGTTCTCTGCTGCATCCCGCAGCCGTGAGGCGGCGATGGACTGTTCCGAGGACCACTCCAGTGCTGCGGCGATCAGGGAATCCCGCGTTCCGAAATGATGGGCCACGAGACTGTTGTTGACCCCCGCGGCTTCAGCAACGGCACGGTAGGTGAGCCCGCGCAGACCTTTTGCGGCAACCACATTAACGGCAGCCCGGAGCAAAGCCTCCCTGCCTTTGCCGTATGCGGGCGTGGCGGAGCGGGCGGCGGAAGCGGTCATAGCCTCGATTCTAGCCAGCCCCGGTTCCGGGCCGGCGTCGCTATTGACTTAAAACTAAGCATTTGCTTAGATTGCTTTCACGCAGTGATACTGGTCACAAGGCGGACCCCTTTTCCATACCTTCGGCGGACTACCCATGATTCCCGCCGCCCTTTCCAACCTGGAGCAAACCATGACACCAACTCCTGCCTTCACCACGTCCTCTTCCCTTGACCCCGCCAAGAACGAGCCCTTCGAACTCGGCCAGGTGCAGTGGGTCCGCCGCTTCGGCGAAGGAGGCAGGCCCGCGCTCGCCTGTGGCTACTGGCATGTCACGCCTGCCGAGGCGCCGAAGCCCTTCGACCTGCCCATGGAAGCAGACGAAACGATCCACATCATCCAGGGCCACCTCCGCATCGAGGTGGAGGGCGGCGACGTGTACGACCTCACCGCAGGGGGCGCGGCGTCCTTCAATAAAGGTGCCCGCACCCGGTGGGAGGTCCTGGCTCCCACCGTCGAATTCTTCGTCTACTCGTAGGGGACGGACCATGGAACAGAAAGGCAGCCCCCTGCATCAGGACCCAGTGGACGTCATCGTGGTGGGCGCAGGTTTTGCCGGCCTCACCGCAGCCCGTGAGCTCACTCGCCAGGGCCTGCAGGTGCGCATCGTTGAAGCCCGGGACCGCGTTGGCGGAAGGACATGGCTGGACAACCGCCTGGGCCGCGACCTCGAAATCGGTGGAACCTGGGTGCACTGGACGCAGCCCTATGTCTGGGCAGAGCTGAAGCGGTACGGCATTGGCACCGTTGCCAGTCCGGAGCCGCAGCGTGCCTTCTGGTGGGCGGCGGGCCGCCGGCAGGAAGGATCGCCCGGTGCGCTGCTGGAACTGATCGGACGTCACAACGCCGAGTTCGTCAAGGAATCCCGGAGCTTCTTCCCCGAACCGTTCAGGCCCTTGGCCACGGACGCCTTCAAGGGCATCGACCATATCTCGGTGCAGGACCGGATCCGGGAACAGTTTCCCGCCGGCGACGTCCGGGACATCCTCGAATCCTTCTGGGCCCTGAACTTCAACGGCCCCCTGCAGGATGCGGCGCTGACACAGGCCTTGCGCTGGGTGGCCCTCACCAACGGTGACTGGGCCGTCAACTTTGAAGCCTGCGCCACCTACAAGATCCAGGGTGGAACCGCCGTGCTGGCCGAAGCCATCCTCAAGGACTCCGGCGCCACCATCGACTTTGATTTCTCTGTTGAAGGCATAGCGGACGACGGCGGCACGGTCACCGTCCGCAGCACCAGCGGCCGGACCCTTAGGGCAAAGACCGCCATTGTCACCGTTCCGATCCACGTGCTGGAGAAGATCGCATTCGAGCCGCCGCTGCCGCCGGCGAAGGCGGAGGGAGCCCGGGGCGGCCAGGTCTCCAAAGGTGTCAAGGTCTGGATCAGGCTCCGCGGCGTCCATGCCCCCTTCGTGGCCCTGGGACAAGCCGACTGGCCGCTGAACTTCTTCCAGGCCGAATACACGATCGACGGCGACACCATCGTGGTCGGTTTCGGCCCGGATGCGTCGAAGATCAATGCGTCCGAGGCCGCGGCGGTGCAGGAGCAGCTGGGACGCCTGGTGCCGGGCGTGGAGGTGGCCGGCGTGGCCACCCACGACTGGGTGGCGGATCCGCTCGCGGGCGAGACCTGGCCCATGCACCGGACGGGTTTCCTGGCCAACCACCTGGCCGTGATGCAGTCGGCCCACGGCAACGTGCTCTTCGCCGGCTCTGACATCGCCAACGGCTGGGGCGGGTTCATTGACGGTGCCATTGAAAGCGGCATGGAAGCGGCGCTGGAAGCCGTGTCGCTGGCCGCCGCCCGCCCCGCACTGCAGGAACGCGTCCTGCAGGAACCCGCATTGCGCTGACAATCAACAACTGGTCGCTGGTGGACAAAGCCCTTCTGCTGCCCGCTGCCAAGCTGGATCCCACAGCAATTTTCCCCAACTCATGACCGTTAAGAAGGATCAAATGAGTATTTCGAATTCCGAACCCCGGACCACTGACGCTCCGGCCAAGGAGCACTCAACTGCCCTCCGTGCCGGCAGCATCGGCGTCCTTGGCATCCTCTTCTTCGTCCTCTCGGCCCAGGCGCCCCTGACGGGTATTGTGGGCGCCTCGCCGCTGGCCGCAGCCCTGGGCAACGGGGCCGGCGCCCCCGGCGCCTACCTCATCGTGGGCATCGTCATCGTGATCTTCGCCGTTGGCTTCGTGGCCATGAGCCGCAGGATCCAGGCCAACGGCGCGTTTTACGCCTACGTCACCGCGGCCTTTGGCAGGAAGACCGGCGCCGGGGCTGCGTGGCTGGCCCTGCTTGCATACAACACTGTACAGGCCGCGATGTACGGCCTGTACGGTGCAGCCTTCTCCGGGCTGCTCGCCTCCGTCGGGCTTGAAGTCCCGTGGTGGCTGCTGGCAGTGGCCACCATGGCCGGCGTCCAGGTGCTCGGCTCGCTGAACATCGAACTCGGCGCCCGCGTCCTGGCCCTCCTGGTGGGTCTCGAGGTGGCCATCCTCCTGCTGTTCGGCTTCACGGTCCTGTTCAGCGGCGGTGGTCCCGAAGGCATCAGCGTGGCCGCGTCCTTCTCGCCCGAAGCCATCGGCGCCGGGGCGCCCGGCGTGGCCATCATGTTCGCCGTGGCCTCCATGTTCGGCTTCGAATCCACCGCCATCTACTCGGCTGAGGCCAAGGACCCGCACCGCACGGTTGCCCGGGCCACCTACCTGTCTGTCGGCGTCATCTCCATCTTCTTCTCCTTCATCTCCTGGATGCTGGTCAGCTACTATGGCCCGTCCCGGGTGATGGATGCCGCCGGCGCTGCCCTCCAGTCAGGGGACGCAACCTCCTTCGTCCTGGGACCCCTGGTTGAACTTTTCGGCCCCTGGGCCGGCATTGTGGCGGGCATCCTGCTGGTCACTTCACTGCTGGCCGGGATCATCGCGTTCCACAACGGCATTAACCGCTACCTGCACTCCCTGGCCCTGCGCGGTTCCATGCCCGCAGTCCTGGCCCGGACCAACCGGCACCGCGCACCTGCCGTTGCTGCCTGGGTCCAGTCCGCAACCGCCGTCGTCCTGGTGCTTCCGTTCGCCATCCTTGCCATGGACCCGGTCCTGACCCTTTTCTCCTGGTTCAGCGGCCTGGCCGTGGCCGCCCTGCTGGTGCTGTATATGCTGTGCTCGGTGGCCGTGGTCAGCTTCTTCCGCCGCGAACGGGAAGGGGCCAAGCTGTGGCAGACGCGCATTGCGCCTGTCCTGGCCACCGTGCTGCTCGCCTGGGTCCTGTCCCTGGTGGTCAGCAACTTCACGGCCCTGATCGGAGGCAGCGCCGAGACGGCCATCGCACTCCTGGCGGCCGTTCCGGTGGTCTTCCTGGCCGGGCTGCTGGTCGAGTCGGGGATCGAGCGCCGGCACCACGTCGCCGCCGGCAGGCCTGTGCTCAGCCGGCCGTAAGGCGCTCCGGCCCTACTGCCTGCCCCTCAACGCTTATACCGGCCCGGCGCGGACCATCATGTCCGCGCCGGGCCAGCGCGCGTGCTGCCACGAAGAGTCCTGCCAGGAGCACAGCCGCCACCAGCGCTGCCAAGGAGGTGCGGGGCCACAGGCCAGCCAGGCCCAGGAAAGCCGGGACCGTGGCGGTCACCTGGCTGGCAAGGACCAGGGCCCAACCCGTGAACGGTTTCAGCCGCACGGCACCCATAACGTTGGAGGCAAACAAAAGCCCCCACAGGACCGCCCAGCAGACCCAAAGGACGGCGAGCAGCGGGTCGACGGCGAGCCACGCCGCGGCCAGCAGAAGGCCAACGAATGCCACCATGCCGCAGAACCACCCGAGCCCCCTGGAGCCCAGCCCCAACAGGACGTCCATTCCGCCATACACGTATGTCAGCCCGAACAGGAACATGCCCGCGGCGGTCATCAGCGCTTCCGGACCATTCCCGGCTGCGGAGAGATGCACGACGCCGAGCACCAACTGGGTCCCGCCCAGCACCAGGCTGAAGGCGGCAGCGTCACGGCGGGGGAGATGCCCCAGGCCAGCCAGGCCGTTGACCAGCAGTGCGGCGCCCGAGAGGAGCAGGCACACGTAGGGCATCAGGACGCCCCCCGGTTGCTGAAAAGAACCCCCGCGGTTATCGCTTGGTGGAATAGCGCTATCACAATACGGATTTTAGCCGGGAGCGCCCCCGGCGCCTACTGCCCCTCAGTCGCAATCCGATAGCTTGTGTGAGGTCCTGCGCTAGCTGCCCCTGCGCCACTCCGTGGGTGAGATGCCGAAAGCATCCCGGAAAGTCCGGCTGAAATGCGCCGCATCCAGGAATCCCCAGCGGGCAGCCACCGTGCCGACGGACTGCCCGGCATGCAACGGGTCCCGGAGGTCGCGGCGGGCGCCCTCAAGCCGCTGGGTCCGGATCCAGCTGGCCACGGTGCTTCCCGACTCGTGGAAGACATTGTGCAGGTGCCGGGTGGAGATGAAGTGGGCCGCGGCGATACTCGCGGGGGACAGCATCGGATCGGCGAGGTTAGCCTCAATGTACTCGCGGATCGAGACTGCCAGCAGCGCCTGCGGCTTCATCCGGTCCGGGGTGATGTCCATTTCGGCGTGCAGCATGGTGGACACCAGGTCCAGGGCGTTGGTGGCAAGCCTGGCGCCACTGGGTCCGTTCAGGACGTCCAGGTTTGACGAGAGCTGCCGGATGAACTGTCCTACGATCCCGCTGAGGCCTCCGCTTCCCAGGCGTACCGCTGCGAGCTGTCCCACGTAATCCGGGGGCAGGGACAGGGTGTCGCAGGGGAACATCAGGACCATGATCCTGGTGTTCTCTTCAAAGGCGAGCGTGTAGGGCCGGTTGGTGTCGTAGATGGCCAGGTCACCGGGCTGCAGGACCGCTTCGCGGTTGTCCTGGATCAGCAGCCCTGTGCCCTCCAGTTGCAGGTTCAATTTGAAGTAGCGCTCGTGGGCCTGGGCGATCAGGGCTGGAGTGCGGTGGACCTCGTGCGAGCTGGCGGTCACTTCCACGATGGACATCCGGTCCAGCACCCGGGAGCGCATCCGGCCCTGGAAGCCGTCAACATCGACCGTCCGGGCTGTGAGGGGAACAAACGATTCCGCCACCAGGTGCTTCCAGTGGTCAAATGACGTGGCAACGCTGGAGGTGACGTCCCGGCGCTGGGCCTGGGCGGGTGTAGCTGCTGGCATGATGTTCCTCGCGACGGACGGCCACTCGACGACTTCCCCCGGTTCTGTGTCCTGCGACACAATGCATTCAGGCTAACGCTGGCGGAATCTTTTTTCAACGGTTGGCGAAAATAAAAAGTCCTTCTTTTCTTCCAGCCAAGTCCAAGGCTCCCGTGGAAAAATCGGCCAATGAACTCCATGCCGGTCGCCGTGGACCACCATCGGAACTTCAACTCCCGCGCGCACCACTCGCGGCTTCGGATGATCGTAATGCTTGCCGTCGGGCTCCTCGCCGCCCTGGCCACCGGCTCGCTGGGAAACTGGGCCTATGCCCCGGCCCTTGGCTGGGCCGCCGCCTCGGCCACCTACCTCATCTGGGTGTGGAGCGTCATCGGCCGCCTGGGCCCTGCAGCAACGGCTGCCCACGCCAGGAGGGAAGACCCCGGCCGGGTGTTCTCGGACGCCCTGGTCCTCACTGCCACGATGGCCAGCTTCGCGGGCGTAGCCCTTATCCTGCTTGATGCCTCCAACGAGCAGGGAGGCGCCAAGGACGCTACTGTGGCCATGGCCCTGGGCAGCATCGCCCTTTCATGGTTCCTGGTGCACACCCTGTTCACCCTCCGGTATGCCGCCATCTACTACCGGGACGGGACGGGCGTCGACTTCAATGAGGAGGGCCAGCCCCGCTACTCGGACTTCGCGTACCTGGCCTTCACCGTCGGGATGACATTCCAGGTATCGGACACCGACCTCAAGACCAACGCCATCCGTGCCACGGTGCTGCGGCAGGCGCTCCTGTCCTACCTCCTGGGGGCCATCGTCCTGGCCACCACCATCAACCTGGTGTCCGGACTCATCCACTAGGCGCGCCGAACAGTCGGTGGTGCCGGTGCGCCGGCGGAAGCCTATTCTGGGCGCATGGTTGACATGAGAGTTAATTGGCATCGGCGGCACAAAGAGGGCCTGACCGCTGGCGACAGGGCCGCGGACACCCTGCGCAACGGTATGGGCAGCTGGCCCTTCGTGGGCATCTTCATCGGGTTCATGGCACTGTGGGCCGCGGTAAATTCCTACGTCCTGGCGAACAGTGCCTGGGACCCCTACCCCTACATCCTGCTGAATCTGTTCCTGTCCATGCTGGCCGGGCTGCAGGGTGCCATCCTGCTGATTGCCGCAAAGCGCCAGGACGCCATTGCCTCGGCAATGGCCCAGCATGACTACGAAACGGATGTCCGGGCCGCCGCGCAGGTGGAAATGCTCATGAATATGAATGCCGAGCAGCTGAAGCTGCTGCAGGAACTGCGGGAGATGAGGGACAAGTCCTAAGAAACGCCAATGGGTGCAACTCCATGCGGAGTCGCACCCATTCTTGCGGCGTCGATTAGTCCTTCTTGAAGGCGTCCTTGACGTTCTCGCCCGCCTGCTTCAGGTCCGATTTGGCCTGGTCTGCCTGGCCTTCGGCCTTCAGGCTCTCATCGCCCGTAGCGCTGCCGGCAGCTTCTTTGCCCTTGCCGCCAAGCTTCTCTGCTGCATTGCCGATCTTGTCATCCAAACCCATGGAGCTGCTCCTTACAATTGGTGCTCTCCCTGGCCAACGCCAGAGCCTGACCCCTCCATACTAAGCATGCTTTCCACTTTGGCGCCCATCCGCCGTCGTATTTTTGCCCAACAGGGCCAAGTAGCCCTCCAGTTGTTCCGCGTGGCCAAAGTCCGTGTGGCCCTCCGCCGCAAGGGCGGCCTCGATCTGGGCTCCGAGCAGCATATTCAGCAGCTGGCCGGCAAGGATTGAATCGTCGACGGCGGCACGGACGTCGCCGCTGTCCCTCGCCTCTGCGAGGAAGCGGCGGATCGCAGCCAGCCACTCATCCATGGACTGCTGGTGGATGGCGGCCTTCTGTGGATCGTTGACCGCCTTCTGCCAGAAGGGGATGACGATCCGCGCCTCGTTGATGCGCTCCTCGTCCAGGGGAAGGACCTCCAGGCAGAAGGCCCGCAGGGCGTCGACTCCGGACTTGCCCTTGGTGACTTGGGCAATCCGCTGGTTGGTCCGGTTGAAGACGTGGCCAAAGGCGAATTCCAGCAGCGTGTCCTTGGTGGGGAAGTAGGGCTTCAGTGCGCCGTTGGCAAAGCCGGCCTCCATGGCAATCTCCCGCATGGTGGCACTTTCCAGGCCATGCCGGGCGATGATCCGCCACGTCGCGTCCACGAGTTCCAAGCGGCGCTCGTCATGGTCAACAATCTTCGGCACCGCGGCCACTCCCCGGAAATATTTGCTCAAGCCCTTGTGAGCCATCTTACTTAAAGCTTATTCTCTACAACTATAGAAAATAAACCAGTGGCCGGACACGGCCCGGACAAAGGTTCTCCCATGACTCTTGCACCCACCGAAACCGCCTCAGCCTTCCGCCTGGCCTCCGCGGAGGAAATCCTGGACGTCCGCTCCATCCTGCAGTCGGCAGGCCACCTGGGCCCCGGGCATCGGATCGCCTATCTCGGGCTGTTGGACCCGTCCCGGGAAGCGGACCCGCAGGCGGCGGACCGCCGGTTCCGGGCCTTCATCCACGACGTCTCCGGGGCTGCGCCGCGCGACGTGGTGGTCTCCACCACGCAGCAGAAAGTGCTCTCCGCCGTCGAACTCGACACTGCCATGACCGGCGAACTCCCGGTCCTGGAGGAGGAGTTCGAGGTGGTGGAGTCGCTTCTGGCCACCGATGAGCGCTGGCTCGCCGCGCTTGCTGCGCGGGGCCTCCAGGTCGAAAAGGTCCGTGTTGCCCCGCTGTCGGCGGGCGTCTTCGAGTACACGGAGGAGAAGGGACGCCGCATCCTGCGTGGGCTCGCGTTCGTCCAGGACTTCCCGGAAGACAGTGCGTGGGCACATCCGGTGGACGGCCTGGTGGCCTATGTGGATGTGGTCAGCAAGGACGTCACCCAGGTGATCGACCTCGGCGCCATGCCCATCCCGGCCGAGCACGGCAACTACACCGATCCCGAACTGACCGGCCCGGTACGCCAAACCCAGAAGCCCATCAGCATCACCCAGCCGCAGGGGCCGAGCTTCACCGTCACGGGCGGCAACCATGTGGAGTGGGAAAAGTGGAGCGTGGACGTGGGGTTCGATGTCCGCGAAGGGGTGGTCCTGCACAACCTGGCTTTCCAGGACGGCGGCCGGAAGCGGCCCATCATCAACCGCGCGTCCATTGCCGAAATGGTGGTGCCCTACGGCGACCCGTCACCCATCCGGTCCTGGCAGAACTACTTCGACACCGGTGAATACCTGGTGGGCCAGTACGCCAACTCGCTGGAGCTCGGGTGCGATTGCCTTGGCGAGATCACGTACCTGAGCCCGGTGATCAGCGACGCGTTCGGCAACCCGCGGGAGATCCGCAACGGCATCTGCATGCACGAGGAGGACTGGAGCATCCTCTCCAAGCACTCCGATCTGTGGAGCGGCGTCACCTACACCCGCCGCAACCGCCGCCTGGTGATCTCCTTCTTCACCACCATTGGCAACTACGACTACGGCTTCTACTGGTACCTCTACCTTGACGGCACCATCGAGTTCGAAGCCAAGGCAACCGGCATCGTCTTCACCTCGGCGTTCCCCGAGGGCGGCTCGGACAACATCTCCCAGCTCGCCCCGGGCCTGGGCGCGCCCTTCCACCAGCACCTTTTCAGCGCCCGGCTGGACATGGCCATCGACGGGTTCACGAACCGGGTGGAGGAAGAGGACGTGGTCCGGCAGGCAATGGGGCCCGGCAATGAACGAGGCAACGCCTTCTCCCGCAAGCGCAACCTGCTGGCCCGGGAATCGGAAGCCGTCCGGGAAGCCGACGCAAGGGCCGGGCGTACCTGGATCATCTCCAACCCGGAATCACGCAACCGACTGGGCGAGCCCGTGGGCTACAAGCTCCACTCGCACAACCAGCCCACGCTGCTGGCGGACCCGGGCTCCTCCATTGCCCGACGTGCCGCCTTTGCCACCAAGGACCTGTGGGTCACCCGGTACGCCGAGGACGAGAAGTACCCCACAGGCGACTTCGTCAACCAGCACGCCGGTGGCGCGGGGCTGCCCGCCTACGTGGCGCAGGACCGGGACATCGACGGCCAGGACATCGTCGTGTGGCACACATTCGGCCTGACCCACTTCCCGCGGATGGAGGACTGGCCGATCATGCCGGTGGACACGGTGGGCTTCAAACTGCGGCCCGAGGGCTTCTTCGACCGCAGCCCGGTCCTGGACGTGCCCGCCAACCCCAACCAGCAGGCGTCGTCCTGCCACAGTGAGGGCGGCAGCGGTGGCTGCCACTAGCCTCGCTGCAGCCACGGCGGGGAGTACGACGGCGGCAGGACGGTTCCGTGCCAACGGTCCGGTCCTGCATCCCCGGCTGGTCGCCGTGGTCACCGCCGTTTCCTGCGCGGCCCACGTGTGGCTGGCCGTGTCCGGTCACCACGCAGTATGGCTGGGCGTCCTGATGGTGGCCCTCGCCGCCGTCTGTCTTCCGTGCACCGTCCATATCTGGCGGCACAGCCGGGCAGGCGCCCTGCGCCAGGTCACCACTGCCGCCGTAGCCATGGCCGCACTGCACGCCGTCCTGCTGCTCGGCGGTGGTGCCGGGCACGTACATGGCGGCGCATCGACGTCGTCAGCTGTTGCCGGCCCGGGAGAAAGCGCACAGCTGCTGCTGGTGATCGGCGTGGAACTGGCGACGGCGCTGCTCGCCGCCACTCTGGTGGCGCGGGTCAGGCGGCTGGCTGTGTAGGTCCGCCGGATCAGCCGGCGGGGACTCCCAAGGCGCGGGCGACGTGCAGCTGTTCGTGCTCGACAAGCCATTGGATGGATTCGAAGATGGCCTGCTCGGGCTCGTACCGCGGCGCATAGCCCAGCACCGTGGCGGCCTTGTCGATGCTGAAGCACTGGCTCCGATAGAGGTGGCCCCAGCTCGATTCCGCGTACTCCCTGGAGGTGTCCTCGCGGAACCGCTCCCAGGAAACAGTCTCCAGCACGGCGGCGTGCCCAAACCAGGCCGCCGCAATGTCTGCGTAGCCGCGGACCGTGAGGGCCGTGGGCGCGACAATGTTGAAGTCCTCACCGGTTGCCGCGTCCCGCCGCGCGATGGCCTTTTCGAAGGCCTGGGCTACGTCGTCGGCGTGAACGTGGTGCATCAGCTCCGCACCGCTGCCGGGAACCCGGAGGGGCTGGCCGGCGGAGATGGTCTGCCAGACGCGGGGGTCGAGGTTTCCCAGTGGGCCGATGGGGTGCCATCCCGGGCCTACGATGTGGCCCGGGTGCAGGGTGGTGGTGGGCGGGCCGCCCTGCGCCGTTTCCTCCTTCAGCATCAGGGCGATCCTGTTCTTCTGGATTCCATACTCGCCAAACGGCGCAGCAGCCGAGTCTGATCCCTCCCTGATGGGCAGCTTGAGGCTGTGCCCGTAGCGCCAGACGGAGCCGCAGTGCAGCAGGTGGCCCACCTCCCCGCGCAGCCGCTGAACCAGCGACATTGCCGAGTCCAGGGTGAAGCAAACCAGGTCCACCACGGCGTCGGGCTTCAGCGCTGCCACCCGGTCCCCGAAGGTCCCGCCCCTGTCTTCCGCCTCCCGATCTGCGGTGACGTGGTGCACCTGCTGCCATTCCGGGGCGTCCGTGTAGGGCTTGCTGGTGCCGCGGCTGATGTTGGTGACGTCGTGGCCCGCCCGGACCAGCCGGGGGGCCAGGAACGAACCGATGTGGCCGCTGCCGCCGATGACGGTGACTCTCATTGCTCTCCGATCGTTGTGTCCCCTCAACCGTAGGGCCGCGGCAGCGGGAAAGGGAGGCCCTTGCGGACCTCCCTTTCCTGGTTCTTGGCGCTGAACCCCAAGGTCAGGCGGGCTTCGCGTACTCGGCCGCACTCATGACTTCATAGCCAACGAACGTCTCGTCGTTTTCCACCCAGGCGTCGTGGCCGGCAGGAATTGAGTAGGCGTCCCCCGCGTGGATGGTCTTCCGGGTTCCGTCGGTCAGTTCAACCGTGAGGGTTCCGGCCGTGCAGAAGCCGAGGTGGTTGTTCTGGCAGCTGTCGGTGTGGACGACGGTTTTGACTGTCTCGGACCACCGCCAGCCGGGCTCGAAGGTGAACCGGCCAAGCGTGGCGCCGCCAATGTTGACCACATCCACCTGCGTCTTGGGCGGGCGGCGCTTTTCGTCGGGTTCGTTGAAGGATTTGGATTCGAGGTTCGTGACCGTTACTGCAGGCATTGCTGGCTCCTGAAAAGGAGTGGTTATTGAGTTCGTCCAGGGTGGGGCCCCGGGAGAATAGGGCCGGCAGGGTGGGTGGTGCCCCTACAGAACCTGCCGAACCCCGCATGCGACGATCTCAATCTGCTCCCAGGCGCAGTGCATGTCAATGATGCTTTTCTTCCTGGAACCATTCCCGCGGAGGGTTGCTGACGCTTGGGGCCGAGCGGTCCAGGCCGGGCTGCGCGGCCCAGCGTACCCCGTTCGCCAGGACCCGCTGGATCTGCGGATGGTGGTACACGGGGTACTCCTGGTCGCCGGGGCTGAAGTAGAAGATGCGGCCCTTGCCGCGGGTGAACGTGACACCGGACCGGAACACCTCGCCCCCGGCGAAGGAGCTGATGAAGATCAGGTCGTCAGGGTCAGGAACGTCGAACAGTTCCCCGTACATCTCCTGTTCCGGGATGACGATGGGGCTGTCCACGCCTTCGGCGATGGGGTGCGAGGGTTTCACGGTCCACACCAGCTCCCGCTGGCCGTCGTTCCGCCACGCCAGCGAGCAGCTGGTGCCCAGCAGTTTGGTGAAGATCTTCGAAAAGTGCCCGGAGTGGAGCACGATCAGCCCATCCCGCCCAGCACGTGGCGGTGGATGCGCTCGACGACGGCGTCGCCCACCTCGGCGTGCGCCACATGGCCCCACCAGAGCAGGACGTCCGTCTGGGCGAGCACCTCCTCACCCAGTCCGTGCTCGTCATCGGTGGCGAGGACCGCCGTCGTGATGTCCGCGTCCGGAAGGTGGGAGCGAAGCCCTGCAGCGATGGCTCCATGGATGCCGTCAGGGTACATATCCCCGATGTGGGGCGGCTGGTTGTTGGCCTCGTGGACGCCCTCATTCCAGACCAGGATCCTGGGTTTGCCGTTTGTCACAGCCGAACCTCCCTTTGCTCCACAGCCGACTGGTAGCACGCGTCGATGATCTGTGCCCGGTAGAACGCCAGGGATCCGTCATGCCTGGCCCATTCCGGTGGGCCACCGCGGACTGCGGTGACAAAATCCTCCACCACCGCATCATGCGCACGGCCCGGCAGGACAGGGGGCAGGTAGTCCGCGGATTCACCATCCCGGTCGGTGAACACCCGCAGCTGGCCCACCGGGGGGAATGGTGCCCCATGCGCCCTGAGTTCGGCTCCGCCGTCGGTCCCGTACACCGTGAAGTCCAGCTGGTCGTCCGTCTCCCGGTAGGCGGCCCAGCTGGCCTCCACCAGGAGTGTGGCGCCCCCCTCCAGCCGGAGGAACGCCGAGGCAAAGTCTTCCACTTCGAACGCGTGGCTGGACGCCTGGGCCGTGAACCGGCTTCCGCCGCCCCGTCCGCGAGGCCCCAGCTCGGAGTGGGTGGCCGCGGAAACTGCCACCACCTTGGGCTCGCCCAGGAGGTACAGGGCGAAGTCGAGCACGTGGACGCCGATGTCAGCCAGCGGGCCGCCGCCGGCCAGCTCCGGGTTGGTGAACCAACTGCCCAGCGTGGGAATGCCGGAACGCCGCAGCCACGAAGCCTTCGCATAGTAGGGCCGGCCCAGCCCGCCGCCGTCGATCACTTCCTTGAGCGCCTTGATATCGCCCCGGCGGCGGTGGTTGAAGGTAACGTCCAGGACGCGGCCGGCTTTGCGGGCAGCGTCCACCATGGCCCGGCCCTCCGCGGCGTTGCGTGCAATGGGCTTCTCGCTGAGGACGTGGATTCCCCGTTCCAGGGCGGCGATGGCGATGGGTGCATGCAGGAAGGTAGGCACTGCCACGCTCACCGCATCCAGGCCGCCGTGGTCCAGCATGTCCTGCCAGTCGGCGAAGGCATTCGGGATGGAATACTCGGCCTGCAGGGAGTTCCGGAGTTCCTGCTCCATTCCTGCCACTGAGGCAATCCGGACGCCGGGAAGGCCGGAGTAGGCCTTCAGGTGCTGCTGCCCGGCCCACCCGATGCCCACGACGCCCACCCGTAACTCCTGGTCAGGGGACTCTCCTGGCGTGGGCGGCTGCTGGCCGCGGAACTGATCGCTGGTCAAAGGGCTACCTCTTCCTTGCAGGCTGGTCCGTCGGCGTCGTCACGTGGAGCATTCTTTCCGCCCGGCCTTTGCACGCCGCCCGCGCGAACCCGCGGTTCCGTCCCGGGCGCTCCCGCAAAAGCATGCCTGGCGTGACGGATCCGTACCCGGCATTCCGCGAAACATGCAATTAACCTGCGCGCCGGACAACGGAAATGTGCTTTTGGCTAATCTGATGCAACAAGGTTTACTCTTAGCTAACACCAACCCGGACGGGAATGTTTCGATGACCAGTGTCGCAACCCCTGCTGTAACCCCCGCCCCCGGCCTTGCCGGGCAGGCGCCGTCACCGCTGGCGGAAAGCATCACCCTGGCGGACATCGCCCGGGCCCATGACGTCCGCTTCCTCCTGGCCACCTTCGTGGACATGACCGGCAAGCCCTGCGCCAAGCTGGTCCCCGTCGAAGCCGCCGGCGAACTCGAAGCAGGCGCCATGGGCTTCGCAGGCTACGCCGCCGGCCTCATCGGCCAGAAGCCGCAGGACGGGGACCTGATCGCTGTCCCCGACCTCTCCTCGTTCACCCCGGTCCCCTTCATCAGGGAGGGCCTGGCCATCATCCACTGCGACCCGCACGTGGACGGCAAACCGTGGCCCTACGCCCCGCGCGTCATCCTCAAGAATGCGCTGGCCCGCCTGGCGGACAAGGGTATGCAGGCAAAGGTCGGCGCCGAGGTGGAGTACTTCCTGGTAAAGAAGAACGACGACGGGACGCTGAGTACCGCCGATACCCGGGACGATTCGCCCCGCCCCTGCTACGACGCCCGCGGCGTCACCCGGATGTACGAACACCTCACGTCCATCAGCGACGCGATGAATTCGCTGGGATGGGGCAACTACGCCAACGACCATGAGGACGCCGCCGGCCAGTTCGAGCAGAACTTCAACTACGCGGACGCCCTCACCACCGCGGACCGGGTTGTCTCGCTCCGCTACATCCTGAACATCCTGGCCGAGCAGCGCGGGATGACGGCCACGTTCATGCCCAAGCCGTTCACGGACCGCACAGGCACCGGGCTGCACTTCCACTTGTCCCTGTGGTCGGGTGCGGATGCGCTGTTCCCGGCGGGGGAGGGAACGGACGACGACGAACGCGGCCTTGGGCTCTCCAGCCTCGCCTATTCCTTCATTGGCGGCATCCTGGACCACGCACCGGCGCTCCAGGCCTTCCTGGCTCCGACAGTCAACTCCTACAAGCGCTCCGGCGCCACCACCAGCTCCTCCGGTGCCACCTGGTCGCCGCGGAAGGCATCCTTTGGCGGCAACGACCGCACCCACATGATCCGCGTGCCGGACAGCAAGCGGATCGAGCTGCGCTCCGGCGACGGGTCGGCCAACCCGTACCTTGCCATCGCCACCGCCATCACGGCCGGCCTGGATGGGGTGGAGAAGTCCCTCGACCCGGGGCCGCCGTCCGGGCCGGGGGAGTCCAAGCCGGACGCGCACCTGCTTCCCGCCACGCTGCTGCACGCCGTTGAGGCGCTCCGGAAGGACCCCGTGATCCTGGCCAGCCTCAGCGGCGACCCCGACATCGGGACCTACTACTCGGACGCCAAAGAAGAGGAATTCCTCAGCTGGCACAACCAGGTCAGCGACTGGGAAATCCGAACCTATTTGACCTCCATCTGATCCCTGCGAAGTAAAGGACTCCCACCATGTGCGGAATCGCCGCGCTGCAGCTGCGCAATCCCTCGCTGCACCCCCAGATGGGCAGCCTGCTGTCCTCAATGCTCTGCCAGATCGTGGACCGCGGACCCGACTCCGCCGGCCTCGCCGTCTACAACACCCCCGGCCTGGTCACCCCCGGCGCGTCCACCCTGAGCCTGCTCGGCAGGGACCAGGGAATGACGACGGCGGACATCACCGCAGGCGTCGCCGCGCTCCTGCCGTCCGGTGCGGCAGCAGCCGTGCAGGTGGTGGGTGACACCACCCTGGTGAGCGCCGCGGTCGGCACCGACCTCCTGGTGAAGGCCGTCAGCGAAACCCTTCCCGCCGCCACCGTCATCGGCCGCGGCGGGCACGTTGCCGTGATGAAGAGCGTGGGCCACCCGATGGAGATCGCCGCCGAGCACGGGCTGGAAGCGATGGCCGGAAGCCAGGGCCTGTCCCACACGCGGATGGCCACCGAATCCGCCGTCACCGCCGGCGGCTCGCACCCCTTCTCCGTGGCCGACGACCTCTGCCTGGTGCACAACGGCTCCTTCTCCAACCATGCCACCGTCCGCCGTGAGCTCAAGCGCGAAGGCGTGGTGTTCGATTCCGAGAACGACACCGAGGTGGGCGCCCGCTATGTCGCCTCCCGGCTGCAGCTGGGCGACACCCTCGAAGAGGCCCTGGTGAACCTGGGCAAGGTCCTGGACGGCTTCTACACGCTGGTGGTCGCCACGGCGGACAGTATGGCCGTGGTCCGCGACCCCATCGCCTGCAAGCCCGCCATCATCGCCGAAACCAACGACTACGTGGCCATGGCCTCCGAATACCGTGCCCTGGCGGCCCTGCCCGGCATCGACAACGCCCGCATCTTTGAACCGGAACCCGGAAAGGTCTACACATGGTCACTCTGACAGCCCCCGAAGCCACTGCCCGCGCACTGGACGGCCCCACCGTCGTCGACCTCGCCGGAGCCCCGGTCCGCGACCTGAACCAGGCCCTGCACCAGGCCGCCGACGGCCAGTCCTGGACCATCACCAACCCCGGCGGCAAGCACAGCCTGGCCGTCGGCATCAACTCCGACGTCTCGGTCACCATCGAAGGCCATGCCGGCTACTACGCAGCCGGGATGCACCAAAAAGGGACAGCGAAGATCACCGGAAACGCCGGCGTCGGGCTCGCCGAGAACATCATGTCCGGCACCGTCCACGTCAAGGGCGACGCCTCCCAGTCCGCGGCCGCCACCGGCCACGGCGGCCTGGTGGTCATCGACGGCAACGCGGGCGCCCGCTGCGGGATCTCCATGAAGGGCGTGGACATCGTGGTGGGCGGCAACATCGGCCACATGTCCGCGTTCATGGCCCAGGCCGGGCGGCTGGTGGTCTGCGGCGATGCGGGTGATGCCCTGGGCGACTCCATCTACGAGGCCCGCATCTACGTCAAGGGCAGTGTCGCTTCGTTGGGCGCCGACTGCATCGAAAAGCCGCTGAAAGCCGAGCACCTGGCCGAGCTCGCGGACCTGCTGGCCGCCGCGGGCCGCACCGACAACCCGGCCGATTTCAAGCGCTACGGCTCCGCCCGGAACCTCTACCACTTCCACGTCGACAACTCGACTGCCTACTAGGAGGCCCCCAATGACCATCACCTCCATTCCGGTTCCTGCCCAGGCTCCCGCCGCAGCACCCGCAAACATCGCTGAGCTGGGCCTGCGCGAGTCAGCCACCTTCGACCGCGCCACCATCGCCGACATCCAGCGCGCCGCGGCCACCGGTGTCTACGACATCCGCGGCTGGGGCGCCAAGCGCAAGGTCCCGCACTTTGATGACCTGCTCTTCCTCGGCGCCTCCATGTCCCGCTACCCGCTGGAGGGCTACCGCGAAAAGTGCGATACCGACGTCGTCATCGGCGACCGGTACGCCAGCCGGCCGCTGCACCTGGCCACGCCGGTGACCATCGCCGGCATGAGCTTCGGCGCGCTGTCCGCCAACGCCAAGGAAGCGCTGGGCCGCGGCGCGTCAGAGGTGGGCACCTCCACCACCACGGGCGACGGCGGCATGACCCCTGAGGAGCGCGGCCAGTCCAAGCACCTGGTGTACCAGTACCTGCCCTCCCGCTACGGCATGAACCCGGACGACCTCCGCAAGGCGGACGCCATTGAAATCGTGCTGGGCCAGGGCGCCAAACCCGGCGGCGGCGGCATGCTGCTGGGCCAGAAAATCACCGAACGCGTGGCCGGGATGCGCACCCTGCCGGTGGGCATCGACCAGCGCTCCGCCAGCCGGCACCCGGACTGGACCGGGCCGGACGACCTCGAGATCAAGATCGGAGAGCTGCGCGAAATCACCGACTGGAAGACCCCCATCTACGTCAAAATTGGTGCCTCACGCCCGTATTACGACACCGCGCTGGCCGTGAAGTCCGGCGCCGATGTGGTGGTGCTGGACGGCATGCAGGGCGGCACCGCGGCCACGCAGCAGGTGTTCATCGAAAACGTGGGCATTCCCACCCTCGCCGCCATCCCGCAGGCCGTCCAGGCGCTGCAGGAACTCGGAATGCACCGCAAGGTCCAGCTCATCGTCTCCGGCGGCATCCGCACCGGCGCCGACGTCGCCAAGGCCATGGCCCTGGGCGCGGACGCCGTCGCCATCGGAACCGCCGCGCTGATTGCCCTCGGCGACAACGACCCCCGCTACGCCGCCGAATACTCGGCCCTGGGCTCTGCCGCCGGGTTCTACGACGACTTCCAGGACGGCCGCGACCCCGCCGGCATCACCACCCAGGACCCCGAACTCTCCTCCCGCCTGGACCCGGTGGCGGCGGGACGCCGCCTGGCCAACTACCTCCGCGTTCTCACTATGGAAGCCCAGACCATCGCCCGGGCCTGCGGAAAGTCGCACCTGCACAACCTCGAGCCGGAAGACCTGGTGGCGCTGACCATCGAGGCCTCCGCCATGGCCCGGGTGCCGCTGGCCGGGACCAGCTGGATCCCCGGAGTGCAGGGGAGCTTCTGATGGCGGAGTCCTCCGACTATGTGGTGGTGGGCGCCGGCCTGGCCGGTGCCGCCACAGCCTGGCAGCTCGCCGCCAGCGGCCACCAGGTCACCCTCCTGGAACGCGACATCCCGGCGGCGCACGACGGCAGCTCGCACGGCTCCGCCCGGATCTTCCGCTACGCCTACCCGGACCCCTTCTACACCCAGGCGGTCCAGGATTCGAAGGCGCTCTGGGACGGGCTCGCCCTGGAAGCCGGCAAGGATCTGGTCACCCCCGTCGGCGCCGTGGACTATGGCCCGAAGCGCAACCCGGCGCAGCTCGCTGACGTATTGGCAGGCGCCGGCGTGGACCACGAGCTGCTGTCCGCCGCCGAGGCCCGGTCCCGCTGGCCCCAGATCGCATTCGACACCGAGGTCCTCTGGCACCCCGGTGCAGGCGTGATCGACGCCGAAACGTCCGTCAATGCCATGGTGGCGCTCGCGGTCCGGAACGGTGCGAGGGTCCTGACCGGCTGGCGCCTGGAGCGGGTGGAACGGCTGGGGGGCGCCGGCTACCGGCTGCATTCCTCCACCAGGGAAACGCTCGACGCCGGCAACCTGGTGGTCAGCGCCGGCGGCTGGCTGCCGCAGCTGCTGGAGTCCCTGCCGCTCCCGGCCGGGTTCCTGGCCGCCCTCCCGGAATTCACTGTGCGCCAGGAGCAGGCCTTCCATTTCCGCTACCGGGAGGGCTCCGGCTCTTCCGGCGCCAGCTGGCCCACCTTCATCCATAAAGCTCCGGATATCCAGGCCTACGGGCTTCCCGGCGGCCGCGACGCCGGCTTCGCCGGCCAGAAGGTGGCCGAATACAACGGCGGCCCGCGGATCCGTTCCGCGGCAGCCCAGACCGGTGTGGTGGACCCGGCCAACCGCACCCGCGTGGTGGACTACGTCCGCCGCTACCTGCCAGGCCTGGACCCGGAACCCTACGCCGAAACCACGTGCCTGTTCACCAACACCCCCAACGAGGACTTCCTCATCGACCGGGCCGACAACCTCACCATCGTCTCGCCGTGCTCCGGTCATGGGGCCAAGTTCGCGCCCCTGATCGGGCAGTGGGCCGCGGACCTGGCCACCGGCAACGCGACAGTTCCGGGCAGGTTCCGCAGCGCATCGACCACAGCATTGACCTCATAGAACGGATCCCCGTGAGCTTTTCCCAGACAGCACCCGTGCTGCCCGTGGTACCCGCCAGCGCACCTACCGTTGCCGGCCTCCTCAAAGACATTTCCGACGTCGGGCGCGACACCAGCCGCGGGGGATACTCCCGCCCGGTGTTCTCCACAGCCGAGGCGGACCTTCGCACCTGGTTCATCGAACAGGCCGGCCGGCGCCGGCTGGACGTGCACACGGACGCCAACGGGATCATCTGGGCCTGGTGGGACACCGCCGCCGGAGTGCGGACGGACGCCGTCGCCACCGGCAGCCACCTCGATTCCGTCCCTGGCGGCGGCGAGTACGACGGCCCGCTCGGTGTCGCGTCGGCGCTGGTCGCCGTCGACCTCCTCAAGGCCAGGAATTTCCGGCCGCGGCGCCCGTTGGCGCTCGCCGTGTTCCCTGAAGAGGAGGGTTCCCGGTTCGGTGTGGCCTGTCTCGGTTCGCGGCTCCTGACCGGGGAACTGAACGCCGACAAGGCCCGCAACCTCAAGGATCCCGACGGCAACACCTATGCGGACGTCGCCGCCGCGAACGGCCAGGACCCGCGATTCATCGGCGCCGACTATGAGGCCCTGCAGCAGCTGGGGATGTTCGTGGAACTGCACGTGGAGCAGGGGAGGGGGCTGATCGACCTCAACCAGCCTGTGGCCATCGGCTCGTCCATCCTGGGGCACGGCCGCTGGAAGCTGGGCATCGCGGGGGAGGGGAACCACGCCGGCACCACGCTTATGAAGGACCGCCGGGACCCGATGATCGCGGCGGCCAAGGTGATGGTGTCCATCCGGGACACGGCCCGCAAGTACAAGGACGCCCGTGCCACTGTGGGCCGCGTGCAGCCAGTTCCCGGTGGCACCAACGTCATCGCCTCCCGGGTGGACCTGTGGATCGACGTCCGGCACCCGGAAGACCCGGTGACTGCGGCTCTCGTGGAGGCCATCGGGTTGAACGCCCAGGTCCTCGCCGCCGAGGAAGGCTGCACGGCGGTCCTGGGCGCGGAGTCGCTCAGCCCCACAGTGCATTTCGACGCCGGCCTCCGGGACCGTCTGCAAAAGCTGCTGCCTTCCGCGCCGGTGCTGGACACCGGAGCAGGCCACGACGCCGGGGTGCTCGCGGCGCACCTGCCCACCGCCATGCTGTTCGTCCGCAACCCCACCGGCATCTCGCACTCGCCGGACGAACTCGTCGAGGACAGGGACGCCGAAGCCGGGGCACTCGCCCTGGCGGACTCCCTCGCCGGGCTGCTTGGTGAGGCGGGGACCATTGGCTAGCGCCGTCGTCGTACGCGGCACCTCCCGCGGGCCGCCTAAGATGGCTGACATGACCGAACAGGCCGGAGACCGCGGCGACGACGTGAGCCGCGACCAGGAAACCGGACAGCCGGCCGGCCGGCTGGAGCAGGTCATCGCGGCGCAGGTGCGGCACTACCGCACCACGCAGGGTCTTTCCTCGGCCGAACTCGCGGCCCGCACCGGCATCTCCAAAGCGATGATTTCCCGGGTCGAAACCGCCACCACCTCCTGTTCCCTGACTACGCTGCAGCGGCTGGCGGACGGCCTGAAGGTTCCCGTTACGGCACTGTTCCGCGGGGCTGACACGGACCGGGACGCTACGTTCACCAAGAGCGGGCAGGGCAGCCTCACCGTCCGCAGCGGCACCCAGCACGGCCACGAATACCGCGTGCTGGGCACCCTCAAAGGCCGCACGGACGCGCTGGAGCCCACGCTGGTGACCCTCACGGACGCCAGCGACGTGTTTCCACTGTTCCAGCACCCCGGCACCGAATTCATCTACATGCTCGCCGGGAAGATGGTGTACGGCCACGGCTCCTACGAGTACGCCATGGAGCCCGGAGACTCCCTGCTGCTCGATGGCGAAGGCCCGCACGGCCCGCTGGAGCTGCTGGACCTTCCCATCCAGTTCCTGGCGGTCTCCGCCAAATAGCGCCGCCCGTAACGGGTGGCTCCTGCAGTAACTTCCTGCGTGCTGCGGGACTCCTGAAACTCGCCTGCGGATGACCGAAACGATCATTTAACACACCGGAAACCCACCCGGGAATTGCCGCCATACAGTTGGAATCAGACGGCAACAGCCGCCCCTCCCGCTGAACGTGGTTTCTCCGGCCACGTCCCTCCGCAGAGCGGCTCTGACGGCAAACGACCGTTCTCTCTTCGCATCACGAAAGGGGTTTCCCATGGATTCGGGAAATGTCGCTTGGATTTTGGCCAGCTCCGCGCTGGTATGCATGATGATCCCCGCCCTGGCCCTGTTTTACGGGGGCATGGTGGGGTCACGCCGCATTCTCAACATGATGATGATGTGCTTCGGCGGCGCCAGCCTGGTGGCCGTCCTCTGGGCACTGTTCGGCTACTCCATGGCCTTCGGCAACTCCGTGGGCGGCCTGGGCCTGATCGGTGACGTCACCGAATTCCCCGGCATGGGGCAGATGCTCGCCAAGGACGATTCGGCGTCCATCCCGCTCATCCTGTTCGCCGCATTCCAGCTGTTCTTCGCCTGCGTCACTACGGCGCTGGTTGCCGGGGCGGCAGCCGGCCGCATGAAGTTCGGCGCCTGGATGGTGTTCGCCGGCATCTGGGCCACCGTGGTCTACTTCCCTATCGCGCACTGGGTGTTCGCGTTCGACTCTGCGGACGGCAGCACGGTGGGCGGCTGGATCGCCAACGGCATCAAGGCCATCGACTTCGCCGGCGGCACCGCGGTGCACATGAACGCCGGCGCCGCCGCCCTGGCCCTGGCACTGGTCCTGGGCAAGAGCTCCGGCTGGCCCAAGGTTGAACACGCCAAGCCGCACAGCCGTCCCCTGGTCCTGGTGGGCGCAGGCCTGCTGTGGGTGGGCTGGTTCGGCTTCAACGCCGGCTCCGCGCTCGCCGCCGGCCAGTCCGCGGCCGTGGTCTTCCTCAACACCGCCGTCGCAGCCTCCGCCGGCCTGCTTGCCTGGGCCCTCGTGGAGCGGGTCCGCCACGGCGCCGCCACCAGCATGGGCGCCGCGTCCGGCCTGATCGCCGCGCTGGTGGCCATCACACCGGCCTGTGGCGCCGTCAGCCCGCTGGGCGCCCTGGCCATCGGCGCCATCGCCGGGGCCGTCTGCTCCCTGGCCATCGAGTGGAAGTTCCGGCTGGGCTTCGACGATTCGCTTGATGTCGTGGGCGTCCACCTCGTCGGCGGCATCCTTGGCACCCTTTTGATCGGCCTCTTCGCCACGGACAAGGCCCCGAACGGCGTCAGCGGCCTGTTGTACGGCGGCGGCTTCAACCTGCTCGGCGTCCAGGCGATCGCCACCGTCAGCGTCCTGGCCTACTCCTTCGGTGTCACCTGGGTCCTTGCGAAGGTCCTGGACAAGGCCATGGGCGGCCTGCGCATCAAGCCCGAGGACGAACTGCGCGGCATCGACCTCGCAGCCCACTCCGAGCTGGCCTACCTGATGGACGAGGACCCGGTGGAACTGGGCTCGCCCCAGCGGGTCTAGCTCAGGCAGGAACCACCGCACACTGCCGGGCGCCCGCCTGCTGGGGGCGGCGCACGGCACCTGATTTACCAGTCCCAGCGCACGAACAGGGCCAAACCTTGGACCGGTGCCGGCAGCAGCCGGCTTATAGTTCCAGGGTTTGGCCCTTCGTTGTGCCCCGGCACCCTTATCCCGCAGGGACGATCGACGCGCGTATGAAGAGGCGCGGCGCGTATTATCCCGCGCTGCGCAGATGTGCGCCGCGGAGCGGAAGGTGTGCGTCGAAACTGCAGACGCGCGTCGAGAGCGGACATGCGGGCGTCAAATCCGGACGCCCAGCCGGCACTACTCCTTGAAGAGCCCCGCCAGGTCCTCCGCCGTGATGGCGCCGCCGGCCAGGGCATCGCCCTCCATCACGTCCGCGAACAGCTGCGACTTCCGGGTCTTCAGCGCCATGACCTTTTCCTCGATGGTGTCCTTGGCCACCAGCCGGTACACCATCACGTTGCTCGCCTGGCCGATCCGGTGGGTCCGGTCCACGGCCTGCGCTTCGGATGCCGGGTTCCACCAAGGATCGAGCAGGAAGACGTAGTCGGCCTCCGTCAGGTTGAGCCCGAAACCGCCGGCCTTCAACGAGATCAGGAACACCGGTGCCGTGCCGTTCTTGAACTCGCTCACCACATCGGCGCGGTTCCGCGTGCCGCCGTCGAGGTAGCAGTACTCGATCTCCTCCTGGTCCAGCCGCTCCCGGACCTTGCCGAGGAAACCGGTGAACTGGCTGAAGATCAGTGCCCGGTGCCCCTCTGCCACCAGGTCCTCGAGCTGCTCGAACAGGACATCCAGCTTGCTGGAGCGAACAGCCGAGAGCGAGGGGTCCACCAGCGAAACGTCCAGGCTCAGCTGCCGCAGCAGGGTCAGCGACTGGAAGATGGTGAACCGGTTCTTGTTGACGTCCTCGATCAGACCCAGGATCTTCTGCCGCTCACGCTGCAGGTGGGTCTGGTACACCTTCTGGTGCCGCGGGTTGAGCACCACTTCCAGGACCTGCTCCTGCTTGGGCGGCAGGTCCTTGATCACCTGGTCCTTGGTGCGGCGCATCATCAGCGGCCGCACGCGGCGGCGGAGCTTCTCCAGCTGCCCCTTGTCCCCATTCTTCTCCACGGGCTTCTGGTAGTACTCGGCGAAGCGCTTGGGGCTGGAGAACAGGCCGGGCGCCACAATAGACGTCAGCGCCCAGAACTCCATCAGGTTGTTCTCCAGCGGGGTTCCCGTGATGGCCAGCTTGAACGCGGCAGGCAGCTTCCGGGCGCACTGGTAGGCCTTGGACTGGTGGTTCTTCACGAACTGCGCCTCGTCCAGCACCAGCCCGTTCCACGAACGGGAGGCGTAGGACTCGTAGTCGATCCGGAACAGGGCATAGGAGGTAATCACGACGTCGGCCCCGCCCAGAGCCTCCGCCACATCCTGGCCGTTCTTGGCAAAGGTTTCGCCGACGGTCCGCACGGTCAGCCAGGGCGCGAACCGCGCCGCTTCCGCCGCCCAGTTGCCCACCACGCTGGTGGGCGCCACCACCAGGAAAGGCGCGACGCCGGCCGCCCGGGTTCCAGAGGCAGCGGCAGCACCGTCGTCGGGCGTCTCCAGGGACGCAGCAGCCGCGACAGCCAGCTCCTTCGCCGCGCACATCAAAGCCAGCGCCTGCACGGTCTTGCCCAGGCCCATGTCGTCCGCGAGGATGCCGCCCAGCCCGTGCTTGTACAGGAAGCTGAGCCAGTTGTAGCCCTCCAGCTGGTACGGGCGCAGCTCCGCATTCAACGTCGCGGGCAGCGGAAGCCCGTCCGTTCCGCCCTCCAAAAGTCCGCCCACCGCGGACCGCCAGGCGGCGGCCTGTTCGTCGACGATTCCCAGCTGTGCCAGTTCGTCCCACAGCCCGGCCTGGAACCGGCTGATCTGCAGCGGTGCGTCCTTGTTGTCCTGCAGCGACCGCGCTTCTTCAATCAGGGCCCGCAGCTGGTGCAGCTCGGGCAGATCCAGGGAGAAGTACGCGCCGCTGGGCAGCAGCATCTTGGTCTGGCCGGCGGCCAAGGCGGAAAATACGGCAGCGAAGGACACCGGCTGGCCTTCCAGCGAAATCTGGATGCCCAGGTCGAACCAGTCCCGCTGCTCCGTTGCCTTGGTGGAGATCGAGACCACTGGCGCTTCCTCGGCCTCGCGGTAGTCGGCGATGTCGCCCGCCGTCTCCACCTCAACGTCCGGGGCTTCGCGCAGCCGGGGCAGCACTTCCTCGGTGAAGGCCAGGGTGTCCAGGCCGGCCAGCTCGGCAGAGGCGGCCAGGCGGGGAGTGCCCCAGCCGCCCGTGGCGGATTCACCCAGTGCCGGAACCACGTCCCACGGGTGGCCGATGCCTTCCAGGATCCGCGACTCGGCGGTGTCGTCGCGGTAGCCCTGGTCGCCCGGATGCCGCCACAGCGGCTGCGCCGTGACCAGCTTCCCGGCCCGGTAGTGCCACTCCCAGTGCAGCCGCACCCGGTGGTCTGCCCCGTAGTTGGCCAGCAGCGACAGGGTGGGGACGGCCAGTTCGGGCAGTTCCACGGATTCGTCGCGCGCCGTGACCCGGGCCGTCTGCTTCAGCTTGGGGTAGAAGCCGGTCAGGAACCGGGATTCGTCCCTGGACGGGATGTGCAGGGTGCTGCCGGCGGTGACGAACGCCAGCAGTTCCTCGCTCAGCCCGTTCTCCAGGGGTGCCAGCGTGATGGCCCCGTTGGGGTCGGGGACTCCGGGCAGCGCCGCCTCGCCTGAGGTGAGGAAGATTCCGTGCGCGGGCCGCCCAATCGTGCCCACCGCAGCCGGATCAACCTCTTCACCCTCCACGGTGATGGTTGGTGAAAGTTCCAGGCCGCCGTCGGAAGTTGCGGCCCCGCCTTCCGCGCTGGTGGGTGCAGCCTGGTCAGCCACGGGAGCGCCGTACCGTCGCAGGGACAGCCCGACGGCGGCCGGGGCCCCGGCAACGCGGACCGGTTCGGTGCCCCGCGAGTGGACCAGCGCGAGGCCGATCTTCCGGGCATCGGACAGCAGGCTCCACAGGTTCCTGCCGGCGTAGGAGTTCAGGCTCAGCCACAAACCCGCGGAGTTGTGCATCCGGCTGGCGGTAGAGGAATGGCCGGCCAGGAACTCCTGCAGCCATTCCACGTGGGCCTGGTTCGATTCGCGCCGGAAATTCACGTAGCTGAGGGTGTTCCACGAAACGTCGCCACGGATCCACTTACCTTTGGCACCCATGATGACGGGCCGGACCTTGAGCTGCCGGACACCGCGGACCGGATCCCGGCGTCCCGTATAGGAGAAGTGGGGTGGCGGTTCCTCAATTTCGAACTGCAGTGCCAGGGGAACGCCGCTGGTCGAGGAGGGGGAACCGGGCTGGGAGATGAGCGGACCCAGGGCCTGCTCCCAGTCGGAAAGTGCGGCCGCAGGGGCACGGGAAACCTGCGTTGCGGCGGACGGTGCCAGCAGTTGCACCCTTACTGACGGGCTGTCCTCGGCTGCGAAGAGCAGGGCGGCCACGTGCTTGCAGTCCTTGCGCACGGGGCAGCTGCACACGCCCACGGTGCAGCTCCAGCCGGCCCCCCTTCGGACCAGCTTGGCCGTGGTGGAGTACGGCAGCTCCGCTCCGCCCCGGACCTTTCCCAGCAGGAGCCCGGTGCCGCCGTCGAACGATATGCCCGAGACCCTGCCCGCCATGGCGTACGCCAGCCCGGCCGCCAGGGAGCGGTCGTTGATGGCGGGTGTCTGTATTGCCAGGTCCGCACTTTCGTCCGGTTGGGATGGCATGGTGAGCGCTACTTTCGGCAGGCCACGGCGGAGCCGGGTCCGGTGGGTGGTTATCTGATCCATCTTAGTTCGCCGTACGGCACGCCCCTGCCGGAGCCTCCCAGGACAGCCCCGAAAACTTCGCTTGCCGTTCATGTCCTCCACGCTGCCCGCGTGAACCTGTGGCCGTAGCGTGAAAGCGTCCCGCGCACCACCACCCGGCAAGGATTCCCATGAACCCCATCCACCAGCCCGTCATCCTCACCAGCAGCAGCATCGAAGGCAGGGACGAGGAGGTGGTGGAGGTGAACGCGGCCATCGTCGACGCCCTCCACCATGCCCTCCCGGGCGCGGAGCTGTCCCCGGTGGCTGTCCGCAGCTACTTCGTGGATTTCTACCTTTCGCAGGCGCTTGAGGGTGGATTCGCGCAGTACACCGCGATGGCCGGCGGCAGGCTGGGCACTGACAGGCTGGTCCGCGAAGGGATGGCGGCCATGGGCGCCACAGCACATCTGGAACTTTTCGAGCGCGCGGTAGACGCGTGCGACGCACCGAAAGACGCCCTGCGCATCGGGGAGCTTGACCGCGAATTTGAGGAGCTGCTGGAACGCGAAAACATTACCGCCCTCAATGCCCGCTGGCTGCGCGGCCAGCCCGACCTGCTGGTGCTCGACGACGAGGAGGTTGGCCCGTACATCCAGCGGCTGGCGGTCCTTTTCGCGGACCCGGCAGACCGGGGCGCCACCCGGGACAAGCCAGCGGAAATAATAAATTCGGGACGTCCGTAACTTTTCCGCTACCACAGGCGATGTAGTCCGTGATGGGCCCGCCCGGCGGGCCCGATCCGATGTGTTGTCTAGGTTTGGAGAAGTCATATGTCTGTGTTCACCGTTCTCGCCACCAGCAAAGTCGCCGCCGGAGTCCTGGCCGCCGGAACCCTGGCCGTAGGAGGCACCGGCGCCGCCGCCATCTCGGGCGTCCTCCCCACCCAGGCCCAGCAGACCGCCCACGAACTCTTCGGTGCACCCGCCCCCAAGCTTGCAGCCGACGCGGCTTCCGACGCTCAGGCCACCCCGGCCCCGACCGCAACCGCGGCGGTCACCGATGCGGCAAAGGCAGACGCCACCGACAAGGCTTCCGCCACGGCTGAGGCCTCGGACGACAAGGCCAGCGCAGAGGCAACCGAATCGGCAAAGGCCGGCACCGCCGTTGACGCCGCAGGTCCGGCAGCCTTTGGCCTGTGCACCGCCTTCACCCACGGTGGCCTGGACGCTTCCTCCAAGGCGTTCTCCTCACTGTCCATCGCGGCCCACGGTGATGCGAACATCAAGAGCTACTGCACCGACGTCGTGGCCAAGGCCGATGCCGCAGCCAAGGCCGGAGCCGAAGCCAAGGGCTCCGCTTCCGTCCAGCTGGAAAAGCCGGCTGTTCCCTCCGCTCCGGCAGTGCCCGCAGTTCCGGCCGTTCCGGCTGTCGGCGGCGAGACCGCTGTTCCCGCCGTTCCGGCCGTTCCCGCTGTGGGCGGCGGCACGGTCCACGCGCCGTCGGTTTCCACCCGCTAAGGCACATTGGCTAGTCTGGACTGCGGCTGCGGCCGCAGTCCGGGCAGCCGGGTGGTGCGCCCCTTGGGGGAGGTACCCCTGGAAGGCCCGTAAAGGGCAGCCGGAAGACCGGGGGACTGGCAGTCCGTACCGGAAACCGGGGAAAGGCGTAAGCCGGATCCCGGGATGGAGGAGCCGCAGGTGCCGGACACTTTGGCCCATAAAGAGATGGACATATTCGACAACGCAGCCGGAGCAGATCCGGCCGCGTTGTTCGCTGCTGCTTACCGAACCTTCGCGGGCCCGGTGCAGGGATATCTCAAAGCGCGCGGACTCGATGATCCGGAGGCTGTCACCCAGGACGTCTTCATGGCCTTTTACGGCAGGATTGGCTCCCTCACTGGCGGAATCCAGGGGGCCAAGTCGCTGATCTTCTCGATCGCCCACGCCCGCATGGTGGACCACTACCGGCGACTGGAACGCAGGCCTCAGCTGACACCGTACGATCCCCAGTTCGACGGCCGGACCACCCCCTCCGCCGAGGACCATGCAGTGGAACTCACAGACGGAGCCGCAGCCATGCTGGAAGGGCTCAGCGACGAACACCAGGAAGTCCTGGCCCTCCGCGTCGTGGCGGACCTGTCCATAGAACAGGTCGCCGCCATCATGGGCAAGAGCACCGGAGCCATCAAACAGCTCCAGCGACGGGCCCTCCAGAACCTGAAAGCACAAACGCTCAAGAGAAACCAGGCGAATCATGAGTGACACCGCAGGATCCCGCACCGAAGGGGCCGTTGACCAACTCCTGCTGGAGGCCGGCATGGGCGGCGACGGCCAGCTCCGCGACGCCCTGCTCGACCTGCGTGCCCTTGCAGCCGACGCCCCGGCGCCCTCCGCTGAAATCGCCGCTTTGATGGCCGGCGCTCCCACCACCGCGCTTCCCGCCGTCGCGTCGACGGTTACCACTGCGCTGCCGGCAACCCGGCCGGCCGACGAACTTGCCGCCCGCCGCAAGGCCAAGCGCCGCATCACACTGACCACGCTCTCGGTTGCCGCGTCCCTCGCGGCCGGCGGTGCCGTTGCCGCCGCTTCCGACCAGGGCTTCCGCGATTCCTTTGCCCAGCTGAACCATGCCGTCACCGCTTTCGTGACGGGCTCCGCTGCAACGCCGGGAGGCAACACCGGCCAGGCCCCTGCTCCCCAGCCCGGAACCACCCGGCCGCCGGCAACCAGCAGCGCGGATGCCGTCCCGCCTGCATCCCCGCCCGCATCGGCACCCTCCGCTGTGGCGCCGTCGGAAGTTCCTGCGCGGCCGGACAACGCCCCCACCCATGGCGCTGCCGCGCAGAAGCCGGCCGAAGCCCCCGCCGGCCCGTCACTCCCGGCCAACGTCCAAGAGGATGTCAGGAAGGGCCTGGAACAATCGCCCAAGCTGCCGGTTCCCGTTCCCACGGAAATCCCGCTGCCGGGCAAGTCCCCCGGAATAGCCCTGAAGTAGGTGTGCCCGGGGCAGCTGCCCTAGTACGCCTGGTTGGCCGCTTTGATCATTGCTCCGGACGGATCCGACAGGTACCACACGCCGCCCACGCCCTGGCCCAGGATGTCGCCCGGCTTCGTGTCCTTGGCGAAGTAATACAGCGGCATGCCGTTCAGGGTCACCTGCTTCTTGCCGTCCGGGGTGCTGATGGTGCCCAGCTTTCCGGTGACTCCCTCTGCGGCCGGCGAACCCGAGGCAGTGGTCAGTGGCGGCCACTGGACCAGGCAGGAACCCGTGCAGGCGCTGGTCCCGGAGTCCTTGGTGTCCTTGGTGAAGAAGTACAGGCTCATTCCCTTCGCATCCACCACAATGCTGCCGGCGGATGAGGACGCCGTTTTGAGGTCGACGGCGGTACTTGCCTTCGAAGACGCTGCAGGGGATGAGGCGGCGCTGGAACCCGCCGTGCCCGCGGTCCCCGGACTGGTGGCTGCCGGCGCGGTGCCGGCGCTGCTGCCGCAACCGGAAAGGGCTGCTGCCAGGGCCAGGATGGCAAGGCCTGCCCCGAGATGATGCTTCATGGTGTGCTCCTTGGCTGTGCGACTCTGTGGCTGGTTGATTCCCGGGAGGCGTCGGGCATCGGAACACCGGACGCTATTCCGTACCACGCCGTCCGGGGAAGAATGGTTCACAGGCCGGGTAGGATCCGGCCATTGAACCGTTCCGCGTCTCCGTGCGTGGTTACAGCCAGGAGCACGGGCCGCAAGGAACAGCGGCGTTCCGCGGAGCCGGGACGGGTCACTGCGGGACAGTGCAGTGGCTTCGCGACAGGGCAGTGACGGGAGGGGTGGGATGCCGCTCGACGACAGCGTGGTGGAGGCCATCTACCGTGAACACGGCAGTGCCCTGCGCCGGTTCGTGCTCAGTGCCACCCGCGACCCCCAGCTTGCCGAGGACGTGGTGCAGGAAACCGTGCTGCGCGTCTGGCAGCATGCGCCGGACGTCAACGGAAGCGTCCGCAGCTACTTGTACCGCACAGCCAGGAACATCATGATTGACAACTACCGCCGGAGCCAGCGACGGCCGCCGGAGACCCTCGAGGGCAGCCCCGCAGATCCAGTCGAGGTGATGGGCCGCGTTGACGAGCTGCTGAACCGGGTGCTGATGGAGGAAGCGCTGCTGCGGCTGAGCAAGGAACACCGGGATGTCCTGGTGGCCCTGCATTACCGCCGTTTCACGGTCAACGAAGCAGCCATCCAGCTCAACATCCCCAGCGGCACCGTGAAGTCACGCGCCTACTACGCCCTCCGCGCACTGCGCACCATCCTGGACGAAATGGGAGTGGAACGGTGAGCACCAACCCGCACCACCTGCTGGGCGCCTACGTCCTGGGCGGCCTTGACCCCTCGGACGTCACCTTGTTCGAGACCCATCTTCACGGCTGCGCCGGCTGCCGGAGGGAGCTGGCGGTGCTGGAGAAGGTGCCGGCCCTCCTGGACGCCCTCCCCGCCGCCGACGCCGTGGCGCTTACGGCCGTCTCCGCCGGTGCCACGGCACCCTCCGTCCCCGCCCGCCTTTTCGATGAACTGGCGCGCCGCCGTCGGACCCTGCGACGGCGGTGGGTTGCGCTGGCAGGCGCCGTCGCTGCCGCCTGCCTGGCCGTGGGGCTGGCGGCCGGCCCGCTGCTGGTCAGGCCGCCGCAGCCGGATGCCACCTACTCCGTGGCATCCGGGGGAGGGCTGCAGGTGAACATCGACATGGCGCGGAAGGCCTGGGGGACCGAACTTGCCGTCAGCGGTAGCAGCCTTCCGGCGGACGGAACATTGTCGCTGTGGGTCCGGGACCGCGCGGGCGGCGAGGACCGTGCCTGCGCCTGGAGCGCAACCCCCAGCGGGAAGGTCAAGGTGACCGGGGCGACGCCCATCCAGCTGGGCAGTATCTCCAGTGTGGAGCTGCGCGACGGCGCCCAGCACGCGGTGGCGGTCATTACCGTTCCGTAGCCCCTACAGGGCCTTGAACTCCGCCATCAGCTCCCTCTTGAGCCGGAGATCCCCTGTGGTCTGGGAGAAGGCGAAGGCAGTCTCCGGATCGATGCGGATGAAGCGTTCGGCGCGTACCTGGGGCATGGCCCCACCTAACCATGCTGCCGGCGGTTACCTGGTCATTTTGGCCAGCCGGGCGCGCATGATCATGTACGCGCCGTAGCAGACCAGCCCCGCTCCCACCGCGGCCAGCAGGTAGGGTCCCATAGGCTGGTCACGGAGGGCCCGCAGGCCGCCGTCCAGGCCGGTGGAGTCCTCCGGGTGAGCCTTGATGGTGGCGATGACGATGAGCAGCCCGGTCAGCAGCAGCACCAGGCCTTTGGCCAGGTACCCGGCAATACCCAGCGAGAGCACTGCCTTTTTGGCTGCAGCGGCCGCCGGCATCCGCAACTGCTTTTCAAAGCTCCGCTTCGGGCCCCGCATGCCGTAGGCCACGCCCGTGACGGCGACTGCCAGGCCGATCACGACCAGCACCGCCACCCCGCCCGGCGCGCCCATCATGGAGATGGTGAAGTCACTGGTGGCCTTCCCATTGTCGTTGCCCGTGCCGGTACCCATGGCGAAGTGCCACAGGGTCAGGGCAAGGACACCATAGACGATCGCCTGCAGGGCTGCCTTGGCCTTGTTCTTGACCTTCTTCTTGGTGGCCTGGTGGTTGAAGTCGAAAATCGCGTCACCGGCCTGCCACAGCGACAATGCCGAGCAGGCCGCGAAGCTTCCCCACAGCAGGAACGGACCCACGGGCATGGTGGCCAGCTCGGCCACGGCGCCGCTGAAATCGGCGTGCCCGGTGCCGCCCATGGCCAGCCGGACGGCGATGGCACCCACCAGCAGGTGCAGGATGCCGCTGACCGCGAACCCGGCCCGGGCCAGGAACTCAAGGACCCGGGAATTGGTGACATCCTCGGCCTTGTCAACAACCTGCTTCAGTTCTTCTTTGATCGTCTTTCCTTTGGACAGGCGCGGTAATGCGCTGGCGTGCGTGCCCTTCCTACAAGGCCAATCGTCCCACGCCGGCCGGGTGGGTAACAGTTTGCGGGCAATCCCCAGGCCATGGGGAGGAATGCCCATCGTCCGGATACACCACCTGTGCAACCATAAGGACCAGCGATTGACATGTACGCACATTTCCCGGGGGAACAATGACTTTTTACGGCGCAGACATCAGCCAGTTGCGGGCGCTGGCCAAAGCGGCGGACCAGGCAGCGTCCCTGCTGAGCAGCCGCGCCGGCTCCCTGCACAGCCAGATCCAGTCGGCGCCGTGGAAGGGCCGGGACGGGGAACGCTTCCGCCAGGAATGGAGCGGCAGCCACCGGCCCAGCCTGGACAAAGTGGTTGCCAGCCTGCGGGAGAACTCAAAGATCCTGATGAAGCAAGCCGACGAGCAGGAGAAGGCCTCCACTGCCGGCACCGGCGGCTCCGGCACCAGCACCTGGGACCGGCTCACCTCCCTGGCCTCGCAGGCCAGGGAGTGGTTCCAGGAAAAGGCCGAAGCCGCCCGGGCTGCCGCTGAACACCGCCGGGAGTTGGAAGCGGGGCTGGGCCGGATGCTCGACGCCACCCCGGCAGAACAGGCAAAGTGGTGGGCCGGATTGTCCGACGCCGACCGCGCCTACCTGATTGAGGGCGAGGGCGCCGACGGTCCCTTCGCCGACGACCTCATGCGCATGGACAGTGGTATCCCCGCAGCCGCGCAGGAGTTGGCCAAGAAGCACCTGCAGGAGCTGGCCAGGGCGGATACCCCGATCTACACGGAGACGGGCAAAGCCTCCATCGAAGCCCGGGTCGCCTGGGTCCACGGCGGCGCCGAGGTAGGAACTGAAGTGGTGGAAAACGCCGACGGCTCCGCCACCGTTAAGGTGTATGGAAACCTGGGCCTGGGCGTCAACGACACCAGCGGCACCGTGGGGGCCACGATGACCGGGGAGGTCTCCCGCGAGTACACGTTCGCCAGCCTGGCGGAGGCCATGGCCGCCCGCGGGCAGATGTACCGTGACCTTCCGCCGGACACCATCGGTGAAATCAAGGGTGTGGCAGGAAATCCTCCCGGGTACGTCCTGGACACCATCAACGACGCCGCCAGGGACAACGGTTCCACCGGGCAGACGGACAAGGCCAAGGGAACGTTCTCGCTGGATGCGTCGGGCGAGTCCGGCACGGCATCCGGGGGTGCCAAGCTGGATCTGGCCTACGAGCGGAACCTGACGGACGGCACCTCCACTGCCAGTGGGGAGGTCTCCGCGCAGGGCCAGCTCAAGCTGGACGGCCGGGTCTTTGAAGCTTCCGGCAAGGCCGGGCTGCAGGTCAACATGGACCAGGCCAACACTATCCATTCTGTGTCCGTGTCGATGGACGGGACCATGGCCCAGGGCGTCGCATCAGGCGTGAAGTCTGAAGCCGCGAAGTTCGATTCCACCGTGACGGCAGGAACCCAGGGCACCGTCAAGATCGATGTCGACTACTCCCCGGAGAACCGGCCCATGATCGACAGCTACCTGCGCAACGTTGCGCTGGGCAATGACGCCGGTGCCGCCCGTGACGCCGCCAGGCTGTACGAGGCCGGCTCCGCCACCGTCCAGGTGAACTCCGTGGTGACTGCCTCCAATGAGGCAGGGTTCGATGTCAAGGTGGGCGAGGTCAAGGTCAGCACCGAGAACCAGGCCACCACCAACGTCTCCACGTACTATAAGGTCCCCAACGACACCAAGCTCGAGAGGCTCTGAAACCATGTCAGTGCACATCGAATCCCCGCTGGGCTTCACCGCAGACTTTCCCGAGCACACCCAGGTCCTGGACGACTCCACGGCCGGCCCCAACAGCGAGCAGTACGGACTGCTCGGCGGCGTCCTGGTCACTGTGATCAAGGACGACACATCCGTGCAGGATGCTCCGCAGGCCAACGGATGGGCACATCTGATGTCGGATTTCTATCGCGAGGAGCGCGGCGGGACACTGCTGGCCGAGGGGGAGCTGAACCTGCCCGGCAAGTCCGCGTACGGCGTGGTTGTGGGTTATGACGACGCCGAAGGGTCGGCAAAGGTGGCAGCCACGGTAGGCGTGTGGGCGAGCGGCCGGTTCATCGGCGTGGTGGTGATCTGGCCGTACCTGAACCCTGAGGCGGAGCCCAGGCTGGACATGCTCAAGGAGATCGTGGCCGCCATCAACGTGGGCTAGCGCCCACGCCCCACCCGTCGGGCGGCCCGCGGTTCAGCGGGTCAGCGGCGGCGGTAGCAGAGGTCGAAAATCATCCGGCCCGCCTCGTGGGCCTTTGCCTCGAAGCTGGTCCTGATCCTGCCTTCGAACCGCGGGGCCCAGCCACCGGTTTCGTCCACCCCTTCATTGGGGCCGGTGTGTTCCGTGCTGACCGGAGCGCGCCCCTCGCGGACGGGAGCCCCGCCCACAACGGATTCGACGCCGGACTGCCACACCTGCGTCAACGGACTTTCCGGCCCCCGGCGCTCACCGGTGTGCAGGTTCTCGAAGTCCTCTGAGCCTGCCATGACGTCCCTGACGTGGACCGCATAGTTGGACCAGTCGGTGGCGATCCGGAACAGGCCGCCCGGCTTCAGCGCCCGGGCCGCCAGTTCCGCGAACCCAGGCTGGATGAGGCGCCGCTTGTGGTGCCGCGACTTGTGCCACGGATCCGGGAAGAAGACCCACAGTTCGCTGACAGAGCCCTCGGGCAGCATGGTTGCCAGCACTTCCGGAGCGTTTGCCTCCACCACGCGCACGTTGTCCAGGCCCCGGCTGTTGATCTTGATGATGGTGTTGGCCAGCCCCGGAGTGTAGACCTCCACTGCCAGGAAATTCGTGTCCGGGTTCTGCTCAGCTGCATGGCAAATCGCGTCGCCCAGGCCCGAGCCGATTTCGACGATGAGCGGGGCTTGGCGGCCGAACTCTGCCGTGGCGTCAAAAGTGTAGTCGGGGTGCACCGAGGTGTTGGCTACATGCCGCGGAACGTTGATTGCCCACCGCTCGGCGTGCTCAGCCCAGGCCGCCTGACGGCGGCCCTGCAGCCGGGTGCCGCGGCGTACGAAGCTGACCGGGCGGCCTCCGTAGGTGCCGAAGGAGGCCTGGGTTCCGGGCGTGACAGGCCTGGGGACATGCGGCTGCTGGGGGTTTTCGGGGGATTCGCTCATCCCTTCCAGAATAGCGCCGCTGCGCCTTCCCAAGTGGTCACGGTCCCAAGCGGGCACGGTGGAACCGCCCTCACGGCGGCATCAGCATGACGCGAAAGTCCTGTCACTGCATCATCTGCATGAAGCCGACCGAGAGAATGAGGCCGATGGCAAAGACCGCCCCCGACACGCACAGTGATGCTGTTGCCATACCCTTGGCAAACCCCTGCTGATGCGGGCTGCGGACTACAGAGATGGCCAACCCCGTGGAAATGGCTCCCAGGACCAGCGGCAGGCTCCACAAAACCAGGGGCGCCACCCACGGGAGCTTTGAAGGACCGTTGTATGGGAAGGTCAGCAGCAACGCGAAAGCGGCAAAGAAGCGGGTAACAAACAGGCTCAGGGGCGCAAGGAGCGTCAGGATAAGGCTGGCCACGGCCTTCCCGGACCCTTGCGTGTTGGGCGCCGGCGATTGAAGGACCGGGCGTCTTTCATCAACTGGAACGGTTTCCTGTGAATCCATGGAGATCCTCTACTTCCGGTGTCAGTCTGTCTGCCGAGCGGCAGGTTTCGGCGCGGTTGCGGGGCCAACCGGGCCGCTTTCCCCAAAGCTACGGATCTGCGCGGAGGTCCGGCAGGGTGCAGTTGCCGCATGTGGAAAACTTCGCACCCCGGCTCTCCTGCGAGAATGGGCGCATGATGGACGCAACGAATGCCGAAGCGGGGAAGCAGCGGCGCACGGCCGACTCGGGGACCGCCGGGGGCAGGACCCGGACGGGCAGCAGCCTGGTGGACCCCAGCACCCTGGTCGATGCCGAGATCGATGAACTGCCGGCGGCGGAGCCCACCCGGGTGGGCGGCCGGCGCGCCCTGGCCTACCTGGGCGTGTGCCTGGTCCTGATCGGCCTGAATCTGCGCAGCGTCTTCTCCAGCCTGTCCGCGGTCCTGCCGGAAGTAACATCGCAGGCCGGGCTGCCCGGCTGGTCCGTGGTGGTGCTGACCACCGTTCCCGTGACACTCCTGGGCGTGTTCGCGCCGCTGGCCCCGGTGCTTGCCCGCCGGTTCGGCGCGGAACGGGTGCTGCTGGGCGCCATGGCATTACTGACCGCCGGGCTGCTGCTGCGGCCCGTGGATGCCGGGGCCGTGATGGGCGCTGCCGGACACCTGCCGGCCTTGCTGATGGGAACAGCGGCCTGCGGTGCAGCTATCGCTTTATGCAACGTCCTACTCCCGGGCCTGGTCAAACGCGACTTCCCGCACCGGCTGGGCCTCATGGGCGGCCTCTACACCACCGCAATCTGCGCCTCCGCGGCGCTGGGGGCCGGATTCACCTACCCGGTCTACACGGCCACGGGGGAGTGGACCAAGGCGCTGTGGGTGTGGGCGCTTCCCGCCGCCGTCGTGCTTGTGCTGTTCCTTCCCGTCGCCGTGCGGCAGGGGACTGTCCGGCGCCAGGCCGTCCGGGACGGAGTCAATGTGTGGCGTTCACCGGTCGCCTGGCAGGTGACCATCTTCATGGTGCTGCAGGCCATGATGTCCTTCAGCGGTTTCGCCTGGCTGGCACCCATCCTCCGCGAAAGGGGTGTTGACGGGGCCACCGCCGGACTGATCGTTGCCGGCTGCATCGTGCTTCAGATGCTGGGCTCGCTGTTCGCGCCTGCGCTGGCCGCGAGGTTCCGGGACCAGCGCACCATCAACACCGTGGTGGCGCTGATGACCGGTAGCGGCTTCGTGCTCAGCATCCTCGGTCCGCTCAACCTGATCTGGGTGTGGGCCGGCCTGCTGGGCCTGGGCCAGGGCAGCCTCACCGCCTGCGCCCTGACCCTGATCATGCTGAGGACCCGGGACGGGCATACTGCGGCCCACCTGTCCGGCATGATGCAGGGAGTCGGCTACGGGGTGGGCTCCACGGGCACCCTCATGGTGGGGCAGCTGCACCAGGCCACGGGGTCGTTCGTTCCTGCGGGCGTCCTGTTCATGGTGGTGGGCCTGCTCGCTGCGGTCTTCGGCTACAGGTCCGGCCGGGACCGGTTCGTGGGTTAGGAAAAGCCGTGCAGGACTCCACGCTCCCGGCCGCGCACCAGGCCACCGGGATCTTCCGGCCCCCGTACATCTGGGTGACCGTGGGGACCTGCGCCCTGGTATTCCTCTCCGCCTTCGAATCCCTTGCCGTCACCACCATCATGCCCCTGGTCAGCCGGGAACTGAACGGCGGAAGCCTCTATGCCCTGGCCTTCGCCGGGCCGATGGCCACAGGGGTCATCGGCATGGTGGGCGCCGGGAACTGGTCCGACCGGCGCGGGCCTGCCATGCCGCTGTACGCCTCGGTGGCATTGTTCGTTCTGGGCCTGCTGATCGCTGGAACTTCGGTTTCCATGCCCATGTTCGTCTCGGGCCGCCTGGTCCAGGGGCTCGGCGGCGGCGCCCTCACCGTGGCGCTCTACGTGCTGGTGGCCCGGTTCTTTCCCGGACCGCTGCACCCCCGGATTTTTGCGGCGTTTTCCGCCGCCTGGGTGGTTCCGTCACTCGTGGGACCCTTCGCCGCCGGCGTGGTGGCCCAGGTCTTCAGTTGGCACTGGGTGTTCCTGGGCGTGGTGGGGCTGGTCATTCCCGCGCTGGTGATGGTCGTGCCGGTCCTGCGCGGCCTGGATGAGCCTGAAGACGTTGGCCGGGCACGGGCTGCTGAGCCGCCCTGGGCCATCCGCCGGCTCGGGTGGGCGGCGCTCGCCGCGGTCGCGGTGCTGGGGCTCAACCTCTCCGCGGACGTCAGCATCCCGGCAATGCCGGCGGCCACGGCGCTGCTGGCGTGCGCCGCCGTCGTGCTTGCACTGGTGGCCGTCCGGCCTCTGGTTCCCGCCGGCACCCTCGCCGCCCGCCGCGGGCTCCCCAGCGTGATCCTGGCGCGCGGGCTCGCGTCCGCGTCCTTCTTCGGTGCGGAGGTGTACCTTCCGTACCTGCTGATTGACCAGTTCGCGTTCCCGCCCACACTCGCGGGCCTGACCCTGACCGGGGGAGCGCTCGCCTGGGCCGGCGCCGCAGCGGTGCAGGGCCGGCTGGGTGCCCGGCTGCCGCACCGGAGCGCAGTGCAGGGCGGGGCGCTCATGGTCCTCGCGGCAGTGCTCCTGGCCCTTGCCACCACGGCGCTGCATTGGCCGGCGGCCGTCGCGATCGCCGGGTGGGTGCTGGCCGGCGGCGGAATGGGCCTGCTCTACCCGCGCCTGAGCGTGATGACCCTGGCGCTGTCCACCAAGGAAAACGAGGGCTTCAACAGCTCCGCCATGTCCATTTCAGACTCCCTGGGCGGGGCGCTGTCCCTGGCCACCACCGGGATTGTCTTCGCAGCATTTACGACGGCGGTCCAGTCCTTCGCCGGCGTGTTCGCCTTCACCGCGGCCATCGGGGTGGCCGCGGCACTGGTGGCGCCGAGGGTCATCGCCGGCAAGGCCTGAGGCGGTCAGGCGAGGCGGGTGGCGCGCAGGACGACGTCGGCGATGACCGCTTCCTGGCCGTCCGGCCCCGTCACCGGCCGTTCCCGGTTGGTGAGGACCTCGATCTGCCAGTCGCCGCCGTCCAGGCCGAGCTCGCGCACCAGCTGCCCACCCGTGTAAAGCATGTTGCGATGCTGATGGAGGTCGGCGCCCCAGGGCGGCAGCTGGTCCGGGTGATGGCCCACCACCAGCAGGGTGCCGCCGGGCTTGACGGCGCCCGCGGCCGCACTCAGCGGGATCCGCCAGTCGAGCTCCTGGGAGTGCAGGAACTGGGACGTGACCAGGTCGTAGGAAGCCTTCGGCTGCCACTGGGCCAGGTCCGCCAGCTGCCAGCTGATCCGGCCGCCGATGTCCGCGCTGGAGGCGTGCACGCGTTCCCGGGCCAGTTCCGCCAGTTCATGCGAATGCGCCCGTTCAAGGGCGACGGCGGACACGTCGACGGCGGTCACCGACCAGCCTTGCCGCGCAAGCCAGATGGCGTCGGCACCTTCGCCGCAGCCCAGGTCGAGCGCCTTTCCCGGACGCAGCCCGCCGGCTTCACGTACCAGCTGGGGGTTGGGCTTACCGCTCCAGAGCCTGGTCTTGCTGCGGTACCGCTCGTCCCAGACTGCTGCGGCGCCCATGCTGCCGCCGGCCCCTTCCTGGCCGCCGCCGTCGTGAGCCTGTTGCCCGTCCGGTCCATCGTGTGGTCCATGCTGTTGCGTGTCCTGTTGCTGCCCGGGGTGTTCGCTCATGCGTCAACACTGCCCCGCCCGGCCGTCGAAGGCAACGGCGGAAACCGGTGCCCGGCTGCGGGATGCTAGACTGGAGGAACTTGATGTGCAGTGATGCCGCCTGCTCCGGATCTGGAGTTCCTTCCAGGGAGTGGGCTTTTTTCATGTGAGAGGCACATCCTGCGTCGATGAACGCGTTCCATTTGGTCCCGGCCGGCTGTCCTATTTACAGCGCCCGGTTGACCACCTGACTTTTCTTCGGCGAAACCCCCGGTCCAACCGGATTCGGGGGCCGATATCCGCCCGGATACCGCCAGAAAGACCGTAAAAACTACATGACTACTTTTGCTGCCCTCGGTACTCCCAAGGCACTTGCAGACACACTCTCCGCGCAGGGAATCGTTGAACCGTTCCCCATCCAGGTGAAGACCCTTCCGGACACGCTGTCCGGGCGTGACGTCCTGGGCCGCGGCCGGACCGGATCCGGTAAGACCATCGCTTTCGCCATCCCGCTTGTAGCAAGACTCGCTGAGCGGGAAGCCAAGCACTTCCGCAAGCCCGGCCGCCCCATGGGCCTGGTCCTGGCGCCCACCCGTGAACTGGCAACCCAGATCAACGCCACCATCGAGCCGCTGGCCAAGGCCGCCGGCCTGAACACCACCGTGATCTACGGCGGCATTTCGCAGGCCCGGCAGGAGAAGGCGCTGCGCGCCGGCGTCGACATTGTCATCGCCTGCCCCGGCCGCCTGGAGGACCTGATCCGCCAGCGCATCCTCACCCTTGAGGCCGTCGAGATCACCGTTCTTGACGAGGCCGACCACATGGCCGACCTCGGCTTCCTGCCCGTGGTGAAGAAGCTCATGGACATGACCCCCAGCCAGGGCCAGCGCCTGCTCTTCTCCGCCACCCTGGACAACGGCGTGGACAAGATCGTCCAGCGCTACCTGTCCAACCCGCTCACGCACTCCGTGGACGACCCGCAGGCAGCGGTGACCACCATGGAGCACCACGTGCTGGTGGTCAACGACCAGACGGTCAAGAAGCAGCTGATCGTGGAGCTCGCCTCCGGCGCCGGCCGCCGCGTCCTGTTCATGCGGACCAAGCACCACGCCCGCAAGCTGGCCAAGACGCTGACCGACGCCGGCATCCCCGCCGTGGACCTGCACGGCAACCTGTCGCAGAACGCCCGTGACAGGAACCTCGCCGAGTTCTCCAACGGCGACGTCCGCGTCCTGGTGGCCACCGACGTTGCCGCCCGCGGTGTGCACGTCGACGACGTCGAACTGGTCATCCACGTGGACCCGCCCACCGAGCACAAGGCGTACCTGCACCGCTCCGGGCGCACCGCGCGTGCCGGTTCCGACGGCACCGTGGTCACGCTGACCCTTCCTGAGCAGCAGAGCGACGTCAAGAAGCTCATGAAGGCTGCCGGCGTGGACGTCAGCTTCGAGCGCGTCACCGCCAGCTCCCCGATCGTTGCCGAGCTCGTGGGCGAGATCGCTGAGAAGGTTGATCCGCGCACCCGCGCTGCACTGCTGGCTGCCAAGGCACCCAGGCAGGGCGGCGGCACCTCCACCGGCGCCAACGCGGAGCGCAAGCGCGCACGCCGCCAGGCTGCGCCGAGTGCCGGTGGCCGTGGCGGCCGCGGTGGCCGTGGCAAGGTTTCGGCCGAGCCCGCCCGCAGTGACGCCCCCCGCGCAGAACGCCGCGCAGCAGCTTTCGAAGGCCGGACCGAAGCCCGCGCCGCCTTCGACCGCAACGCAGAGCAGAACGAGGACCGCGCTGTTGCAGCCGCGGCCGCCCGCCGCAATGCCCGCGGCCGCGGCACCGCCTCGACCCACCGCAACGACGTCCCCGCAGCAGGTGGCCGCTCATCGGCCGGCCGCGGTTCCGACGGCCGTGCAGCAGAGGGCCGGGGCGATTCCCGGATCACCCGCAGCGACGCCCCGCGCGGCGGCTCCGGCCGTCCGGCCTCAGGCGGACGCCCGGCGTCCGGCGGTGGCCAGCGCGGCGGGCGCCCGGCAACCGGCCAGCGTGCGGCGGCAGGTGCCTCCGGTCAGCGTTCGTCAGGCGCCGGCGGCAGCAAGGCCGTATGGTCCTCCAACACCGGCGGCACCTCCGGCGGCTCCTACGGTTCCGGTAACGGCGGCTCAGGTAACGGTGGTTCCGGCCGGCCCGCCCGCAGCGGCCCGCGCCGTGCTTCGGCTCCCGCATCCAACGAGCGCCGCGGCCGGTAGCCGCCGGCAAAGATGCAAAGAGTGGGCCCACACCAGCTTCCCGCGGGTGTGGGCCCACTCATTTTTTTGACAGCTGCCAGCCGCGGTCGTGGCCATGGCCAGTCCTGATCACGTCAGTGCGGTCATGGCGAGCGCGCCCACCAGGCCCATGCCCATGACGGCGAACCCGATGGCAACGATCACCCGGCCGGGGAAAGCCCTGCGGACCATGAGCATGGACGGCAGGCTGAGGGCCGGGAGGGTCAGCACCAGCGCTCCCAGGGGACCCATTCCCACCCCTGCGGCCATCAAGGCGCCGATGATTGGAATTTCCGCCGCGGTCGGAATCACGAACAGGGTTCCGCCGACGGCGAGCAGGACGGCTGCGGCGACACCCCACGAGGCGAGTGCGCCGGCCTCAGGGAACAGCCAGCCCCGGAAGCCGCCAAGCAGCATCACAACCACCGCATACTCCGGCAGGAGGCGCACCGCCAACCTGGCCAGGGCCTTGGTGAACCTGCCAACAGCGCCGGCGGCAGTTCCGGTTTCGGCGACGTCCTCCTCCGGTTCGGCCACCCGGGTCTCTTTTCGCCAGGCGGCCCACCAGCAGCGTGACGCCGAAAACAAGGACCACCCCCGTGCCAACACGCACCGCGACGAACTGCCAAGGCAGCACAAAGGCCATGAACGCCAGGGCAGCCGGATTAAGCACCGGGTTCCCCAGCCAGTACGCGAGCGCGGAGCTGACTGGAACCCCTCTGCGGCGGACGTTCAAAGCCACAGGTGCCGCGCAGCACGTGCACATCATTGACGTCATCGACAGAAGTCCGCCCCAGACCGTGCTTGCCGCCGGTCCGCGCCTGGCCTGGAACAGCGCGAGCAGCCGACGGGCCGGAAGGAACGCCTCTACCGCCGCGGCCACGAGCAAGCCGGCCACGAGCGCCTGCCAGATCGACCCCAGGTAACCGAGGCTGTACTCAAGGGCAGTGTTCCAGGACGGGGGCGGCGGCGCGCTTGCCTTGCCGGACAGGATGGAGTTGCCCAGCGAGTGGCTGCGGGCCACCACCGGGATCTTGAGGGCATAGGGGTACCACTTGGCCCAGCTGAGGACCGCGATGGCGATCCCTGCCGTGGCCAGCGTTCCCACAAGCATTCCCCGCCGATAACGTTGGGCGGTATCCGGCATGGGCTCCGCAGCCGGCAGCCCCTTGTCCTGGGGTTCGGTGCCGACAGCAATGTCCTTCATGAATTTTCCGGACCCCGGCTACCAGCCACGGGCCCGCCATTCGCCAAGGTGCGGCCGCTCGGCCCCCAGGGTGGTGGGCTTGCCGTGGCCGGGATGCACGATCGCGGTGTCCGGGTAAGCGTCGAACAACCGCCCGGTGACGTCGGACAGGAGCTGGGTGAACCGCCCCGGATCCTTCTGCGTATTGCCCACCCCGCCGGGGAACAGCGAGTCTCCGGAGAAGATGTGCGCCGGGCCTTCCGGGTCCTCGTAGACGAAGGCGATGGAGCCGGGGGTGTGGCCGCGCAGGTGCACGGCCGCCAGCTCAAAGCCGTCCACGGCTACCTTGTCCCCGTGCCCAAGCCGCCGTTCCACCGGAACAGGCAACGCATCGGCGTCGTCGGCCCCGGCGGCGGTTGGAGCGGAAGTTGCCTCCACCAGCTCCTTCAGCGCCCGCACGTGGTCCCAGTGCTGGTGCGTAGTGGCGATCAGGGCAAGGTGTGCCTCGGCGCCGGTGTCCGCGGAACCGTCGGCCAGCAGCTGCCGGATGGCGGCAAGGTCGTCTGCGGCATCAATGAGCAGCTGCGCGCCGCTTTCCTTGGCGGTCAGCAGGTACACGTTGTTATCCATCTGGCTGACGGAGATGCTGCGGATGGTGAGCGCCGGCAGGTCGTAAAGAAGTGAGTCCATGGGCTTCAGTCCAGGGAGGGCTGCAGGTCGAGCGGCATGGTGGTCGAGTACACCTGCTTGGACGGCGGGGCGGCGAGGATCTCATGGAGCCCGCTTTTGCCTTCCGGCGTCTTCCGCCACGCCGCGTAGTCGTCGTGGTCCTGCGTGGTTGCCCAGGTTTCCACCACCAGGATGTGGCAGGGGTCCGTGTCATCAACCAGCGCTTCGATGCCCTGGTTGCCGGGCCATGCCCGGGTGGCGGCAAGGGTTTCGGAGAGGTACTTGGCGGCGTCGTCGCGGCGGGCCGGATCGACACGGACTTCGAAGTGGACGATGGCAGGCATGGTGCTCCTTGGGTTGGGGTGGAAACTGTCGGGCGTCGGCAATGCGCTTATTCCCGTCCTTCGGACACCCACGTGGGGTTCGCGGAACGGGATCCGACGACGGCGTCCGAGGCCGCGTCGAGGACCTCCAGGTGGGCGGGGGTGAGGTCCAGGGCCAGCGCGCCGAGGTTCTCGTCGATGCGGGCGGCTTTGCGGGTGCCCGGGATGGGGACGACCGGCAGGCCGAGCCGGCTGCCCTGGGCGAACAGCCAGGCGAGGGCCACCTGCGCCGGCGTGGCGTTGAGCTGGTCCGCCACGGACCTGACGGCATCCACGACGGCCTGGTTGGCGCTGGCGGCGTCGGGGGCGAAGCGCGGGATGTTCCGGCGGAAGTCCTTGGCGCCAAGGCTTGCCGTGTCAACGGTGCCCGTGAGGAAACCGCGGCCAAGCGGGGAGTAGGGGACGAAGCCCACGCCCAGTGCGGCTGCGGCGGGTACCACGTTGCGTTCCACGTCGCGGCTCCAGATGGACCATTCGCTCTGGACGGCGGCGATCGGGTGGACCGCCGACGCGTCCTGCAGTTCCTGCGCCGTCACTTCGGACAGGCCAAGATGCTTGACCTTTCCCTGCTTCACCAGTTCGGCCATGGCCCCCACGGTTTCCTCGATGGGCACGCGGACGTCGCGGCGGTGCATGTAATAGAGGTCGATCACGTCCGTGCCGAGCCGCTGCAGGCTCCGTTCCACGGCCTGGCGGACGTACCCGGCGTCGCCGCGGATGTCCGTGTAACCGTCTGTTGGGGTGCCCACCAGCGCGAACTTGGTGGCGAGCTGCACCTCGTCCCGCCGTTCCTTGAGCAGTTGGGAGATCAGCTCCTCATTGCTGCCGCCGCCGTAAATGTCCGCAGTGTCGATGAAGCTGACGCCGGCGTCAACGGCGTGGTGCAGCGTGCGCAGTGCTTCGGCGGGATCCACCTCGCCGTAAACGGGGGTGAGGGCCATGCCCCCAAAGCCGAGGCGGCTGACGGTGAATCCGTCGCCGAGCTGGACGGTGCTGCCGGGTCCGGTGCCGCTGCGGTCCGTGGGTGCGTTTGCCATGGATGCTCCTGTGTCGATTCCTGCTTTGAAAATTACAGCCAGGGGATGATGCGGTGGGCCGCCGGCCGGGTGGCCTGGATCAACCGGGCGTTGGCCTCATCCGGTCCGTTCGCCCAGGCGACCGCTGCTTCCCGGTCCATCCCGAACGACACATGCCGGTCTGCCAGCCTCTGCAGCCGGAGCGCAGGCGGGGTTTCCAGGAACCACACCTCGTCCAGCTGGGCGCGCACTTCCTTCCATGGCCCCTGCTCCGCCAGCAGGTAATTGCCCTCCGTGATTACCAGCGGAACGTCGGCGGGGACGGCGATGGAGGCCGCCACGGGCTCATCAATAGTGCGGCGGAACTCCGGCGCGTACACCACGTCCTCGTCCCGGCGAACCAGGCGGCGCAGCAGCGCAAGGTAGCCGCCGCCGTCGAACGTATCGATGGCACCTTTGCGTTGCCGCAGCGGGGTGCCGTCAATAATTGCGTTGCCCAGGTGGAACCCGTCCATCGGTACTACTACGGATGCCCCGGGGCTGAACTGTCCCTGCAGCCAGGCGGCGAAGGTGGACTTTCCGGACCCCGGCGCTCCGGCAATGCCGATGATCACGCGCGTCCCCGGCGCCAACCGGTGGCGCAGCGCGTCTACTGCCTGCGTGATCTCGGGGGAGTCCATGGCAAAAGCCTAGTCACTGCAGCGCGCAGCCGGAGCGTTATCTCCGGCCGGCAGTGCCTTGAGTCCCGCCGCGCAACCCACGATGCCCGCGATGAAGAACAGTTTGACGGTGCTGAAAGGTTCCGCCCCGGTGGCCATGGCCCAGCCCACCGTCAGCGCGGCGCCGATGCCCACCCAGATGGCGTAGGCGGTGCCCAGGGGAATCCTGCGGATGGCCATGCCCAGCCCCAGCATGCTGAGGGCGGCGGTGACGGCGAAGACGGCGGTGGGCAGCGGCCTGCTCAAACCGTCGGACAGGCCCAGGGCCGTGGCCCAGACGGCCTCCAGGACAGCGGACGCCAACAGCGCCAGCCACGGAAGGGTGCGCGGCACCATCACGCCACCACCTTCAGGCCAACCACGCACGCGGCGATGCCGGACAGCAGGAACAGGCGCGCCGCCGTCGGGCGTTCCACCCTGGTGGCCATGGCGTAGGCCGAGGTGAGCACAACGCCCACGCCCACCCACACCGCGTATGCGGTCCCTGTGGGAATTGACTGCATTGCGGCGGCAAGGCCGCCCGTGCTTGCCGCTACGGCGGCGAGGAACGCGGCGGCAGGAACGAGGCGGCGGCGTCCGGAGGCCTGGAAGGCCCGGTGCAGGGCAGCTGCCCACACGGCCTCGAGCGCTCCCGAAAGAACGAGGATTAACCACGACATGACCGGTTCCTTTGGCCAGTCTTGTCGCGTACCGGGTACTGAACCGTCGTCCGGAGGCTCGGGTGCGGAGCCTTGGTTTCCAAAATAGCAAGGCGCGGCGACGGGCTGCCAGCGTTGGTGCCCAACCTCACCACCCGCGGATGCCTAGGGCGTGGATTCGACCGGATCGACCGACACGACGGCCAGGAAGCCGCGCCCCAGGATCTCAGGGGAGTTCTCGTCCGAACCGGTCACTGCGTCATACCGGCCCAGGTCCACCGGCTCCGCACCGGCTTCGCTGGCCACGGCCTGCCCCTGGAGCAGCACCCCCAGCTGCCCTTCGAAGAGAGGGTGGGCCCGCTTTTTGGACAGCTCGATGATGGAGGTGTAGCCCTTGCATGCGGCCGCGCGGGTAATGACATTGAGGTCCCTGATGTCCCCCGTAGGCAGCTCCGCTGACGTGGCGGCGCCCCCATCAAACCGGAACGGGCGGTACTTTTCCATCGCGTGCCCGGCGCCGTCCACGGTGAGGACCAGCAGTTCGCCTTCGATGACCGTCAGCACGCGCTCCATGCCGGGGAAGACAGAGAAGTCACCCGCCTTCGCCACGTCCGCGATGCTCACCCGCCAGTTCCAGCCGCCGTCTTCGGATGCCTGGCGTGCGATTTCCCGGGTCACGCCGCCGCCGTTGCGCCACGGTTCGGCCTTGAGCTCTGCGAAGCGGATGATCTGCATCAGCCCAGCCTAGTTCCCCGTGTGGCCGGCGTCGCAGTTGGGCCGAGTCCCTGCTACTCTCCTGCGGGGGGTCAACGCGAAAACAGCCTGAAGGAGCCGGGAATGTTCGTCAAAGTGTGTGGTCTCAGCACGCCCGAGTCGGTGCGCGAAGCCGTGGATGCCGGGGCGGACGCCGTGGGGTTTGTCCTCACCGCCAGCCCCCGTGTTGTCTCGCCGTCGCAGGCGGCCTCCCTGCTGGCGGCAGTCCCCGCTGACGTCTCCCCGATCGGAGTGTTCCGCGACGAGCCCGTGGCTGACGCCATCGCCATCGCCCGGGCTGCGGGCTTGCACTGGATCCAGTTGCATGGCACGCGGTCCCGCGGCGACGTTGCAACAGTGCACGACGCCGGCATGAAGCTGGTCAGGGCCATCACCATGGGTGCCGCCCAGGATGAGTTCGAGGACTGGGGCGAGGACCTGCTCCTGATTGATGCCGCGGTGCCGGGCTCGGGGGAGTCCTGGGATTATGCCTCCGTTGCAGCCCTGCCCGTGCTCCAAGGGCGGCATTGGGTGCTCGCCGGCGGCCTCGACGCTGCCAACGTGGGAGCGGCATCAGCCGCCGCACACGCCTGGGGTGTTGACGTTTCCTCGGGCGTTGAAGCGTCCCGCGGCGTGAAGGACCCGGCAAAGATCCGTGCCTTCGTGCACGCCGCCAAAGCGGCCGCCACAGTCTAGGGGCCGGCTGCCGCCCTTACGCAGCGCAAGGGAGCAGGTTCAGGGCAGGATCAGGGGAGTCCCCCACGTTTTTGTCGGAGGGGTGGGGGCAGAATGGGTGCATGAAGACACTCCTGAACATCATCTGGCTGGTTTTCGGCGGCCTGTGGCTTGCACTGGGCTATTTCCTGGCGGGCGTGGTGTGCTGCCTGCTGATCGTCACCATTCCGTGGGGCATTGCCTCGTTCCGCATCGCCGCCTACACCCTGTGGCCGTTTGGCCGGATGGTGGTGGACAAGCCCGGCGGCACCGGAGTCTTTTCGTTGCTGGGCAACGTGATCTGGCTGTTGGTGGCCGGGATCTGGATCGCGATCGGGCACGTGGTGACAGCGTTCGCCATGGCCGTGACGATCGTTGGCATTCCGCTGGCCATCGCCAACCTCAAGCTCATCCCGGTGTCCCTGATGCCGCTCGGCAAGCAGATCGTGCCCAGCAATACGCCGTTTGCCAGGACCTACCCCGTCAGGACGTACCGCTAGGCCCGTCCGCCCGGGGCCCGGAACGCGTTGCCATCGGTGCCACTATCGGGTGTGCGCCAGCTGCCTGAATCTTTGCCCCGCGGGCGTTCAGGCAAGCTCGCCGTTCAGGTTGCGGTGCGCGGCGTCCAGCCACAGTTCCCGGGCGCGCCGGTGGTGGAACAGCGGGTCCAGTTCCAGCAGGTGGCGCACGACGGCGGTCCGGCCGGCTGCGAAGTCGGCGTCACCGATGTGCGCGTAGTCTTTCCGCACCGCGGCTACGTAGCGGGCGTACTCGTCCGGCCCGGTGCCAAGGATTGAAAGGTCCGCGTCGCACAGGAGCGCGCCGTCGTGGTCGCCCGGTCCGGCGCGGTGGTCCGAGGTGAGGCGCACCAGCCGCGCCGTTTCCGCCACTTCTGCCTCCGGCAGGCCGGCGTCGGCGAGGCGTTCTTCGGCAAGCCGGGCCGATTCCTCCTCGTCGCGGCCGGCTGCGCCGCGGTACACGGCGTCGTGGAACCAGGCCGCCAGCAGGACGGTGCGCGGTGGCTCATTCGGCTCCGCCAGCAGGTCCAGCGCCTCCAGCACGGAGAGCAGGTGGGTGCTCCCGTGGTAGTGGCGGTGGGGTTCGCTCCACCGGTCCAGCAGGTCCAGGAAGAGCGCGTCGTGGCCGGGCATGATGGCTTCCCAGCGGTTCAGCAGGGGCACCTTCAGAGACTTGTTCCGCCGGCGGGCCGGGATCCGCAGGCCGCTGGCAATGAGCTTGCGGACCAGCACCCGTGCCTCCACGGAGACCGCGCCGGCCGCCACGAGGTCGTCAAAGCGTCGTTCCGGCACGTCGTAATGGTCGCCGTCGAACGCCCGCTCGGGGATCCCCGCTGCGGCGGCGAACATGTGCAGCTCGTCCAGCGATGCATCCGAGACAAGGTGCGAAAAGTGCGTTCCGTGTGCAGGCCACAGTGGCGGGTCGATGTAGATGGCCATGGAAGGAGTCTAGTGCCGTCGGTCTTTTCGCCGGCCGGGCATCCGCAGGTGGCCCGCATCTTCATGTGCGTCTCAATGCAGTTTCCGCTGCCGCATATGCGGACTAGTATCACCTCATGGCCCTTATCCGCGTTTCCGAAGCCGCCCGGTTCCTGGGTGTCAGTGACGATACGGTGCGCCGCTGGACGGAGCACGGAACGCTCACCGCGCTCCGCGACCCCAGCGGCCGGCTCGCCGTCGACGGCCTGGAGTTGGCCGCCCAGGCGCAGAAACTGGCCCAGCTTCCCGATGATCCTAAAAACGGCAGCAGTTCCGCCCGGAACAGGTTCGTGGGGCTGGTAACAAATGTCATCACGGACAAAGTCATGGCGCAGGTGGAACTGCAGTGCGGGCCCTTCCGGGTGGTTTCGCTGATGAGCAGCGAGGCCGTGCGCGAGCTGGGCCTTGAGCCGGGCTCCGTGGCCACCGCCGTGGTCAAGGCAACCACCGTTATCATCGAGTCCCCGAAGGGCAGGGCCACCGCATGACCCGGCATGTTTCCATCCTGAAGCCGCGGTTTGCCGCGGCCATGCTTGCCCTGGGCATCTTCCTTCCGGCGGCACTCGGCGGGTGTGCCGCGGATGCCGGCTCCCCCAATACCGGCGCCCCGAATACCGGCGCCGGCTCCACACCGGGTGGCACCATCACCGTCTTCGCGGCAGCCTCCCTCAAAGCCACCTTCACCCAGCTCGCCCAGAGCTTCGAAGCCGAAAATCCGGGAACCACTGTCACGTTGAGCTTCGCGGGGTCTTCAGACCTTGCCGGCCAGATCAGCCAGGGCGCCCCTGCGGACGTTTTTGCCTCGGCAGACGCCGCCAACATGCAGAAGGTGGAAGACGCACGGCTCGCGGACGGCGCGCCAAAGGACTTCGCCACCAACACCCTGGCCATCGCAGTACCCCCTGGCAACCCGTCCGGTATCCAATCGCTGAAGGACCTGGCCCGGCCGGGCACCAGGCTGGTCATCTGCGCCAGGCAGGTCCCCTGCGGGGCCGCCGCAGCCAAGGCGGCGGCCGCGGCGGGTGTCACGCTGAATCCGGTCAGCGAGGAAAACGCGGTCACCGATGTCCTGGGCAAGGTCATCTCCGGGGAGGCCGACGCCGGGCTGGTCTACGGCACGGACATCAAGGGCGCCGGGTCCAGGGTTGCAGGCATCGCGTTCCCCGAAGCGGGGAGCGCGGTCAACACCTACCCGATTGTCGGAGTCGCCAACGGCCGGAACCGCGCCACGGCACAGGCCTTCATCAACATGGTCACGGGCGCGGAGGGACAAAAGGTCCTCGCCGCGGCAGGATTCGGGCCGCCCGCCACCCCTGGCGGAAGCGGCAAATGATAAGGAAAGGGGTGGCCACTCGGCAGCGGGTGAAGACGCGCACCCGGGTCCCGGCGTACTCCGGCATCCCGGGCTGGGTCCGCGTCCTTGCAGTCCTGGCGGCCGTCGTCGTCGTGCTTCCGCTGCTGGCCATGGTGCTGAAGGTGGATTGGGCGCACTTCATCCCGCTGGTGACGTCGGAGCCGTCGCTGACGGCGCTCGGCCTGAGCCTGCGGACCTCGGCGGCCAGCACCCTGCTGTGCGTCGTGCTCGGCGTCCCGCTGGCGCTGGTCCTGGCCCGGGATACGTTCCGCCTGCAGGGCCTGCTGCGGTCCCTGGTGCTCCTGCCCCTGGTGCTGCCCCCGGTGGTGGGCGGGATCGCGCTGCTGTACACGTTCGGCCGGCAGGGGCTGCTGGGGAAGACGCTGGATGTGCTTGGCCTGCAGATCGCGTTCTCCACCACGGCGGTAGTCCTTGCCCAGACATTCGTGGCGCTGCCCTTCCTGGTGGTGAGCCTCGAAGGTGCGCTGCGGACCTCAGGCTCGCGGTACGAGGCAGTGGCAGCCACCTTGGGCGCCCGCCCTGGCACCGTCTTCCGGCGCGTCACGCTGCCGCTCGTCCTGCCGGGCCTTGCGTCGGGCGCCGTCCTGTCGTTCGCCCGGAGCCTGGGCGAATTTGGTGCCACGCTGACGTTCGCCGGGAGCCTGCAGGGGGTCACCCGGACCCTGCCGCTGGAGATCTACCTCCAGCGCGAGACGGACCCTGATGCCGCCGTCGCCCTATCACTGGTGCTGGTGGCCGTGGCCGTCGCAGTGGTGGCCCTCGCGTACCGGCGCCCCGCCCTGGTTCGTCCTGCCCCGGCATCACGCACGACGGCGCCAGCGCCGGCAGGAGCGGACGTCCCGTGACGCTTTCATTCCACGCAGCCGTGGCCGCGCGTGGTTTCGACATTTCACTGACGGTCCGGCCCGGCGAAACCGTGGCCGTGATGGGACCCAACGGAGCCGGGAAATCCACGCTCTTGTCCGGCGTCGCCGGCCTGCTGCGTCCGGACGGCGGCCGCGCCGAACTCAACGGCAGGACCCTGTTCGACCTCGACGGCGGAAAGCGCACCTGGACGCCGCCCCATGCCCGGGGAACCGCCCTGCTCGCCCAGGAACCCCTGCTCTTTCCGCACCTGAGTGCCGTGGACAACGTCGCCTTTGGTCCCCGAAGCGCCGGAGTGCCTAAACGGGAGGCCAAGCAGCAGGCCCTGCGCTGGCTCAGCGAGGTGGAGGCCGAAGACCTCGCCCTCCGCCGCCCTGCCGAGCTCTCCGGTGGCCAGGCCCAGCGCGTTGCCGTGGCCCGGGCGCTTGCTGCCGATCCTGCGCTGCTGCTGCTCGATGAACCGCTGGCTGCACTGGACATCCACTCCGCCCCGCTGCTGCGCCGCCTCTTCAAACGGGTCCTTGCAGGGCGGCAGGCCATCATCGTCACGCACGACGTCCTGGACGCGCTGATCCTCGCGGACCGGGTGGTCATCCTGGAAAACGGCAGGATCGCCGAGGAAGGCCCCACGCGGGAGGTGCTGGAGCGGCCGCGCAGCTCCTTCGCCGCCGGCCTCGCCGGACTGAACTTCGTTCCCGGAACACTGCAGGGGGCGGGCGTGCGCACCGAAGAGGGCCTGCAAATCGCCGGCCACGGAGAGGACCCCGGTGGTTCCCGGGATCCAGCCCGGTTGTGCACGCCGGGCGGTCCAGGCGTTGCCGTGTTCCCGCCGTCGGCCGTTTCCGTGTTCCTGGATGACGCGCACGGCAGCCCACGGAACTCGTTCGCCGTCACCATCACGGACCTGGAGCCGCACGGGGACCAGGTCCGCGTCCGCGCCGGCAGCCTCGCCGCAGACATCACGCCCGCCGCCTCCGCAGACCTGGGACTTGTCCCCGGCATGACGGTGCATTTCGTGGTCAAAGCCGCTGCCGTTGCCGTGTACGGGGCGTGACGCCGCGCCGCCGGCCTTGTCCGCGGGGGACCTCCGGCTCTGGACAGCTGTTTCGCCGTGGGCAAACATGGCAAGTGGACCTCGCCGTCCAAAGTTGAGCGTAGTAGACTCAACTTAGTCAACAAGCCCCCGAAAGGAGCTCTCTTTGGACGTCAAATTCACCACCAAGAGCCAGGAGGCTCTTTCGGCCGCGGCAATGAATGCCTCAACAGCCGGCAACCCCCAGGTGGAACCTGCCCACCTCCTCAAAGCGCTGATGGACCAGCGGGAGGGCGTGGCCGTTGCGCTCCTCCGCGCCGCCGGCGCGGATCCCGATTCCGTCAGCGTCCAGGCCAGCGGCGCCATCAAGGCCCTGCCCGCCACGTCCGGCGGCTCCAGCCAGCAGGCGCAGCTGTCCCGGCCCGCACTGCAGGCGATCCAGCATGCCAAGGAAGAAGCTGACCGCCTGGGCGACAGCTTTGTCTCCACGGAGGTGCTCCTGGTGGGCCTGTCCGCCGGCAATGATGCCGCGGCACGCGCGCTGCGTGACGCCGGCGCCTCCCGCGAAGCCCTCCTTGCCGCCCTTCCCGGCATCCGCAACGACCGCAAAGTGGACAGCCCGGATCCGGAAAACACCTTCCAGGCGCTGGAGAAGTACGGCACGGACCTTACCGCCATGGCCCGCGCCGGCAAGCTGGACCCCGTGATCGGCCGCGACTCGGAAATCCGCCGCGTTGTCCAGGTCCTCTCCCGGCGCACCAAGAACAACCCGGTACTGATCGGCGAACCCGGCGTAGGCAAGACCGCCGTCGTGGAAGGCCTGGCCCAGCGGATGGTGGCGCAGGACGTCCCGGAAAGCCTGCGCGGCAAGACCCTGATCTCCCTGGACCTGGGCTCCATGGTGGCCGGGGCCAAGTACCGCGGTGAATTCGAGGAGCGGCTGAAGGCGGTCCTCGAAGAGATCAAGGGCTCCGAGGGCCAGATCGTCACCTTCATCGACGAGATCCACACGGTGGTGGGGGCCGGTGCCACCGGCGACTCCTCGATGGACGCCGGGAACATGCTCAAGCCCATGCTGGCACGCGGCGAGTTGCGGCTGATCGGTGCCACCACCCTGGACGAGTACCGCGAAAACATTGAAAAGGACGCGGCGCTCGAACGCCGCTTCCAGCAGGTCTATGTCGGCGAGCCCAGCGTGGAGGACACTATCGGCATCCTCCGCGGCCTGAAGGAACGGTACGAAGCGCACCACAAGGTGTCCATCGCCGACTCCGCCCTGGTAGCGGCCGCCACCCTGTCCAACCGCTACATCTCGGGCCGCCAGCTGCCGGACAAGGCCATCGACCTTGTGGACGAGGCCGCGTCCCGCCTGCGGATGGAGATCGACTCCGCTCCGGAGGAAATCGACCAGCTGCGGCGCCAGGTGGACCGGCTCACAATGGAGGAACTGGCGCTGGCCGGTGAATCGGATCCCGCGTCCGTGGAGCGCCTCGCCGCACTTCGGGCTGACAAGGCGGACAAGGAAGAAGAGCTTTCAGCCCTGAACGCCAGATGGGAAGCCGAGAAGGCCGGCCTCAACCGGGTGGGTGACCTGAAGGCCAAGCTCGACGAGCTCCGCTCCGCCGCTGACAAGGCCCAGCGCGAGGGTGACCTGGAAACTGCCTCAAGGATCCTTTACGGCGAAATTCCGGCCCTTGAGCGGGAGCTGAATGCCGCTGCCGAGGCTGAGGCCGCCGTGACCGACAAGTCCGCCCAGATGGTGGCCGAGGAAGTGACCGCAGAAGACATCGCCGAGGTTATCTCCGCCTGGACCGGCATCCCCGCCGGCCGCATGCTGCAGGGCGAAAGCCAGAAGCTGCTGCACATGGAAGAGGAGCTGGGAACCCGTTTGATTGGCCAGTCCAAGGCCGTGACCGCGGTATCGGATGCCGTCCGGCGTGCCCGTGCGGGTATCAGCGACCCCAACCGCCCCACCGGCTCCTTCCTGTTCCTGGGCCCCACCGGCGTCGGCAAGACTGAGCTGGCCAAGGCCCTGGCGGACTTCCTGTTCGACGACGAACGCGCCATGGTGCGCATCGACATGTCCGAGTACGGCGAGAAGCACAGCGTCGCCCGGCTGGTCGGGGCGCCTCCGGGATACGTGGGCTACGAGGAAGGCGGCCAGCTGACCGAGGCGGTACGCCGTCGTCCGTACTCCGTGGTGCTGCTCGACGAGGTGGAGAAGGCGCACCCTGAGGTGTTCGACATCCTCCTGCAGGTGCTCGACGACGGCCGCCTCACCGACGGCCAAGGCCGCACCGTGGACTTCCGCAACGTAATCCTGGTGCTCACCTCCAACCTGGGCAGCCAGTTCCTGGTGGACCAGACCATGGATGCCGAGGCCAAGCGCAATGCCGTCATGGCGACCGTAAATGCGTCCTTCAAGCCTGAGTTCCTGAACCGGCTCGACGAGGTGGTGCTGTTCGACGCCCTCACGGTGGAGGAGCTGGCGCACATTGTGGAGCTGCACGTGGCGGAACTGGGGCGGCGGCTGCACGAGCGGCGGCTCACCCTGGACGTCACCGACGGCGCCAAGGCATGGCTGGCGCTGTCCGGCTACGACCCGGCCTACGGTGCCCGGCCGCTGCGCCGCCTGGTGCAGCGCGAGATCGGGGACCGGCTGGCCAAAGCCATCCTTGCGGGCGAAATCAGTGACGGCGACACCGTCCTCGTGGACACGGCGCCGGACTTTGGCGAACTCACCAACGACAACGTGGACACGCTGACCGGCGCCCCAAGCTCCGGGCTGTCGGTGCGGCGGAAGGGCTAACAGGCGGCCGCAGCTCCGTAGGCGTGCTGTCCCGGCGGGTTGACCGTCAGGGCAGCACGCTCGCGTTAATGACGTTGCCGCCGTCGGCCGTGACGTAGCAGTCCACCCTGCGGTCGCCCGACTGCCAACTGGTGGTGCTGGGGTAGCTGCGCTGGTAGTTGAGCTGGAACTGCTTTGCGGCGGGGCCGAGCTTGGCCGCCTGGCATACCTCCAGGGCCTTGGCCTTGAGGGCATCGGCGCCCGGGTACGCAGCACTGTCCGGGTAGCGGAGGGTGGCCACGAGCTGCGCCGAGTGGCCAGTGTCGCAGGCAACCACGGTGGAGGCCAGTCCCTGGGGATCGAAATCCTTGAAGCAGTCACCTACCGCGTAGGCCGCCGGCGCGACGCCATCGCGGGGGAGCGGCTGGGCGGTGGCGGGCGGCGTCGCGGCAGTCTGCAGCACGGCCGGCGCCTGGTTCTTCTCCGTGTCGCCGCCGGAAGAAGAATTCAGCCAGAGGGCAAGCCAGGCCAGGGAGCCTGCAACGGCCACGATAACGACGATGAGGAACGCTCTCCACAAAGCCGGTCTCCTGTTGGCGTGCTGATCCGGTGCGGGATCATGGTGCTGTTGGGGCCACGTGACTGATTCAGGGGCGGGTGCCGAAAAAGGGCCGCCGGCTTGGATTTTTGGCAGGCTTCCGGTGCTGGGCGGGGACGCGGGTTTGGGCGGGATGTCCTGGTGGTTCACGGGTGCGCATCCTCCTGGTTTTGGTTCCACGGCCCGCCGGCGGCCAGGCAAAATCTGCAGTTGTTAAGTGACTCTACCGAAGAAAAATGCCGGAATCCCGCGGGTGGAGGTGCGTCATGGTACCCGACAGGCCGCTCGTGGCCGATCGGCGGCGAGCGGGGCCCGCCGAAAGCATGTAATCTAGGTGTACGACAAATTGACCAAACATTCCGGGGCCTCACCGATCGCCAAGGTGACCACCTCCGGTCCAAGTACAAAAGGGGGTCACGCCATGGGGCGCGGCCGTCAAAAGGCAAAAGCTACCAAGCAGGCTCGGGATATTAAGTACTACTCCCCGAACACTGACTACTCGGCACTTCAGCGCGAGCTGACAGGCCCAGGCAGTCGGTCAACGAGCCATTACTCGAATGAGCCGGTTGAGCCGGACTATTCGGCTTATGTGGACAAGTACGCGGATGATTTGGATGACGATGACGACGAGGTAGACAACCGTCGCATCGGCTAGTTGTCGCAAGCCTGCCGTGGTCCCTGGCCCGGCTGCTGTGGCGCCACTGCACATACTGATTCCGCAGGCAACTCTTTACGCGGATGCAGCGAATGTGCGGAATCTCCTCTTGCCACCCGTTTCCGGGTGACCGCTTACTTTGCGGGGCCCGCTGACGCCCGGATTACCGGTGCGGCAGCGGGCTTTCCGTGTTGGCCGGCGCACCGCGTTGGTAACCTGACCGGATGACTGTTCGCACAACCTACGCCAACGGCGAGCCCTGCTGGGCAGACCTGCAGACCCCGGATGTTCCCGCCGCTAAAGACTTCTACGGCCGGATCTTTGGCTGGACCTACCAGGACTTTCCCACCCCGGATGGCCGCAACTACGCGCAGGCGTTTGCCCACGGGCACCTCGTGGCCACGATTGCCCCGCAAAGCCCTCTGCAGCTGCAGGCCGGCACAGCAGCGAAGTGGAATGTCTATTTCGCAGCCAAGGACGCCCCTGACCTGCTCGAGGAGTCACAGCACGCCGGGGGGACCGCGCAGTTCGGCCCGGAGCAGGTGGGCGACACCGGCGTCCTGGGCTTCCTTTCTCCTCCAGGCGGCGGCACCACGGGCATCTGGCAGGCCGGTACCCACTTCGGCAGCCACCTCTTCAACGAGCCAGGCGCGCTGGCCTGGGCGGAGCTCATCACACCCGAGCCGCAGGCCGCCGTCGGCTTCTTCCAGCAGCTTTTCGGGCATGAGGTCACCGAATACCCCCAGGACGACGGCGGCAGCTACAGTACCCTGCTCATCGGCGGCAACGAGGTGGCCGGCGTCGTTCCTGCGGACCCGGGCGACGAGGCGGACTGGCAGATCTACTTCGGCGTGGCGGAGGTGGGGGCGGCGGCAGCGGCCGCCCGCGGGGCAGGCGGCCAGGTCCTTGTGGAGCCGGATGAGCCAGCAGCGGAAGGCTCCCTGGCCACCATTGAGGATCCGCAGGGCGGGGTCCTGAACCTCATCCAGGTTTCTGCTTAAGACAGGTTTCTGCTTAAAAGCGGAGGCTCCCCACCGGTTCAGTGGGGAGCCTCCTGTTGGCTGGCTAGGCGTAAGCGTTGACCAGGCGGACAGCGCCGCCGTCCACGCCTTTGGCGCCCTGCACGTAGTCGGGGCCGGATTTCACGATGGAGTCGGAATCTTCGGCAACCGTGCCCATGACCCAGGAGGGCAGGCCGCGGTCGTTCAACCGTGCGACGGCGGCATCGGCGGCTTCGGGGGACACGATGGCCACCATGCCGACGCCCAGGTTCAGGGTGCGCTCGAGGTCTGCCAGGGGAACGTTGCCCAGTTCAGATACGAGCTTGAAGATGGCGGGCAGTTCCCAGGTGGCGCGGTCCACCGTGGCCACCAGGCCCTGCGGCAGGACGCGGGCAAGGTTCGCGGCGAGGCCGCCGCCGGTGACGTGGCTGAAGCCGTGGACGGCGGCGCCGGCGCTGACCGGGAAGGTCCGGGCCAGGTCCAGGCAGTCGGCGGCGTAGACGCGGGTGGGTTCCAGGAGTTCCTCGCCCAGGGTACGGCCGAGTTCGGAGACCTGCCGGTCCAGGGCCCAGCCGGCGTGGTTGATGACGCGGCGGACCAAGGAGTAACCGTTGGAGTGCAGGCCGGACGATGCCATGCCGATCACAACGTCGCCGGCGCGGACACGGTCCGGGCCCAGCAGTGCGTCCGCTTCCACCACGCCGGTGGCTGCGCCCGCAACGTCGTATTCGTGTTCGCCCAGCAGGCCAGGGTGCTCAGCGGTTTCGCCGCCCACCAGGGCGGTTCCCGCCACAGAGCAGGCGGAGGCGATGCCGCGGACGATTCCCGCGATACGCTCCGGAACCACCTTGCCGCAGGCAATGTAGTCAGTCATGTAGAGCGGTTCGGCGCCAACCACCACGATGTCGTCGACAACCATGCCCACTAGGTCGAATCCGATGGTGTCGTGGATGTCCATTGCCTGTGCGATGGCAACCTTGGTGCCCACACCGTCGGTGGACGTTGCCAGCAGGGGCTTCTTGTAGGTCAGCAGCTGTGAAACGTCGTAAAGGCCGGCGAAGCCGCCCACCCCGCCGATCACCGAGGAGTTGTGGGTTGCCTTGACGGCATCCTTCATGAGCTCAACGGCGCGGTCCCCGGCTTCAACGTCCACGCCTGCGGAGGCGTAGGTGATGCCGGAGTTTTCTGCGGCGGGGCTAGCGGAAGTCATACGGAGTCCTTCTTGTCGGCGCTGGTGGCGGCGTGTACGTCGGGCACGAGGTCGGCTTCGGTCAGCAGGTTCTCGAATTCGGAGTCCGGGCCCGGATCGCAGCCCGTGGCACCGGCCTTCTCCGCCGGATCCTCGGTGGCGTCCACGGCCAGGGCGGCGGTTTCGCCGGGAAGCGCCGACGGCGAAGGCTTCAGGCTCCCCAGGTCGGTGCGCTCCAGCAGGTTCTTGCCCAGCTTGTCGGCGTCCGGAAGCTTGATGGGGTACTTGCCGGTGAAGCAGGCGGTGCAGAGGCGTTCGCGCGGCTGCCGGGTTGCCCCGATCATGCCGTCCTCGGAGATGTAGGCCAGGGAGTCGGCGCCGATGGCCTGGGAGATCTCCTCGATGGTGGCGCCGTTGGCGATCAGCTCCGCGCGCGATGCGAAGTCGATGCCGTAGAAGCATGGCCACTGGACCGGCGGGGAGGAAATTTTGACGTGGACGGCGGCGGCGCCGGCTTCCCGGAGCATCCGGACGATGGCCCGCTGGGTGTTGCCGCGGACGATCGAGTCATCCACCACCACAACGCGCTTGCCGCGGATCACGGATTCAAGGGCGTTCAGCTTGAGTCGGATGCCCAGCTGGCGCAGGGTCTGGGAGGGCTGGATGAAGGTGCGGCCCACATAGGAGTTCTTGACGAAGCCGTGGGCGAAGGGGATGCCGGATTCCTCGGCGTAACCCACGGCTGCGGGGGTGCCCGATTCCGGGACGGGGATGACGATGTCTGCAGCCTGCGTGTTTTCCCGGGCCAGCTGGCGGCCCATCTCCACTCGGGATTCGTACACGGAACGGCCTGCGATGGCGGCGTCCGGGCGTGCAAGGTAAACGTACTCGAAAACGCAGCCGGCCGGCGTCGGCTCGGCGAAGCGCTTGGACCGCACGCCCTGCTCGTCGATGGCAATGAACTCGCCCGGTTCGATTTCGCGGATGAAGCTGGCACCCACGGTGGCCAGGGCGGACTGTTCCGAAGCCACAACCCAGCCGCGCTCCAGCCGCCCCAGGACCAGCGGGCGGATGCCGAAGGTGTCGCGTGCCGCGTAGAGGGTGCCCTCGTCCATGAAGACGAAGCAGAATCCGCCCTTGATCTTGGGCAGGAGCTCGGTGGCGGTTTCCTCCAGGGTCTTGCCCGGTTCGCCTTCCAGCAGCGCGGTGACCAGGGCGGTGTCCGAGGTGTTGCCCTGCTTCATTTCGCCGGTGAGCTGGCCGCCGTTGCGTTCGGTGATCATGGCGTTGAGCTCGGCCGTGTTGGTGAGGTTGCCATTATGGGCCAGGGCAACGGTGCCCGTGGCGGTAGCGCCGAGGGTGGGCTGGGCATTGGCCCAGTGGCTGGCGCCGGTGGTCGAGTAACGGCAGTGGCCGACTGCCAGGTGCCCCGTGAGGGTGTTCAGGGTGGTCTCGTCGAAGACCTGGGACACGAGTCCCATGTCCTTGTAGACGTTGATCCGTTTACCGTCGCTCGTGGCTATGCCAGCCGACTCCTGACCGCGGTGCTGCAGTGCATACAGCCCGTAATAGGTTAGTTTTGCTACTTCTTCGCCTGGGGCCCAGACGCCGAAGACGCCGCAAGCGTCCTGCGGGCCTTTTTCGCCGGGGAGAAGATCATGGGAAAGTTTTCCATCGCCGCGTGCCACTGGTCGATTATCTCACGACATGGGGTATGACTTTTGCGCCGCCCGTTTATGACCCGCAGCGGGCAGCCCGCTAAGCCAAGGGATCAGTGTCCGGCTCAGAATCGGAGACGGCCTCCACCACGGCCCGTTCCTGCCGTTTGACGCTGCGGCGGTCCAGGACCAGCGCAAGTGCGGCACCCAAAAGAGCGCCGCCGGCGGCAAACATCACCATGAAGAAACCGAAGACTGAACCGGGATCGAAAGTGGCGTCCCCCGGCAACGCGTAGGCCACGATTGCGGCGGCCACCACACCCACCAGCGCGCCCACGATCAGGAATGGAACGTACTTGGGTGCCCGGCGGACGGTCACTTCGCGCCGCTCGGCAGGGTGTTCTTCAAAAGACATGCCATCCAGCCTACTGCCCCGGCCCGAGTCGACACAGCGCACCTTCCAGCCCTGTGTACGTCCCGTCTTTCACTGGCCGGTAACTGATATATCTATTGACACGCGGTGTGGCCACTGCCATATTCGTGAGGAAGCGTCTGGTGCGCCCGGTTGCGCAATACGCAATTTCACTCGATGGTGCCGTATTGGTGTGCCGACCCGGGACGTGGTTCCCGGGGAGGGCAGGTCAGCTAGATTGGCTCTTGGTGCCGACTCCCGCGGGATCCGGCCGGATCCCGGAAAGGAACACAGACTCATGGTTCATAAAGTTCAAGCAGTAGTGGTCAAGGAGAAGAACGCTCCGGTGTCGCTGGAGACCATCCTGGTGCCGGATCCGGGCCCGGGTGAGGCTCTGGTGGACATCCTGACCTGCGGTGTCTGCCACACTGACCTGCATTACAAGCAGGGCGGCATCGGCGAGGATTTCCCGTACCTGCTGGGCCACGAGGCCACCGGCGTGGTCAGTGCTGTGGGCCCGGACGTGACGTCCGTGGCACCGGGCGACAAAGTGATCCTGAACTGGCGTGCCGTGTGCGGTGAGTGCCGGGCATGCGCCAAGGGCCAGCCGCAGTACTGCTTCAACACCCACAACGCCACCCAGAAGATGACGCTTGAGGACGGTACGGTCCTGTCCCCGGCGCTGGGCATCGGTGCTTTTGCGGAGAAGACGCTCGTTGCCGCCGGGCAGTGCACCAAGGTGGACCCCGAGGCAGACGCCGCCGCGGTGGGGCTGCTGGGTTGCGGCATCATGGCCGGCATCGGCGCGGCGATCAACACCGGTGAGGTCAAGCGCGGCGAGTCCGTCGCGGTGATCGGCTGTGGCGGCGTGGGCATCGCAGCGATCGCCGGCGCGAAGCTGGCGGGTGCGACGACGATCATCGCGGTGGACATCGATGACAACAAGATCGCGATGGCCAAGTCCCTCGGCGCCACCCACGGCGTGAACTCCCGGCAGGAAGACGCCGTCGAGGCCATCCGGGCCCTCACCGGAGGCCACGGCGCGGACGTGGTGATTGACGCCGTCGGCCGTCCTGAAACCTATAAGCAGGCGTTCTACGCCCGCGACCTTGCCGGCCGCGTGGTCCTGGTCGGTGTGCCAACGCCGGACATGACGCTGGAACTGCCGCTGCTGGACGTCTTTGGCCGCGGCGGGTCGCTGAAGTCCTCCTGGTACGGCGACTGCCTGCCCTCCCGGGATTTCCCCATGCTCGTCTCGCACTACCAGCAGGGAAACCTGGACCTGGACGCCTTTGTCTCCGAACGCATCAGCATCGACCAGGTGGAGGAGGCCTTCGAAAAGATGCACGAGGGCAAGGTCCTCCGTTCCGTGGTGGAGATCTGATGGCGGTAAGCATCGAGAACCTGGTCACCTCGGGCACGTTCTCGCTCGACGGCGGCACCTGGGACGTGGACAACAACGTCTGGATCGTGGGCAACGATGAGGAATGCGTCATCATCGATGCGCCCCACGACGCCGCCGCGATCATCAACCAGGTCCGCAGCCGCAAGGTCAAGGCCATCCTGCTTACGCACGCGCACAACGACCACATCGGCGCCGCCCGCGAAGTCGCCGACGCGCTGGGTGCCCCTATTTACCTGAACGCCGAGGACCTGGTGCTGTGGGAACAGGTCTACCCGGACGCCAAGCCGGACCACTACCACTCGGACGGGGACGTCTTCGAGGTGGGCGGGGCAACCCTGCGGGCGATCCACACCCCGGGCCACTCGCCGGGATCCACCTGCTTCTACCTCGAAAGCGAAGGAACGGTCTTTACCGGGGACACACTTTTCAATGGCGGCCCGGGAGCCACGGGGCGGTCCTACAGCGACTACCCCACCATCCTGGCCTCCATCCGCGAACGGCTGCTGACCCTGCCGGCCGACACCGTGGTCCGTACCGGCCACGGCGAGGACACCACCATCGCGGCGGAACAGGAAACCCTGGCAAAGGTCCCGCAGTAACCCGCAGCAATCATTGATGCGTCAGTGAAAAGCGCGCCGGGAAACCCCGGCGCGCTTTTCACTGACCATCAAACAGCAGAGCCGTAAAGGAAGTTGGAACGATGAAGTTCGGTAAGCAGGCCGCCCCCGTCGCGGACATCAACGAGGACAACCTCGAAGTCCACAAGCCAAAGACCGAGGCCGCCGGGGTCAAGGCCGTGATGGTGGCCCTGGAGCGCGCCGTGGCGCAGGCGGGCGTGACGCGTACGGCCCAGTCCCTGCTGCGGTTGAACCAGCGCGGCGGGTTCGACTGCCCGGGCTGTGCCTGGCCCGAATCGGACAAGAAGCGCAAAGCGGCCGAGTTCTGCGAGAACGGCGCCAAGGCAGTGGCCGAAGAGAACACCCTGCGCACCGTGGGGGCCGACTTCTGGGCCACACACTCGATTGCTGAACTTTCCACGAAGACCGAGTACTGGCTGGGCAACCAGGGGCGCCTCGCCGAACCGGTGGTCATCCGGGAAGGGGAGACGCACTATTCGCCGATTTCCTGGGCGGACGCGTTCGAGTTGATCGGTGAGCATATCCGGGCCAGCACCCCTGACCGCTGCGTGTTCTATACCTCCGGGCGCACCGCGAATGAGACGGCGTTCCTGTACCAACTGTTCGCCCGGTCCATCGGGACCAACAACCTGCCGGACTGCTCCAACATGTGCCACGAATCCTCGGGGTCCGCGCTGAACCCGACCATCGGGATCGGCAAGGGCACGGTGTCCCTGGATGACATCCATGATGCTGAGCTGATCTTCGTCGTCGGGCAGAATCCCGGCACCAACCATCCGCGCATGCTCTCTGCGCTGAAGGAGTGCAAGGACAAGGGCGGCAAGGTGGTGGCCGTGAACCCGCTGCCCGAGGCCGGCCTGTTCAACTTCCGCGACCCGCAGACGCTGTCCGGTGTGGTGGGTGGCGGCACGCCCTTGGCCGACGAATACCTGCAGATCAAGGTCGGCGGCGACCTGGCATTGTTCCAGGCGCTTGGCCACCTGCTCCTGGAAGCCGAGGAACGGAACCCGGGGACCGTCGTCGAGCATTCCTTCATCGCCGCGCAGACGGACGGCTTCGACGCCTACCGTGACGCCCGCGCCGCCCTGGATTGGGATGAGACGGAGCGCGCCACGGGCCTGGCCCGGGAGCAGATCGAAAAGGTCGCCGGCATGCTCATCAAATCCAAGGCCTCCATCTTCTGCTGGGCGCTGGGCGTGACCCAGCAGCCGCACTCGGTGGACACCATCAAGGAGATGGTCAACGTCCTGCTGCTGCAGGGCAACTTCGGCAAGCCCGGCGCGGGCGCCTGCCCTGTCCGCGGCCACTCCAACGTCCAGGGCGACCGGACCATGGGCATCTGGGAAAAGCCCAGCGAAAAGCTCCTCGCCGCTATCGACGCCGAATTTGGCATCACGTCCCCGCGGCACCACGGCTACGATGCAGTCGAATCCATGGAAGCCTTCGAACGGGACGAAGTGGACGTGTTCGTTTCGATGGGCGGCAACTTCTCGCTCGCCTGCTCGGACACCGAGGCCCTGGAAGCGGGGATGCAGCGGATCGGGCTGACCGTCCACATCTCCACCAAGCCCAACCGCTCGCACGTGGTGCACGGACGCACCTCGCTGATCCTGCCCACCCTGGGCCGCACGGACAAAGACGACAAGCACCCCAAAGGCGCCCAGTTCCTCTCCGTGGAGGACTCCATGTCCGTGGTCCACTCCACGCAGGGCCGCCTGACCCCGGTCTCGGAGCACCTGCTGGCCGAGCCTGTGATCGTCGCCCGGATGGCGGAGGCCACGTTCGGCCCAGAGCACCCGGTGGACTGGCAGGCCATGGCGGAGGACTACGACGTGATCCGCGACCACATCGCCCGCGTGCTGCCCGGCTTTGAGGACTTCAATGCCAGGGTCCGGACCAGGAACGGGTTCGTGCTGCCCAATCCGCCGCGCGACTCCCGCTCCTTCGCCACCGACATCGGCAGGGGCCGGTTCACCGTCAGCCCACTGGAGTACCTGACGCCGCCGCCGGGACACCTGGTGCTGCAGACCATCCGCAGCCACGACCAGTACAACACCACCTTCTACGGCCTGGACGACCGCTACCGGGGGATCTCCGACGGGCGCCGCGTGATCCTGATCCACCCCGAAGACCTGGCCGAGTCCGGGTTCCAGGACCGGGAGCTGGTGGACGTGATCAGCACCTTCCAGGGCGTGGACCGCAGGGCCAATAGATTCCGCCTTGTGGCCTACCCCACCGCAAAGGGCTGCGCCGCCGCCTACTTCCCCGAGGCCAACGCCCTGGTCCACAAGGAGAATGTTGCCCGGGTGTCCAATACCCCCGGCTTCAAGGCCATGTTCGTCCGCTTCGAACCGCATCAGGGAGAGGTGGCGGCGGCCCAGGCATCCGCGGGCGAGCTGGCAGGGACGCCGGCTTAGCGCGCCAGTACATCCACAACCTAAGGCCCGCGACGACGGCACACCGGCAGCCCGGTGTGCCGTCGTTTTAATGCCGCCGTTTTCGGGCCTGGAGCGCGCGCGCCAGGGCTGCAAAGCGCGCTGTCGCGGCACCCCACGTAATGCTTTTTCGTCATATCTGAAATTGATTGACAGTGGGCATGGCAGGAGTCACACTGTTGCATATGGTGATCGCTGTTGCGTTGGATGCTTCCAGAATCTCGCTGGAGTCATCGTTTCTGTTCCCGATGGACCTCCCCACGTTCGGGACCAGGATGTCGTGGACATTCCCTGTTGCCCCGCCTGCTCCGTAATCACCCCAAATCGCTTACTACCCAGCCCTATTCGGGAGGAAACACATGACTACCTCAGTGAACGCGCCCCTCAGCGCACGCGGAAAACTCGCGTCAACAATGCCTGCCGAGCAGCTGGCTGAGATCACCGAGCTCTTCGCCCTGCGGCGCACCGGCTACTCCCTGGACGCCCCCTTCTACACCGACCCCACGATCTTCAAGCTCGACATGGAGGCCATCTTCGGCCAGCACTGGATCTTTGCCGGCAGCGTTGCCGAGCTGCCGGAGCCGGGCGACTACATCACGGTGGACTACGGCCCCTACTCCCTGATTGTGCTGCGCACCGACGAGGGCGACGTCAACGTCCTCCACAACGTCTGCCGCCACCGCGGTGCACGTGTCCTGACCGAGGCTGCCGGCTCCACCGGAAACCTGGTCTGCGGCTACCACTCCTGGACCTACTCTCCCGAGGGCAACCTGATCCACGCCTCCGCCCCAGGCGAGGCGAAGTTCGACAAGAACTGCTTTGCCCTCAAGCGCGCCCACAGCCGCGAGGTTGCCGGGCTCATCTTTGTCTGCATCGCGGACGTTCCGCCCGCGGACTTCGACGAGACCGCCAAGATCTTCGAGCCCTACCTGGCACCCCACGACCTGGCCAAGACGAAGATTGCCTACCAGCAGAACATCATCGAAGAAGGCAACTGGAAGCTCGTCATGGAGAACAACCGTGAGTGCTACCACTGCGACGGGCACCCGGAGCTGGCCTGCTCGCTCTTCCCCACGTGGGGCCTGACCGAGGGACTGATCCCGACCCACCTCGAAGAGGTCTGGGACCGCAACAAGCAAGCCCAGTCCTCCCTTGAGGAGCGCTGCCGCCGCTACGGCTTGCCCTACGAGGTGGTTGAGGAACTCGATACCCGCATTGCCGGTATCCGCATCTCCCGCGAATCCCTGGACGGCGAAGGTGAATCGTTCTCGGCCGACGGCCGCCGGCTCTCCAAGAAGCTGCTCGGCGACCTGCCGGACTTCCGCCTGGGCCGTTGCTCGATGCACCTGCAGCCCAACAGCTGGTTCCACTTCCTGGGCGACCACGTCATCACGTTCGGTGTCTTCCCCATCAACGAGCACCAGTCCCTGGTCCGCACCACCTGGCTGGTGGCTGACGACGCCGAGGAAGGCGTTGACTACGACCTCGACAAGCTCACCTACACCTGGAAGCAGACCAACCTGCAGGACAAGGCGTTCGTGGAGCTGTGCCAGCAGGGTGCCGCCAGCCCCGCCTACGAGCCCGGCCCCTACATGAAGAGCGAATACCAGGTGGAGGCCTTTATCAACTGGTACGTCCAGCGTGTGCAGGAGCACTTGGCATGATTGAGGTCCTCTCTGAGACGGCCGTCCAGGAACCACAGCGCATCCGCGGCCTTGAAATGCCGTGGAACCGGGTGATGGGCAGCCACGAAGGACCGGCCAGTGCAGCCAAGGCCCTGGGCCCGTGGCACCCGCAGGAGTTCATGGCCGAATGCGTCGAGACGGTTCCCGAAGCGGGCGGCATGATGACGTTCGTGTTCCGCCGCTGCGACGGCGCGCCCCTGGCGTTCCGCGCGGGCCAATACGTGAACATCGCCTTCCCGGTGAACGGAGACGACCAGGAGCCGGTGGACCGCAGCTACTCGCTGTCCAGTTCACCCACGGAACCGTGGACCTTCAGCGTCACCGTCAAGCGCGACGCCGGCGGACTGGTTTCCCCATGGGTGCACCAGAACGTCAGGCCCGGCACCGTCCTGGACATGCTGGGACCCGTGGGGGCCTTCCACCTGCCCGACGCCGACCGGCGGGCCCGGTACCTGTTCCTGGCCGCCGGCGCCGGCATTACCCCCATCATGTCGATGCTGCGGACCATCCACTCCCTGCCGGGGACCGCCGACGTGGTGGTGCTCTACCACGGCGCGGAAGCCGGCGGCTTTGCCTTCCACCGGGAGCTGGCCTACATCGCCTCCGTGGACTCGCGGGTCAAGGTCTTCTATGCCCTGGGCGACCGCGGCAGGCCCGAGGACTGGGAAGGCTTCAGCGGGCGGCTGACCTCAGCCATGATCGACGAGGTGGCGCCCGACGCCAACGGCCGGCAGGTGTACGCCTGCGGACCCGAGGGTTACCTGAACACCGCCACTGAACTGCTCAGGAACGTGGGCGTCGACGATACTTCCATCTACATGGAGTTCTTCTCCGGCGACCGGCAGACCCTCCTTGAATACCAGGCCGAGCTCGCACTGGCCGCGGACATCGCCGAGGAGATCGCTGAGGAGATCGCGGAGTCCGCAGGGGACTACTTCGAAGGCCAGCCCGCAGCGTTCGGGATCTACGAGCCCGGCTATGACGACGATGGAACCCTTCAGGCCAACGGACTGGCTCTGGAAGCCGCCACCCCGGAAGCCCCCGCCGCCGGCACCCCGGCTGTGGGGACGGAGGCTGCGGCCCCGGAGACCCAGGTCCCTGACGCCTCAAGCTTCGACACCGTGGGTACCGGCAGCCTCACTCTGTCCTTCATGCGCACCGGGATCAATGTCCGGATCGACCCGGAGGAGCACATCCTTGGGGTGGCGCAGCGTGCGGGTGTCCGGATTGGAGCCAACTGCAAGGAGGGCATGTGCGGCTCCTGCAAGGTGGTCAAGCTGTCCGGGGAGATCGACATGAACCACCAGGGCGGAATCCGCAAACGGGAAATTGATGCCGGCAAGTTCCTTCCCTGCTGTTCCACGGCGCGCACCGACATGGTGATCGACGCCTAGCCGTTCCCCGAACCGGCGGCCGCCCCGCGCAGCCCCAAGATTCACCGCAAGTGAAAAGTAAGACCACACGGAAGGCCTGAGGCACCCAGCGTCAGGCCTTCCGTGGCAACCGAACGCCAACCATAGGAGCCATGCCCATGTCAGGTAACAAAGCTGTTGCGTACAAGGAGCCCGGAGTCGTCGAGGTCATCGACACCCCGTATCCCTCGTTTGAACTGAAAGCCGGCCCCGGCGTCAATCCCGCTAATGTCGGCCGGAAGGTCCCGCACGGCGTCATCCTGCGCACCGTGAGCACCAACATCTGCGGGTCCGACCAGCATATGGTCCGCGGCCGCACCACTGCCCCCGCCGGCCTCGTCCTGGGGCACGAGATCACCGGCGAAGTCATCGAGACCGGGCCGGACGTCGAGTTCATCAAGGTCGGGGACATCGTTTCGGTCCCCTTTAACATTTCGTGCGGGCGCTGCCGGAACTGCAAAGAGCGCAAGACCGGGATCTGCCTGAACGTGAACCCGGATCGTCCCGGCTCTGCCTACGGCTATGTGGACATGGGCGGCTGGGTCGGTGGACAGGCGGAGTATGTCCTGGTTCCGTACGCTGACTGGAACCTCTTGCGGTTCCCGGACCGGGACCAGGCGCTGGAGAAGATCATGGACCTGACCATGCTCTCGGACATCCTGCCCACCGGCTTCCACGGCGCCGTCACGGCCGGGGTAGGCGTCGGGTCCACCGTGTACGTTGCCGGAGCCGGCCCCGTAGGCCTTGCCGCGGCCGCCAGCGCCCAGTTGCTGGGAGCCGCGGTGGTCATCGTGGGCGACCTCAACGAGGACCGCCTGGCCCGGGCCCGGTCCTTTGGCTGCGAAACCGTCAATGTGGCCAACGGCGACCCCGCAGACCAGATCGAGCAGATCCTCGGTGTCCGGGAGGTCGACTCCGGCATCGACGCTGTCGGCTTCGAGGCCCGCGGACACGGCCACGGCGCCCAGGAAGCACCGGCCACGGTGCTTAACTCGCTGATGGACCTCACCACTGCCGGCGGCTCTGTGGGCATTCCCGGCCTCTACGTCACGGGCGACCCGGGAGCCGCGGACGAGGCCGCCCGGAAGGGAAGCCTGTCCCTGTCCCTGGGCACCGGCTGGGCCAAGTCCCTGTCCTTCACCACGGGCCAGTGCCCGGTGATGAAGTACAACAGGCAGCTGATGATGGCGATCCTGCATGACAGGATCCAGATCGCCAAGGCGGTCAACGCTACGGCCATTTCGCTCGACGATGCCCCCCGCGGATACGCGGAGTTCGACGCCGGAGCTGCCACGAAGTATGTCCTGGACCCGAACGGTTACCTGAACAACTGATATCCGGAGCCCGGTTTCTGAAGAGCATGGGAGCCAGTCCCAAGGATCTACCTTGGGACTGGCTCCTTTTTCGTTGCCGACAGTGCGCTCCGCGGGCAACAAAAAGGTGGTTGGGCCTGCCGGTCTCAAGCAGGCCCAACCACCTGGTGTGGTTAGGGCAAATCAGCCGCGCAGGCGTTCCATGCCCGGGTCAAAGAGCGGCTCTGCGCTGACCGTGGCGGCTACGCGGCGGCCGAAGTACTCGATCTCCACGGCGTCCCCTTCAGATACGGACGAGGGCAACCAGGCGTAGGCGATCGGCTTGCGGACGGTGAAGCCGTAGGCCGCGCTGGTGACGTACCCAACAGCTTCCCCGCCCACGTACACCGGTTCCTTGCCCAGCACCACTGACGTGCCGTCGTCGACCGTCAGGCAGCGCAGCGTCTTGGCGGCCGGCTGTTCCTTGCGGACGGCCAGCGCCTCGGCGCCGACAAACCCGGTCTTGTCCTTGGCCACGGAGAAGCCCAGCCCGGCCTGGTACGGGTGGTGCTCGGAGTTCATGTCGGTGCCCCAGAGCCGGTAGCCCTTTTCAAGGCGCATGCTGTTGAAGGCGCCGCGTCCGGCGGCGATGATGCCGTGCTCCTGGCCGGCCTCGAAGAGCAGGTCCCAGAGCTTGAGCCCGTACTCGGCGGTGGTGTAGAGCTCCCAGCCGAGTTCGCCAACGTAGGAGAGCCGCATCGCCGTAACAGGGATGCCGCCCACCGAGATCTGCTTGGTGCGGAAGTACTTGAGGCCCTCGTTGCTCAGGTCGTCCGTGCTGACCTTGCCAATGACCTCGCGGGCCAGCGGACCCCACAGTCCGATGCAGCAGGTGCTGCCGGTGATATCGGTAACGTGGACCCACTGCGCGGGATCCGCCGCCGATTGCCGGCGCGCCTCCACCCGAAGGTAGTCGAAGTCAACGTTGCTGTTGACGCCCAGCTGGAACTCTTCCTCCGCGAGCCTGGCCACGGTCACGTCGCTGCGGATGCCGCCGTCGTCCGCCAGCAGCAGGCAGTATGTCACGGCACCCGGCTTCTTGGCGATGTTGCCCGTGCTGAGCCGGTGCAGGAGTGCCTGGGCGCCGGGTCCGGTGACGGCGAGCCGCTTCAACGGCGTCATGTCGAAAAGTCCGACGGCGGTGCGCGTCTTCCACGCTTCGGCGGCGGAAATGGGGGAGTGGAACATGGCGGACCACTCATCGCGCTCCGGGGCCTGCCATTCTTCCGGCAATTCGGCCAGGAGCCCGCGGTTGGCTTCGAACCAGTGCGGGCGTTCCCAGGCGGCGGACTCCAGGAAGAAGGCACCGAGCTCCTTCTGGCGGACATTGAAGGGGCTGACGCGCAGGTCCCGCGGCGATTCGCGGGGCTGCAGCGGGTGCAGGACATCGTAGATCTCCACGAAGTTCTGCTGGGAGGTCTCGCTGACGTACGCGTCGGAGGTCTGCACCTTCTCGAAACGGGTCAGCTCGCAGCCATGCAGATCGGTCTGCGGGTGGCCGTCGATGATCAGTTCTGCCATGGCCTTGGCAACGCCGGCGGAGTGGGTGACCCAGACGGCCTCGGCCACGAAGAAACCCTGGAGGTCCGGTGCCTCGCCCATGAGCGGGCCGCCGTCCGGGGTGAAGGAGAAGATGCCGTTGAAACCGTCCTGGATTTCGGTGCTGCGCAGTGCCGGCAGCAGGTCCTGGCTGTCCTCCCATGCAGGAACAAAGTCTTCCAAGGTGAAGTCCAGGCGGGAGGGCATGCGGTGGTCGGACATGTCCTCGGCAGAGACCTTCGGCAGTGCGGACATGTCCACGGGCATAGGGCGGTGGGCGTAGCTGCCGATGCCGATGCGGTCGCCCCATTCGCGGTAGTACAGGTCCTTGTCCTGGTAACGCAGAATGGGCTTGCTGGCGCCGTTGGGAAGCTCGTTGGCGTTCTCGAGTTCGGCAAGGGGCGTGGTGATGGCGTACTGGTGGGCCAGCGGCAGCAGAGGCACCTCCAGGCCCACCATCCGGCCGAGTTCACGGCCCCAGAACCCTGCGCAGGACACCACGATGTCGGCAGGGATCACCCCGGAGGAGGTCTCGACGCCGGTGACCTTGCCGCCCTCCTGGACGATGCCGGTGACGGTGGTGGAGCCGCGGTAGGTGACGCCGCGTTCCCGCGTGCGCGCGATCAGCAGCTGCACGGCCCGGGCCGCCAGGGCGAGCCCGTCCGTGGGGATGAGCAGGCCGCCCAGGACCTCGCGGCCACCGGAAAGCTTGCCGGCGTTCAACAGCGGGTAGATCTTTTCGCATTCGTCGGCGTCGATGATCCGGCTTTCGACACCCCAGGAAGTCATGACGCCCATCTTGCGCTTGAGGTCGGCCAGGCGCTCCGGGGTGGTGGCCAGCTCCAGGCCGCCCACCTGGTTGAAGCAGGACTCGCCGTCCTTGCTCAGGGCGAGGAGCTTGTTCACGGTGTAGGTGGCGAACTGCGTCATGGTCCTGGACGGATTGTTCTGGAAAACGAGGCCCGGGGCGTGCGACGTGGACCCGCCTGCCAGCTCCAGCGGGCCCTGCTCGACGACGGTGATGTTGTTCCAGCCGCGGCTTGCCAGCTCGTCGGCGAGGTTGGTACCGACGATGCCGGCTCCGATGATGACGACGCGGGATGATGCGCTCATAATTCGTGGTTCTCCTGGTTGCTGCTGGGGTCCGCCTGACCGGGTGATGAATTTGCTTCGCTATGAGCAACGCGCATCACTATATGCAACAGGGTGGCGCAGCTCACAGATGATGTCAAGGGTTTCCTGCTTTGTTGCGAGGGCTGGCAGCACTGTGTCGGAAGGCAGCAAAGAGGCCTCCGCCGCTGGTGCGGCGAAGGCCTCTTGCAGTGACCGTGCGGTCCCGGTTTCAGTGTGAGAAATCTGTTGAGATCTCGGCCAGGGTGCGCCCCTTTGTCTCAGGGGCGAGCCATTGGGAGAGGATTGCGCCGAGCAATGCGACAGCAGCAGCTACGACCATGCTTGGGCCCATGCCGATATTGCTGATCGCCCACGGCAGCGCGAAGGTGCCGAGTGCGGCTCCGATACGGCTGAAGGCCGCGGCAAAACCCATGCCGATGCCGCGCAGGTGGCCGGGGAATACCTCGGCCGGATAGACCTGGGTCAGCGTGGTGTACCCGGCATTGAAGAAGGAGAAGGCGAGAAACAGGCCGAGCACGAGGATTGCTGGTGCGTCCGCCCAAACTCCGATGACCAGCAGGATGCCCGCGCAGAGCCACTGCCCGGGCACGGTGAGGATTCGGCGGCCGAGCTTGTCGATCAGAAGCACGGTGGTGACAACACCCGCGGTCGCAAGTGCGGACAGGCCGACACCGCCGGCCCAGCCGCCGCCGAAGCCGAATTGGTTGAGCACGTCGTCGGCGAAGGTCGCGATCGCGAAGTAGGGCGTGACCGCGCAGAACCAAAAACCTGAGGTGAAGAGGGTGGTGCGCCAGTTCTGCCTCGAGAACAGCATGCCGATGGAGGCGCCCTTGATTTTGGTCCTGCTCTGCGCGGCCTGGGCCTCCTGGACCATCCTCAGATCGATCTCTTCGGTGATGCTGTTGTGCATCTGGGGCGATTCGACGTATCTGTGTGCGATCGCGAGTGCTTCCTCACGCCGCCCCTTCGTAATGAGCCAGCTGGGCGATTCGGGGAGGCCGAAGCGGGCGAAGAACAGGACGAATGCGAGTATCGTGCTCGTGCCGATGACCAAGCGCCATGGGGTGCCGGCGTCGTGCAGGAGCGTGCCGATGATGAATGCCATCATGAAGCCGACGTACCAGGCGATCAGGGTCAGCCCGAGCAGCCGCCCGCGGAGCTTTGGCGGGGAGAACTCCGACAGCAATGGCCCACCGATGGAGTACTCGCCGCCGATCGCGACGCCCATCAAGAATCGGATGATGGCCAGCTGGATCACCGCTCCGTCTCCGGAGGTTACGAAGAACTGTGCCGCGGAGGCGACCAGGAACAGGCCCATGTCCACGAGGAACATTGGCTTGCGGCCAAACTTGTCAGTGGCCCAGCCAGCCAGTGGGGAGCCGACGAAGATACCAGCCAGCGGGCCTGCGGCGATCATGCCCAGGGATAGTGCGTCGAGGTGGAGCTCGGACCGCATGGGTCCGGTGACGGGGCCGATGATTCCGAGGATGTAGCCGTCGAGGAACATCCCGCCGATGAACACAGCAACAAGCCGCACCATGAACCGGCGTTTGAACCTGGAGCTCGTCTCGGGGGATGATTTCGGCGCCGCCCCCGGGTTCCGGCGCCCCGTACTGCTTTGATCGATGGTGCTGCCACCTTTGATAGTCATAAACAGTTTCCTTCAGTGATTTTGGCGCTGCCGCGTGGATGCTGACAACGTTGTGCGGCCGATGCGCGGGCCACGGCTCTCCTTCGGACCGGGCCGGCAGGAATTCGTTCGGCTGTTTACAAGGCCATCACGGGCCGAGCCGGGGGACGCAAGGAGCATAATCCGGGCGAGCTTCGTTCCGTGATGATCAACAACCTTCGCTGTATGCAACAAAATGGTGCGCTAGCTCACACTCAATGTCAAGAGCGTGACCTGTGAAAGGCAGAGTATGTAAGCGTCCTTGCCTATTGTTCCGGGGCAAGCCGAAGGACCTGCCCGCTGGGGTAGGGGGACGGGCCGGCTGTCAGTCCATTGGGCGGCATCCAGGCCCCTCCTTGCCAAGCCACCGGCACCATGCCGGTGGCGGGGCCCCGTTTTCCGAAAACGGTGCTTCGATGAGGAATACCTCCCCAGGTCTTAGGCCCATCGAAGCACCTTTCACGGAAAACGGGACGTCCCGCTGCGACAGCCGGGCCCTAGCTTGCCGTCTCCAGGACGGGGACCCCTGGATCGCCGGCCGGCAGCGGCGGGGGTGACGATTGGCGGCGCGCCGCCTCCACGGTATGGAGCAGCAGCAGCGCGGTGGTGACGGATCCGACGCCGCCCGGAACCGGACTGAGCGCAGCTGCAACCCCGCGGACGCTGTCCGCGTCCACGTCGCCCACCAGGGATCCGTCAGCCAGGACGTTGGTGCCCACATCGATCACCACCGAGGCGGGGGAGACGTGGCGGCCGTTGAGCAGGCCTGTCCTTCCCGCCGCGACCACCAAAATGTCAGCCCCGGCTGTGTAGCGCTCCAACGGCCCGGAGCGCGAATGGCATACCGTCACGGCAGCGTCGCGTTCCAGCAGCAGGAGGGCAAGCGGCTTTCCCACCACTGCCGAGCGGCCCACAACCACGGCGCTGCGGCCCGCCACCGGGATGCGGTAGTGCTCAAGGATCTCGACGACGGACCGGGCCGTGGCAGGCGCGAAGGCCGGCTGCCCCACGGCCAGGCGGCCAAGGCTCAGCGGGTTCGCCCCGTCGATGTCCTTTTCAGGCGGGATCAGGCCCACCAGGGCATCGGTGTGGACGCCGGCCGGCAGCGGCGTCTGCAGGATGATGCCGTGCACCGACGGTTCGGCGCCCAGGTCGCGCAGGACGCCGGCCAGGACCTGCTCCGTTGCGTCGTGCCCCAGGTCGATGACCCGGCACCCGATTCCGGCCGCCTCCGCGGCACGCTCGATGGAGCGGACGTACCAGTGGGTGGACCCGTCGTCGGTGGCGATGACCACCGCCAAGGCAGGATGGATGCCGCCCTGCCCGAGTTCCCGGGCCTGTTCCCGGGCACGGCGCCGGATGTCTCCGGCCAGTTCCTTTCCGGAGAGCGACAGGGTGCTCATTGAAGGATCCTTTCCCGTACCCGCGCCACCAGGGCGTCCGCAGCCGCCACGACCTCTTCCTCGATGCCGTCCGTCTGGTCCTTGAGCAGCGAGCGCATCGTTCGGTCCTTGATGGCCACGACGTTGATGTCGATGTTGACCCGTGCCGTGGTGGCGGCAGCGCGGGCCGCGTCTGCTGCTGCCGCCACGTCGCTGATCACGTTCGGATTGGCCACATCGGCCAGCCCGGTTGCGAGCTCCACCACCGCGCCGGCCAGCTTGACCAGCTGGGCGGGGGTCTGTGCCGCCTGCACCAGCGCTGCCTGGATGGCTGACGATTTGGCGGCCTTGAGCTCTTCGGTGTCAGAGGCAAGCCGGTACGCGTCGATGACGGCCTGGAAGACCTGTTCATCGGAGTCGGCCAGGCGCAGTGCCTCCGACGAGAGCTCATCGGCCACCGTCGTGGTCCGCTCTACCAGTGCTGCATGCTCTGCGTACTTGGGGCCAGTGGTGTAGCGCGCCACCATGGCCACCAGGGCCGCCCCCTGTGCGGCGTGGAGTGCGGCGGCCGCCCCGCCTCCCGGCGTGGGTTGCCGGGAGGCGAGCCGTGCGAGGTAGCTGCCGATGGTTTCGGTACCGATCGACCCCGTGCCGGCGGCCGGCAGTGCGCTGTTCGCTTGCTGTTCCGCCATGGTCAGCCGCGCAGCCGGGACATGGTGGGGTCGTACAGCGGATCCTGGGTGACGGTGGCCACGATGCGGCGGCCGAAGTACTCGATCTCCACCGAATCGCCGACCGAAACGTCCGCGGGCAGGTAGGAGTAGGCAATGGGCTTGCGGACGGTGTATCCGTAGGCCGCGCTGGTGACATAACCCACCGCTTGGTCCTTGTAGAACACCGGTTCCTTGCCCAGCACCAGGCTGCGGCCGTCGTCGACCGTGAGGCAGCGCAGGCGGCGTCCGGAGCTTTCCTCGGTGCGGCCCTCCAGGGCTGCCTTGCCGACGAAGCTGTCCTTGGCCATCTTCACCGCGAAGCCGAGGCCGGCCTCGAAGGGGTCGTGTTCGGTGGTCATGTCGGTGCCCCAGGAGCGGTAGCCCTTTTCCAGGCGGAGCGAGCTGAAGGCGGCCCGGCCCGCCGCGATGATGCCGAACGGCTGGCCGGCCTTCCACAGCGCGTCCCAGAGGCGCTGGCCGTTGTCGGCGCTGGTGTACAGCTCCCAGCCGAGTTCCCCGACGTAGGACAGGCGCATGGCGGTGACCGGTACGCCGCCGATGACGACCTTCTTGGAGCGGAAGTACTTCAGGCCATCGTTGGAGAAGTCGTCGCTGCTGACCGCGCCGACAACCTCACGGGCCAGCGGACCCCAGAGGCCGATGCAGCAGGTGCCGCCGGTGGTGTCGCGGACCTGGACCCAGTCCCCGGCGCTGCCGCTTTCGGTCTGGTGCCGGGCTGCCCGATCAAAGTAGGCGGTGTCGATGTTTCCGTTGGCGCCGAGCTGGAAGGTCTGCTCATCCAGGCGGGCTACGGTGATGTCGCTTCGGACGCCGCCCTGCTCGTCCAGCAGGAGCGTGTAGGTGACGGCTCCGGGCTTCTTGTTCAGGTCCGCGGTGGTCAGTTCCTGCAGCAGCTTCAGGGCGCCGGGTCCGGAGATCTCCAGGCGCTTGAGCGGGGTCATGTCGTACATGGCGACGGCGGTGCGCGTCTTCCATGCCTCGGCCGCGGCAATAGGCGAGCTGAACATGCCGGACCAGGAGTCGCGGGCCGGCGGCTGCCAGTCTGCGGGCATCTCCTTGAGGAGCTCGGCGTTGGCCTCGAACCAGTATGGGCGTTCCCAGCCGCCGCCTTCCAGGAAGTAGCCGCCCAGCTGCTTGTGCCGGGCGTGGAAGGGGCTGACCCGCAGGTTGCGCGGGGAGAGCTTGGGCTGGAGCGGGTGCAGGACGTCGTAGATCTCCACGAAGTTCTGCTGGGAGGTTTCGCTGACGTACTCGGGGGTCAGCTGGACTTCCTCGAAGCGGTGGATGTCGCAGTCGCCCAGGTCGATGGAGGACTTTCCGTCCACCAGGAGCTCGGCGACGGCGCGGGCGATGCCTGCCGAGTGGGTGACCCATACGGCTTCGGCCACGAAGAAGCCGTCCAGTTCCTTGGACTCGCCCACCAGTGAGCCGCCGTCCGGGGTGAAGGAGAAGATGCCGTTGAAGCCGTCCTCGATTTCACTCTCGGCCAGGGCCGGCAGGATCTGCTTGGTTGCTTCCCAGGCCGGCAGGAAGTCCTCGAGGGTGAAGTCCAGGCGGGAGGGCATGTTGTGTTCGCTGATCTCGTTCGGCTTGAAGCTGCCGAGCTCGTCCAGGTCCACGGGCATGGGCTTGTGGGCGTAGGAGCCGATGCCGTAGCGGTCGCCGTGTTCGCGGTAGTAGAGGTCCTGGTCCTGGTGGCGGAGGATGGGCAGCCGCGCACCGTTGGGCAGCTCGTTCTTGCCTTGCTGTGCCGGAACCGGGGTGGTCTTGACGTACTGGTGGGCCAGGGGCAGCAGCGGCACGGACATGCCGATCAGCTCGCCCACCTTTGCACCCCAGAAGCCGGCGCAGGAGACGACGATGTCTGCCGGGATCACGCCGTCGGGCGTCTGGACGCCGGTGACCCGGCGGCCGGACTGCTCGATGCCGGTCACTTCGGTGTTGCCGATGTACTTCACGCCGGCGGCCTCGGTGCGCTTGATCAGGAGCTGTACGGCGCGGGCGGCCAAAGCGAGGCCGTCACTGGGGACGTGGAGGCCACCGAGGATGTCCTCTTCGTTAATGAGGGGGTAGAGCTCCTTGCATTCGGCGGGGGAGAGGATGGAGCCCTCAATGCCCCATGAGGAGGCATAGCCAAGCTTGCGCTTCAGGTCCGCGAGGCGGGTTTCGGTGGTGGCAACTTCCAGCCCGCCCACCTGGTTGAAGCAGCTGACGCCGTCCTCGGTGAGGGACAGAAGCTTCTCCACTGTGTACTTGGCGAACAGCGCCATGGACTTGGAGGGGTTGGTCTGGAAAACCAGGCCGGGGGCGTGGGATGTGGAACCGCCCGGCATATTCAGGGGGCCCTGGTCCAGGACGGTGATGTTGTTCCAGCCCCGGGTGACGAGTTCATCCGCCAGGTTGGTGCCGACGATCCCGGCTCCGATGATGACGATGCGTGGCGACGATTCCATAGAGGTCTCTCCTGCTGCTTTAAGTATTGTGTCTGCGGACGGGCGTGCGGTTACCGGAACACCACGGTGCTGGTCTGATCCAGCAGTACCCGGTGCTGGCAGTGCCAGCGGACGGCGCGGGACAGTGCGAGTGCCTCGGCATCCTGGCCCACGGTGGACAGCTGGGCCGGGCCGTAGGTGTGGTCCACCCGGATGACTTCCTGCTCGATGATTGGCCCCTCATCCAGGTCGGCTGTGACGTAGTGCGCCGTGGCGCCGACCAGCTTTACGCCGCGGTCGTAGGCCTGGTGGTAAGGGCGCGCGCCCTTGAAGCCAGGGAGGAAGGAATGGTGGATATTAATGGCCCGGCCCTCCAGCGCGCGGCAGAGGTCGTCCGAAAGCACCTGCATGTAGCGGGCCAGCACCACCAGGTCGGCGTTGTACTCATCCACCAGCTCCAGGAGCCTGCGCTCGGCGTCGGCCTTGGTGTCCGGGGTGGCGGGGACGTAGATGAAGGGCAGGCCGGCGGCTTCCGCCATGGCGCGGTGGGTCTCGTGGTTGGAAACGACCGCCACCAGTTCGCCACCGAGGCTGCCGCCGCGCCAGCGGAAGATGAGGTCGTTCAGGCAGTGGCCGAACTTGGAGACCATGACCAGGACCCGCTGCTTGGTCTGGCCGTGGAAGCTGAACTTCATGTCGAACCGGCTGGCGATGGCTGCGAATTCTTCTTCGAGCATGGCCGGCGTGTAGTTGGGGGATCCCGAGAACGCGGTGCGCAGGTGCAGGGTTTCGCGGAGGCTGTCGTCGAACTGCTGGTGTTCGTCGATGTTGAAGCCACGCTCGAAGAGGAACGTGGTCACGGCCTGGACGATCCCGGCCTGCTCCTGGCACGACAGGGTCAGCACGAACTTCTGCGCCTGCTCGTCCTTGAGCGCCGGCAGGGTGCTGGTTGCTGCGGTTGCTTCGATGAGGGTCATGTCCCTCCTCCTTCTAGATATATTCAAAAGCACGGAACTGATATATTAGATTGAGTGCCAGCGTATACTCGTCCATAGGCGAGGTCAATAGTTTTTTTCTGGTTTGGGAAGAAGGGGCTCAGCATGGCATTCGAAGCTTTGGCGGTGGCGGACGAAGCTGGCAGGAAGTCGCTGGCAGACGTCGCCTACGAGAGCATCCGCGACTGGCTGCTGACCCTGGAGATCAAGCCCGGCGAGCTGCTGAACGACGAGCTCCTTGCCAAGAGCCTGGGTGTGGGAAGGACTCCAGTGCGCGAAGCCCTGAAGCGGCTGGAGCTGGACCGGCTGGTGAAGACCTACCCACGGCGGGGCACCTTCGCCACCAGGGTGGACGTGACCGACCTTTCCTTCATCTCGGAGATCCGGGCGCAACTCGAGCCCCTCGCTGCCGCGCGGGCCGCCCGGGTTGCTTCCCCGGCGGTCCGGGCCGAGCTGCGTGCCACGCTCGAGAAGGTTGAGGCGTTCGATGTCGCCGCGGCAACAGTGACCGAGACGCTGCAGCTGGACGCCCGGGTGCACCAGGGTATTTACGCCGCCGCTGCCAATCCGCATCTGGAGGACATCTTGATCAGGTATGACAACCTGGCGACGCGGATCTGGTGCATGGTCATTGACCGCCTGCCGGACTTGTCCCACCACGTGCGCGAACACCTCGATCTGCTGCGGGCGGTCATCGACGGGGACGAGGAGCGGGCGTCCGAGCTTGCCAAGGTCCATGTGAGTGGATTCGAGCATGCTGTGCGCGAGGCGCTCTTTAACGCCTAGGGTGGGATGCCTTCCCGACGCGCTGTTGACATGGGGTGTGACCTGGCCCATACTCTGAATCCATATTGATATATCAATCAAATATCAGTGTTGGATTTTTTGAGCGGCGATGGCGCCGGCGAACGGAGCTACCAGTGAATTCCCAAGCAACCATTGAAACCCAACGAGCCGCGAGCGACCTCGAACACGACGGGACGGACGCCGGTAAGACGGACAAGCCGCTCGGCCTGCGCGTGGACTGGGCGCGACTGCCCGGCCACAGTGTCGAGGTGTGGCTGCAGGGGGAGCGGGTGGCCCGCGGGGTGGTGGACCAGGCGGCGGAAGACAATTCCGTGCTCTGGATAGCAGCCGAAGGGATCAGCACCCGTCGCATCTTCGACAAGTCATCGGGCTACCAGGTCTGGCTGTAACCGTCCCTGGCGTACGCAACGCAGATGGTCCTGGGAGTCCATGGCTGGGGGCCAGCGTCGTTCCCGTGACGTGAATGCTGCAAAGCCTATATAAAAAGGCTCCGGCCCCGGCGCTTGAAGCGCCGGGGCCGGAGCCTTCCCATCGTCGTGGGCCGTTAGGGACTGACTGTCAGCTGAGCCACTTGTCAACAGCCGATTGGTGGGCGTCCACCCACTTCTTTGCCGCAGCTTCAGGAGTCATGCCGCCCTGGATGTCCGTGGCCACAGAGTTCTGGTCCTCGTTCGTCCAGGTGAAGCCCTTGGCCAGCTTGGCCGCGGGCGAACCGCTGTCGTCAAGCTTCTTGGAGATCACCTTGTTGAGCTTGTAGGTCGGGTAGTCGCATGCAACGGTTTCCGGGTTCGAATCGCAGCCCTCGGTCCAGGCGGGCAGGTTCACTTTCTTCAGGGGCACCTCGGAAAGGAACCACTGCGGTTCGTAGAAGTAGCCGAGCAGAGGGGTCTTGTTCTGCTGCGCGGTCCGGAATGACTGGATCAGTGCCGCCTCTGAACCCGCGAACACCACTTTGTAGTCCAGGTTCAGGTTTTTAACCAGCGCCTCGTCATTGGTGACAAAGGCGGGATCGCCGTCAAGGACCTGTCCCTTTCCACCGGACTCCGAGGTGGTGAACAGGGACGCGTATTTGTTCAGGTTCTTGCCGTCGGTGATGTCCGGGTACTTTTCTGCCATCCATGGCGGAACGTACCAGCCGATGTGCCCTTCGTTGCCGGTGGGGCCGGCATCAACAGCCACCTTCTGGTCCGTTATGTACTGCTTGGTCAAGTCGGCGTGGCCCCAGTTTTCCATGATGACGTCCACTTCACCGGAAGCGAACCCCTGCCAGGAGACCTGTTCGTTAAGGTCTTTCTGGACCACTGTGCAGCCCAGCTTGTTTTTTGCCACATAGCTGTACACGGCAGCGTCTGCCGTATAGCCCACCCATGCGTTCATGGCCACATTTACGGTGCCGCAGGGGGTTCCGCTGGCGCCGGCGGCCGCTGCCGTCTGGTTCACCGACGCGCCACCACAGCCCGCGAGGAACAGGGCGGCCGCAGCGGCTCCAGCCATTGCCGGCAGGGTGCGTTTTATCAGCCTTTCAGCTTTCTTCATCTTGGGTCTCCTTGTTGGGGTGTAAGGGTCTAATGCCCCGGCGAAAGCCGGGCCTGTGGGGTTGAACCGGTGCCCGCAGAGGGCGGGCATGTCAGGCGGTGGTCTTGGACGGGATGCTGCGCGCCGGCGCGGCTGCGGCCGCCTGGGTCATCCTGTCCATCATGATTCCGAGGAACACGATGGCCAGGCCGGCTGCAAGGCCCTTGCCGAATATCGAGCTTTGGACGAAGCCCGCGACGACGTCGTAGCCGAGGCCGCCGGCCCCTACGAGGGCGCCTACCACCACCATGGCCAGGACGTAGATCAGCCCCTGGTTGGCCGCGAGGGCGAGGGACTGCCTGGCCATGGGAAGCTGCACCTTGGTAATGACCTGCCAGGGCGTCGAACCGCTGGCGACAGCAGACTCGACAACCGTCGGGGAGATGCCGCTGATTCCATCGGCAGTGATCTTGATGGCCACAGGGGCGGCGTAGATGATGCCGGCGATGATCGCGGTGAAGCGGGTAGCTCCGAAGAGGCCGAGGAATGGCACCAGATACACGAAGGAAGGCATGGTCTGGCCCGCGTCAAGCAGCGGCCGCATGAGCTGGTCCACGCGGTCGGACCGGCCCATGGCCACACCAAAGACGATGCCCAGCACCATTACCACTGCCGTGGCCACGAGGGTTCCGGCCAGGGTGACCATGGAGTCGCTCCAGAGGCCGAGATAGATGATGACCGCAAGGCAGGCCGTGGTCAGCGCGGCGAGCTTCCACCCACCCAGTGCATAGGCCACGATGGCGAACACCATGACGAGGATGTAGAAGGGGGTGTCGGTGAGCAGGGACTGGAACGGATTCAGGATTGCGCCGGTGACGCCTTCCCGGAGGGAAACCGTGAAGAGGGACAAATTCGACTGCAGCCAGTGGCTGGCTGCATTCACGGCCTGGACGATCTGAGGGCCAACGTTGAGGTCCGCCGGGAAGGCGGCGGCCCACAGCATGGTCCTGGACAACTGCACCATGGCCAGGACCACGGCAAGGGCAACGCCAAGAATGATGTTGCGGGTCCGGCGCCCCAGCCGGCGGCTGCGGGCTGCGCCTGGCTCCGCGCGGCGGCTCGCTGCCGTGGTCACCCGGTCCAGCACGATGGCCAGCAGGACGATGGAGAGGCCCGCATTGACTGCTGTGCCAACGTCCAGGGACTGCAAAGCCCTGATAACCGTCTGGCCAAGTCCCGGAGCTGCGATCAGTGCCGCGATCGTGACCATGGAGAGGGCCGCCATCGTCCCTTGGTTAATTCCCATCACAATGGTCCGGCGCGCCATGGGCAGCTGCAACGTGAGGAGGCGCTGGAGGCCGGTGGTACCCAGGGAATCGGATGCTTCGCGGGTGTTGTCGGGGATGCGGCGGATGCCGTGTGCCGTCAGCCGGATGACGGGTGGAGCAGCGTAGATCACCGTAGCGATTACCGCGGAAGCCGGCCCGATGAGGAAGACCAGGGCCAGCGGTGCGAGATACACGAACGTCGGAAGGGTCTGCATGAAGTCCAGCACCGGGGTGATCACCTTGGCCACCCGGGTGTAGATGCCGGCCAGGATGCCGAGGGGGATGCCCAGCAGCAGCGTCAGCAGCACAGAGGTGAGGACCAGGGCGAAGGTGTAGGTGGCCTCCACGAACAGGCCCTGGATACCGAAGAAGACAAAGACCGCGGCCGTCAACAGTGCCACCCGGAGGTTTCCGACGGCCAGCGCGATCCAGGTCAGCAGGCCCACGGTGCCCAGCCATCCGATCTCCGGCAGGCGCAGGCCGGTTGCGGTGGCCGCAAAGGTTGTGGTGAAAAGGTTCGCCACGGCGTCCACCGCGGACCTCAGGGGTGTGAAGACGTACAGGAAGAGGGGGTTGTCGGCCCGGTTTGCCCCAACCCAGGCGTTGAACTGGTTGAGTGAACGGTGCAGGTCCGTCAATTCTGAAGCGGGCAACGCCAGCGTTGCTGTTCCGTTCAGGACAAGGAATCCAAGGATCCAGACGGCGGCGGCGCTGAGCAGCAGGATGGTGCGCCGGCTGGGCCTGCGGCGGGGTTCGGAGACAATGACAGCGGCAGGCTGGGCCGTTGGCCGTTCCTGGACGAGGGCTGACATCAGGCCGCCGCCTCTGCCGGCTGCAGCACCGAAAGAATGCTGTCGCGGTCGATCTGGCCGGTGATCCGGCCACCCTCTTCGACCAGGACCGGGCAGGACGAGTGCATTACCGCCGGGATGGCGTCCCGGATGATCATCCGGGAGTTGAGGACTGCGGCGTCCCCCGGCGTGCTGTCTGCAACGGGACGGGTGATCCACTTGAGGGTCAGAACGTCGGCGCGGGGTACTTCGGAGACAAAGTCCTCAATGTACTTGTCCGCCGGTGACCCCACAAGGTCGTCTCCAGTGCCGCACTGGACCGGCTCGCCATTGCGCATGATCAGGATGCGGTCTCCGAGCTTGAGCGCCTCCGAGAGGTCGTGCGTCACGAAGACCATGGTTTTGCCCATGTCCTTGTGCAGCCGGATGACTTCTGCCTGCATGTCCCGGCGGATGAGCGGGTCCAGGGCTGAGAAGGGCTCGTCAAAGAGGATGGTGTCCGGATCCCCGGCCAGGGCACGGCCCAGGCCAACACGCTGTTGCATGCCGCCGGACAGCTGGTCCGGGTAATGCTGTTCGTAGCCTTTGAGGCCAACAAGTTCAATGATTTCGCGGGCCTTGGCGTGGCGTTCGTTCCTGCCCGTTCCGCGTATCTGCAGGCCGTAGGACACGTTGTCCAGCACCGTGCGGTGCGGGAGCAGCCCGAAGTGCTGGAAGACCATGGACACCTTGCGCCGGCGGAGTTCCCGGAGCTCGGCTACGCCCGCCTGCAGGACGTCGTTTCCGTCAACCAGTACCTGACCGGACGTAGGTTCAATCAGCCTGGTGAGGCAACGTATGAGGGTTGATTTGCCTGATCCTGACAGTCCCATGACCACAAACACCTCACCCTTCGCAACGTCGAAGCTCAGGTTGCGGACGGCCGCCACGCACTTGGTGCGTTCGAGGAGTTCGGCAGAGCCAAGGGCCGAAAGTTCGCGGTTGCCGGGAATCTTCTCTCCCCCTGGTCCGAAGACCTTCCAGAGGCTCCGAACTGAGATGGCGGGGTTGTTCATTGCTGTACTCCTGCTTGTGTGGAGGCTGTAACCAATGGCTGGGCCGTGGGCAAAGATGTGCCAGGTATCGGTGCTTCGGGAGTCCGGGGTTGCACTGGTACCGACATTGGGGAGGTATTCGGGCCGTGCTGGTTCGTGGGGGGTCGAGGGCCGGTAAGGCACGGCTCCTAAGTGCCTTACCTGCCATGGTGGAGAAGCGGGCGGGCTGCATGCCCGGTAAACGACGTTCTTTTTTCGGGGCTGGTCTGCCAGTGAGGTAGACGCAACGGACTTCGTATTACGCAACAGAGTGATTTATGCCACTCTTCTTGTCAAGGCTTTGCCCAGGAAGTCCCGATATTACGAGCCGGCAGATAACAACTCCGGAGGGGGTCTTGACACGGACAGTGTCATGGCTCACTGTGTTGCATGCTGCGACTCATGTTGCGCAAGAAGCGACTTCGGAAGGGGCGTCGTGCGGACGCCAGTGCTCACGGAAGCCTCGCAGGCGGGTGTCTTTCAGCCGCCAAAGTCGCCCGCTCCCCGGATCCCAGCGGGCGGCTGATCATTCATCCGCGGGCGGCTGACCATCCATCGGCGGTGGGCATTACTGCCTCATGGGCGCACCGCAAACCCACAGGACTCCGATGCCTGCGAACGGTGCCGGCCTGGAACGGCCTCCAGGAGCTATGCCAGGGGTGGCTTCCTGGTTTCCCGGCACGCTCGACCGCCGGTTTCGCGTTTACCGCCGGTGGTAGCCCATATTGGCGCTGACCTTGAGCCCGGCCTCCTTGAGGGAGTCGAGCAGTCCCGGAATCTTTTCCGGGTCGAACCGGAACGCCGGCCCCGAAATGCTGACGGAACCAATAACAGTGCCCTGGTGGTTATAGACGGGCACCGCCACGGCATTCAGGCCTATCTCGAACTCCTCGCGTACCACGGCGTACCCCTTGGCGGCCACCTCGAGCAGCTGTGCGTCCAGCTCCTTGCGGCTTGTGATGGTGCGGGCAGTGCGGGCAGCAAGGCCCGTTTCCTTCAGGATGCGGTCCCTCTCGTCAGCCTCGAGGGCAGCCAGGAGCACCTTGCCGCTGGAGGTTGCGTGCAGCGGAGTCAGGCTGCCCACCCAGTCGTAGGTGGCCAGCGTGGAGGGGCCCATGGCCTGGTCCACGTTGACGGCATAGTTGGAACGCAGGACGGCGAGATTGACCGTCTCCTTGAATTCCTCGGCCAGGCTTTCCAGCACCTGCCTTGCCTCGTGGACCAGGCTTAGCCGGCCGGGAATGGAGCTGGCGAGGCGCAGGATCCCAAAGCCGAGTTGGTACTTGCCGCGCTCACTGTTCTGGTGGACCATGTCACGGCTTACCAGCGAACCCATCAGCCGGGAGACCGTGGACTTGTGGATGCCCATCTCCTCGGCGATCTCACTGACACCGGCGTTGCCTTCCCTGGCCAAAATCTCCAGGACTGTCAGTGCACGCTCCACGGACTGGACCCCGCCGGACTGGCCGCCCTCGGCATCGGTGTCGGTATCAGATTCCGGTTCATTTTTTGAGGCCATACTTCCTGATCCTATGCCGGGAACTGTGACGCCCGTGACATTGGGGAGCGGGCGGCGATGTTCCAGTGCTCCTGAAGGGCGTTAGCTGCCCCGGTACGTGGAGTACGCGAACGGGCTCAGGAGCAGCGGTACATGGTAGTGCTCGGGCCCGGTCACTTCAAAAACCAGGTCAACTTCCGGGAAGAAGGTGGCCGTCTCCAGGGCTGCATAGTACTTGCCCGTGGCGAAATTCAGTTTGTAGTGGCCCGGTTCGAGATGCTCCGGCCCCAGGTCCTTCGCGCGGCCGTCGGCGTCGGTACTGGACGCAGCCAGCTCACGCCAGGTGCCGCCGTCGTTCTTTGAAAGGACGACGGCGACCCCCGCCGCCGGGCGCCCCGCGCCGGTGTCGAGGATGTGTGTGGTGACGTGGGAAACGCTCATTCGCTGATCAGTCCTTCGAGCCGCAGTACGGCGATTTCGCGCAGCTGCTGCGCCACAATGGTGTCTTCTTCTTCAGGCGCGTTGCCGAGCCGCTGGTTCAGCGACTCCAGGATCTGCGGTGCGGTGCGTCCGGCTGCCCGGATCAGGAAGACCCGGCCGAACTTCTCCTCGTACTCCCGGTTGCCGCGCGCCAGGGCCTCCGCGACCCCGGTATCCGATGGATCGACCCCCGCCTGCTCGGAACGGGACATGGACGCCTCGGCGCTGGCCGCCGTCGGGCGTTCCCCGATCCTTGGGTGGTGTGCCATGGCGGCTTCAACCTCGGCGGGCGTAAAAGGATCCGCCGCCTGGGCGGCGAACTCCAGGAGCTCAGCGCGGCCGGCAAACGGACGTGCCCCTGCCACGGCCTCCACCCAGCGGGTGACGTCGATGCAGGGCCGGAGGGTGGCCTGGGCCGCGGCGGGGTCTGCTTTGTTGAATTCGGCAAGCTTCATGCTGGCGTAATCCTTGAGGTCATGCTGGCATCCATGGTGACGGCTATGCGGATGCCGGACGGGCCCGACGCCCGCGAGTGGAACACGGGCTTCCGCATCATGGAACTGTTATTTCAGCATACGTAATATTCAAGGACAGCTGGACAGCAGTGTCAAGCGGTTACGGGCTGGGCTGCTCCTGTGAGGAGGTCCGGGACAGAACCCAGGTGTCCTCCTTGGGCAGGAGGCTTTGCTGCACTTCCGTGGCGCGTTCAAGTTCTTTGCGGGCCGCGGAAGCCGCAGCGGGGGAGGGCCGGCGGCGGAACAGGGCATTGATGCGTGACTGCAGCTCCCTGGGGCTGAAGGGCTTGCTGATGTATTCGTCCGCACCGTTGTCCAGGCCGGTGAGCTTGTCCAGTTCGTCGGCCCGGGCGGTGAGCATCACGATGAACGCGTCTGAGAACTCGCGCAGGAGCTTGCAGACCTCCAGCCCGTCAAGGTCCGGCAGATTAAGGTCCAGGGTCACCAGGTCCGGCTTGATCCGGCGCACCTCCTCCACACCCGGCAGCCCGGCGCCGGCCTGGGTGACGTCGAAGCCCTGCTTCGCCAGGACACGGACCAGCAGTCCGCGAATGTCCGGGTCATCTTCGATGACCACCGCACGGCGGGATTCGGAGGGAGAGAGCATAGCTCTACTTCTACCGTATTAAGCCGCACACAGCATGTCTTAGGGTTCACAGATTCCGGTGACTTCGCTGACAGCCGGATACAGGCCTCCTGCGGCCCCAGGAGTGGCTCAGCAGATCTTGCGGCAATCTTGGCATCTGCTTGCCGGGACGTTGAGGTGGGGGAGCCACACTCGAGGGAAACGCAGCAGCTTCCCGGGCACAAGGTTCGACGACGAACCGCACGGAAGCTGGACGGCTTGCGGAAGGCGGGGAAGCCAATGGAACAAGTAAAAAGGAGGGGAGCGGACATGGCCAGGGCACTGCTTCGCCTCTACGTCCACTCACGAAAGGTAAGGGCGGCCGCCAGGGAGTTGGAACACGCCCTCGCGGAATCACGGGAAGTCTCCAGCTGGCCGGGAGACAGGCTTCCCGTAGGGGAGGAGATGTCCAGGCACGTGGAGAAACTGACGCGGCGGCTGAAGCTGGAGACCGAGGCGCACCACAGGCTCGAAGTCCTATTCAAGACTGCGGGTGGAGGGCATTCCATAGCGGCTCTGTAGGTGCCACACTTAGCAGCAATCGATTGGCTGGGGATAGTCAGGAGATTGCTGTGAGTTTGTTGCTGGGCTGGTCGTACCTGTTGGCGGGACTCATGACCATGGATGCGATGCTGCTTGCGTTGTGGGCCATGGAAGTCGATTGGGGCAAGTACTGGCGCCGCAAGTAGCGCTCCCTGAACCCAGGGTCAGCCCCCGGCCGGGACGCACCTCGATGGCAATGCCGCCATCCTAGTCTGCCGGGATCCGGCCGATGCTCCAGGCAGCAACCCGGCGGACATCAACCCTGGTTGCCTGCAGCGGCATCCTGGTTCCGCCCGAAAGAAGTACGGGTCCCAGGAAGTGGAGGTACCGTGGTCCGGCTTCAGTGCCGCCCCCACCCGCCGTCGGCTCCCAGGAATCGAGGACTCCGGCGATGGCCCAGCTGCCGATCCGCACCTGGTCGTTCTGCCTCTGCGTCCACGCCTGCTCCGACACCACCGACCCCGAGATGACGGCGCCGGCAACCACGACAGTCAGTTCCAGGGTTGCGTCGGGGCCTGTCCCAAAGACTGAGTCCAATACCAGCGCCAGGCGCGGGTCCGCCCCGTACTCCGGCGCTTCCTTGTCCATCCCGTCGTCCATAGCCGTCCCTTTCCTCATCATCGGTGGAGCTGAATGCCTGTTCAGCCCAGTTTCCACCGTATGCGCGGGTCGCGGCAGAGACCGCCGGTTAAACGCCGGACGCCCAAGCAGTATGTGCTGGGGCGTCCGGGGAATGCTGCAGGAAGTGATGGAGGGTTCTAGACTCCCAGGGCTTCCTTCAGGCGGGCAACGTGGCCGTCGGCCTGGACCTGGTACTGGGCCAGGGTGACGTTGCCTTGCGGGTCCACCACAACCGTGGAGCGGACAATTCCCTCGTGGATTTCGCCGTTGACCAGTTTCTCGCCCCAGGCGCCGTAGGCCAGGGCAACTGCGTGGTCGGGGTCGGAGAGCAGCGGGAAGGTCAGCGAGAAGTCGCCGCTGAAGCCGGCCAGGGCTTCCTGGGCGTCGGGGGAGATGCCGATAACCTCGTAGCCCTTGCCCTGCAGCGATGCAAGGCTGTCGCGGAAGTCGCAGGCCTCGGTGGTGCAGCCGGGGGTGGCGGCCTTGGGGTAGAAGTACACGATGACGTTCTTGCCACGGTAATCGGCCAGAGAGGTCTCGCGGCCCTGGGCGTCCCGGAGGGTGAACTCAGGAGCCGGGGTGCCGGGCTGAAGCTTGGTGGTCAGGGTGGGGCTCATGGCGTTCCTTTGTAAGACTCGGTCAGTGATGGCCAAACATCCAGTGAAGCGGGTCACCGCTTACTGTTTCAAACCAGCGCGTCATATGCAGTATTCCGCAGGACCCCGAACGGCCGCGTGCGGGCCCGGAACGAACTGGTACCCGCCGCCGCGGACGGTGGCCACGGCATGGCGGGCAGTGCCCAGTTTCTTGCGGATCCTGCCCACATAAACGTCGATGGAGCGTGCGGTGGCGCCGGGAAAATCCAGTGATTCCAGGAACTCCTGCAGTTCCTCGCGGCCCACCGTGCGGGACAGGTGCGTCACCAGGTACCGCAGCACCTTGTACTCGACGCCGGTCAGGGCCACCGGTTTGCCGTCCAGCAGGACGGCATCGGCGGCGAGGTCCACGGCGACCCGGCTGACGGGGCCCGCCGACGGCGGCAGGCGGGTGCCGCCGTCGGCCTTTGGAAGTGCCGGGCCGGTTGCCTCCGCCGCGGAGGAAGCGCGGGAGGAGTCATCTTTTGCTTCCTCCGCGGCGGACGTGGGGGCTCCGGCGGCAGGCCAATGGACTTCCGCCTCCGGAGCAGTCTGGAGGGCCCTGGCAAGGACCATTTGGGCGGCGTGGCGCAGGACTTCGGGACTGGTTCCTTCGGCCGGAACCACCCAGACGGCCAGGCCATGCGCGGTGGCGCGCCTCGGCGGAACCCGATGCGGAACAGTGGTCCGGGGATGGTGGGCTTCCACTGCCATGGCGGACCTTATACGCCGCCGCGGCGGATCAGCCTGCCCGTTGGGGTCTGGCCGTCCACTACGGCGCCGCGGAGGAAGGTCTTGCGCACCACACCGGACAGGGCCTTGCCGTCGTACGGGGTGATGGGGTTCTTGTGCTTGAGCTTGGAGACGTCCACCACGAAGGCCTCGTCCGGGGCGAAGACGGCGAAGTCGGCGTCATAGCCCAGGGCCAGTTGGCCCTTGTTGCCGAGCCGGGCCAGGTTGGCGGGCTTTTCGGCCATCCAGGACACCACCTGTTCCAGCGGGATGCCGCGCTGCCGCGCCTCGGTCCAGATCAGGGACAGGCCGAGCTGCAGCGAGGACACACCGCCCCAGGCGACGGCGAAGTCGCCGTTCTCCAGGTCCTTCAGGTCCAGGGTGGAAGGGGAGTGGTCCGAGACGATGCAGTCGATGGTGCCGTCCTGCAGGCCCTGCCACAGCAGCTCGCGGTTGGAGGCTTCGCGGATGGGCGGGCAGCACTTGTACGCGGTGGCGCCGTCCGGGATTTCCTCCGCCATGAGCGTGAGGTAGTGCGGGCAGGTCTCCACGGTGAGCTTCACGCCGTCGCGCTTCGCCGAAGCAATCATGGGCAGCGCGTCCGACGACGACAGGTGCAGGATGTGCGCACGCGCACCGGTCCAGCGGGCCCGCTCGATGACCTCGGCGATGGCCTTGTTCTCGGCGCCGCGGGGGCGGGAAGCCAGGAACGTGGAGTAGTGGTCGCCGCCCGGGTGCGGCGCACGGTCGATCGCGTGCGAGTCCTCGGCGTGGACGATCATGAGCGAGTCGAAGGACTTCAGCTCGGCCATGTCCTCTTCCATCTCATCCGCGTCCAGGTGCGGGAATTCATCCACGCCGGAGTGCAGGAGGAAGCACTTGAAGCCGAAGACGCCCTCGTCGTGCAGGGGGCGGAGGTCGGCCTTGTTGCCGGGGATGGCACCGCCCCAGAATCCGACGTCGATGAACGCCTGGTCCTCGGCCACCTCGCGCTTGAGCTTCAGGTTTTCAACGGTGGTGGTGGGCGGAACGGAGTTCAGCGGCATGTCGATAATGGTGGTCACGCCGCCTGCTGCTGCAGCGCGGGTGGCGGACGCGAAGCCCTCCCACTCGGTTCGGCCGGGCTCGTTGACGTGGACGTGGGTGTCCACCAGGCCGGGAAGCAGGGTCTCATCGTCGGCAAGTTCGATCACTTCGGTGCCGGCCAGGCCGTTGCCCAGCGGCTCGATGGCCACGATCCTGCCGTTGCGCACCCCCACCTCGCGGGGGGCGAGGCCGACAGTGGTCAGGATGCGCCGGCCCCGGATGACGAGGTCAAAACGTTCTTCAGACACGGAGGTCCTCCTTGGTACTTGCGGCGGCAGGCCTGTTGGCCGCCAGTCCCGCACTCATTTGGGTGCCCAGCTGCTCGAGGAGCGGCCCTGCCTCTGCTATGCACCTGTTTACATCGGTTTCGAGCGCCGTCAAAGCATGGATGTCCTCGAATCCTGCTGCGGCCGCCTGCTCCGGATCAAGGGTGGTCCGTCCGCAGACAGCGACGACCGGGACATCCTGGGCCGCCGCTGCGCGGGCAACGCCCATGGGCGTCTTGCCCAGGAGGCTTTGTTCGTCGAGGCTGCCTTCGCCGGTGATCACCAGGTCGGCGCCGGCCAGGCGGTCCGCCAGCCCCGTGAATTCGAGGACGACGTCGATGCCCGGCCGGCGCGTTGCGGCCAGCACGGCGATGGCGGCGTAGCCCACGCCGCCGGCTGCCCCGGCTCCAGGTGCTTCCGCGGCTTTGACCGCGCGAAATCCGATTTCCCTGGCCAGGACTTCGACAAACCTGGCCAGGGCGGCGTCGAGCATGCCGACGTCTTGTTGCGTGGCGCCCTTTTGCGGACCGAACACGGCTGCGGCGCCCTGTGCGCCCAGCAGCGGGTTGTCCACGTCGGACGCCAGCACAAAGCGGGTGTCCACCAGGCGGGGCTCGAAATCGGTGAAGTCGATGCTGTGCAGGTTTGCCAGCGCAGCCCCGCCCGGGGGAAGTTCGTTGTTTCTGCTGTCCAGGAACCTGGCGCCGAGCGCCTGAAGGAGCCCCGCGCCGCCGTCGGTATTGGCACTGCCGCCCACGCCGAGCACGATCCGCCGGCAGCCGGCGTCGAGGGCTGCCCGGATGAGCTGGCCGGTGCCAAGGCTGGTGGCCGCGGAGGCGTCCGCCGATACGGGACGGCCTCCCTTCCGGACATTCGGGACTAAGGCGAGCCCGGACGCGGTGGCCATTTCGATGACGGCCTCGTGTCCACGGACGGCATAGTCCGCTTCCACCGGTTGTCCGGTGGGGCCTGTGACCGTTGCCGTCCGGCGGATGAATCCGGAGCCGACGGCGGCGTCGAGGGTGCCCTCGCCGCCGTCGGCCACCGGAATCCGGACCACGTCAAGGTTGCCGCCCGCGCCGCGCTGCAGGCCTTTTTCCAGATGGCTGCACACCTCCGGGGCGGACAGCGATCCCTTGAACTTGTCCGGGGCGATCACGATGCGCATGATTGGGCCTGCAGTGCCAGGATGGCGGTTGGGGCGTCGGCTGCGGTCTCGGCCAGTTCCTCGAACTCGTTCACGGCGTTGATTTCCACGCCCATGGAGATGTTGGTGACCTTTTCCAGGATCACTTCCACCACCACGGGAACCTGGAACTCACCCATCAGGGCCTTGGCCTTGTCGAAGGCGGCAGCGAGGTCGCTGGGATCCTCCACGCGGACGGCCTTGCAGCCCAGGCCCTCGGCCACCTTCAGGTGGTCAACACCGTAGCCGCGGGTGTCTTCGGACAGGTGCGCGCTGTTGATGTTCTCGAACGCCAGGGACACGTTCTGCTCCATGTTGAACCCGCGCTGGGACTGGCGGATCAGGCCCAGGTAGGAATTGTTCACCACCACGTGGATGTACGGGAGGTTGAACTGCGCGCCCACGGCCAGTTCTTCGATCATGAACTGGAAGTCGTAATCGCCGGAGAGAGCCACCACGGTCTGGTCCGGGTTGGAACGGGCGACACCGAGCGCGGCCGGGGCGGTCCAGCCCAGCGGTCCTGCCTGGCCGGCGTTGATCCACTTGCGTGGGCCGAAGACGTGCAGCATCTGGGCGCCGGCGATCTGCGACAGGCCGATGGTGGAGACGTAGGTGGTGTCGCGGCCGAAGGACTTGTTCATTTCCTCGTACACGCGCTGCGGCTTGATGGGGATGTTCTCGAAGTGCGTCTTGCGGTGCAGGGAGGCCTTGCGGTCCTGGCACTCGGCAACCCAGGCGCTGTAGTCCGGCAGGGACCCGGCCGCCTTGCGCTCCTTGGCGAGCTCAACCAGCCCTGCCAGCGCCGCGCCGGCGTCGGACGCAATGCCCAGGTCCGGGGAGAACACGCGGCCGATCTGCGTGGGTTCGATGTCGATGTGCACGAACTTGCGGCCGGCGGTGTAGGTCTCCAGGCCGCCGGTGTGGCGGTTGGCCCAGCGGTTGCCGATGCCGATCACGAAGTCGCTCTGCAGGTAGTTCTCGTTGCCGTAGCGGTGCGAGGTCTGCAGGCCCACCATGCCGGCCATCAGCTGGTGGTCGTCCGGGATGGTGCCCCAGCCCATCAGGGTGGGGATGACCGGAACGTTGAGGGTCTCGGCCAGTTCCACCAGCTGCGCGGAGGCGCCGGCGTTGATGATGCCGCCGCCGGCCACGATCAGCGGGTGCTTTGCAGCCAGGAGCATGTCCAGGGCCTTCTCCAGCTGCTTGCGGGAGGCCTTGGGCTTTTCGACGGGCAGCGGCTCGTACGCGTCGATGTCGAATTCGATTTCCGCCATCTGCACGTCGATGGGCAGGTCCAGCAGCACGGGGCCGGGGCGGCCGGAGCGCATCAGCTGGAAGGCCTTCTGGAAGGCGCCGGGGACCTGGCCGGGCTCCAGGATGGTCATGGCCATCTTGGTCACGGGGGCGGCGATGGACTCGATGTCCACGGCCTGGAAGTCTTCCTTGTGCAGCTTGGCCACGGGGGCCTGCCCGGTGATGCAGAGCATGGGGATGGAGTCTGCCCAGGCGGCGTAGAGCCCGGTGATCATGTCGGTGCCGGCTGGGCCGGAGGTGCCGATGCAGATGCCGATGTTGCCGTCCTTGGCGCGGCTGAAACCGTCGGCCATGTGGCTGGCACCTTCAACGTGGCGGGCCAGGGTGTGGCGGATGCCGCCGTGGGCGCGCATTGCGGAGTAGAAGGGGTTGATCGCGGCGCCTGGCAGGCCGAACGCCTCGATGGCGCCTTCCTTTTCCAGGATGGCCACCGCTGCATCAACGGTACGCATCTTGCTCATGGGGTGCTCCTTGAAAGCTTGAAAGTCTGTTTTTGGGTGTGCTGGGGGAACCGCCGTCGTAACTCACGACGGCGGGCTCCCTGCTAGGTGCTTGTTTCCGCGCTTTTTGTCCCGGCTGCGCCGGCAGTGGTTACTTCCTGCCGCTGAGCTGGAGGACCTGCTTGAAGAGTCCGGAGTGGTCCAGGCCGCCGTCGCCCTGGTTGACGGTGGCGGCGACCAGCTGGGCGACGACGGCGCCGAGCGGGATGGCGACGTTGGCTTCGCGGGCGGCGGAGGTGACGATGCCGAGGTCCTTGTGGTGCAGGGCGAGGCGGAAGCCGGGGTCGAAGTTGCGGTCCAGCATCTTCTGGCCCTTCTGGTCCAAGACCTTGGAGCCGGCAAGGCCGCCGCCGAGGACCTTGAGGGCGGCGTCGGTGTCCACGCCGTAGGCCTCGAGGAAGGCGATGGCTTCGCCGAGGACCTCAATGTTGACCGCGACGATCAGCTGGTTGGCTGCCTTGACGGTCTGGCCGGAGCCCGAGGGGCCGACGTGGACGATGGTCTTGCCCACTGCGTTCAGGACGTCCTGGGCGTCGTCGAAGTCTGCCTTATCGCCGCCCACCATGATGGAGAGGACGGCGTCGATGGCGCCCTGTTCGCCGCCGGAAACCGGGGCGTCGAGGGGGCGGATGCCGGCTTCGCGGGCTTCTCCTGCGAGGCGGACCGCGACGTCCGGGCGGATGCTGGAAGCGTCGATCCACAGGGCGCCCTGCCTGGCGTTGGCGAAGACGCCGTCCTTGCCGCTGACGACCCCTTCAACGTCGGGGGAGTCCGGCACCATGGTGATGACGACGTCGGCGTCCTTGACGGCGTCAGCGATGCTGGCGGCGCCCTTGCCCCCTTCGGAGACCAGCTTGTCGATCTTGTCCTGGCTGCGGTTGAAACCGGTGACGGTGTGGCCGGCCTTGACCAGGTTGATGGCCATGGGCAGGCCCATGATTCCGAGTCCGATGACTGCAACGTTGCTCATGATGGTTCTCTTTCTGAAGTCTGTATGGTCTTGCCGGTGTACGGCGGTGGTCAGCGTGCGGAGTGCTCGCGGATCGCCCAGCTGAAGGCCGTCTCCTGCGGTTCCTTGTACTCCAGGCCGATGTAGCCTTCGTAGCCAAGTTCGCGGCTGCGGGCGATCCATTCGCCGAGCGGCAGGGTGCCGGTGCCGGGGGCGCCACGGCCGGGGTTGTCGGCGATCTGGATGTGGCCGAAGTCCTTGGCATGGTTTTCGATGACGGATTCGACGTCGTCGCCGTTGACGGCCAGGTGGTAGAAATCGGCGAGGAGCTTGACGTTCTCGACGCCGGCCTCCGCCTTGACGCGGGCGATGACCTTCAGTGCGTCGTCGGCAGTGAGGAGCGGGTACCTGGGTGCGCCGCTGACGGGTTCGAGGAGGACGGTGCCACCAATGCGGGCAACGCCTTCGGCTGCTGCCGCCAGGTTCCTGACGGCCAGCTCATCCTGCTCTGCCGGGGTGAATTCATCCTGCCGGTTGCCGTAGAGGGCATTGAAGGCCTTGCAGCCCAGGCGCTCGCCGATGCCGGCCACGACGTCGATGTTGTCCTTGAACTCCGAGCACCGGCCCTTCCAGGAAACCAGGCCGCGGTCGCCGCCGGGCATGTTGCCCGCGTTGAAGTTCAGCCCGGTGAGCTGGACCCCGGCGTCCTTGATGGCGTTCTCGAACTTGGTGACCTCGCTGTCCGCCGGGACGGAGGTCTCGAAGGGCCACCAGAACTCGACGGCGTCGAAGCCGGCGGCCTTGGCGGCGGCGGGGCGCTCGAGCAGGGGAAGCTCCGTGAGGAGGATGGAGCAGTTCACTGTGTACGTCATCGTAGGTCCTTCCGGGGGAGGGGCTTTGATCTATCTTCCGTTGCTTCCGGCATCCTTACCGTTTCCGCTTTGTGGAATTTAGATTCTGCTTTATGAAAAGTGTAGGGAAAATGGGGTGGGGTAGTCAAGGGGAGCCGCGGGCATGAGACTGGTATGGAGTAAGCCCGCTCTACTGGAATGGATGGGAGCGATCATGGCCGGCGCCCGCCTGCGTCTTCTGGTCTGGCTGATGGCCTTGGCGGCAATCCTTGCCGGCTGTACCCAAGGGGCGGGCCTCCCGCAGTCTGTGACCGCTCCAGCACAGGATGCTGCCACGGCTGTCCCGGCCTCCTCCACGCCCGGGGCAAACCCCGCCGGGGATGGCACCGCGCCTGCACCTTTACCGACGTCCGTCCCAACGGCAGCTTCGGCCCCCGCGCCGGCCGCCGCCCCCGCGCCCTCTCCGTCACTGGCTCCGGCACCCACTCCCGCGCCGGCGCCGCAGCCGTTCGCCCTGGACCTCTACCGGGAAGGCGACTTCGTTCCCCAGTACACCTTCGACTGGTGTGTCGCCGCGAGCATCCAGATGGCCCACAACCTTATCGACGCAACCGGGGGTGGAACGTGGGCGGACCGGGCCCAGCAGAATGAACTGTGGGAGATGGCCCGTGCCCGCTCGTCCGATTCGTTCAACGGCGCGAACCCCTTCGGCTGGGCGCAGGTGCTGACCGAAGCCGGGATGGGACCATACCGCGTGGTGAGCATTCCAGGCTATGAGGAAGCGCTGCGCACCGCGGCAAGCGCGCTGACGGTTACAGGGCGGCCGGTGGGGCGGGTCATGTGGAGTGGGCGGCACGCGTGGGTGATGAGCGGATTCGAGTCCTCCGGTGACCCCCGCCAGTTTCCCGCGTTTTCGGTGACCGGCATCCGCGTCCTGGATCCGCTGTACCCCTACGGCAGCGGCCAGTGGGGGCCTTCGCCCGCACCCAACGCCCTGCTCACCCCGGAACAGTTGGCCACGCAGTTCGTGGTCCGCGAGCCGCGCCGCTGGAGCAGTGCCCTGCCGGCCGGGTACCTGCTGGTGCTGCCGGTCGGCGCCTGATCAGGTTCCTTGCCGCTGCCCCTGGGCCATTGCAGGCGGAGCACCGGCAGCGAGTAGCCTACTGGTAACCCAAGGGGCATCGCCGACCATGAGGAATTTGTACACAGATGGGTAACAAGAACGTCGGCATCAAGGACGTGGCAGCAGCGGCCGGCGTCTCGGTGACGACTGTTTCGCACGTCCTTAATGATGTGTCCTACGCCAGGGTGAGCGCGGAAACGCGCACAAAGGTGCGGTCCGCCGCGGAGCAGCTGGGGTACGGCCCAAACCGCCTGGCCCAGGCCCTTCGTACCCAGCGGACAGGCATGCTGGGCCTGGTCAGCGAGGATATCGCCACCACGCCCCACGCCGGCCGCATCATCCTGGGCGCCGACGAGGCCGCCAAAGCCCGCGGCTACAACCTCATGATCATCAACACCTCCGGCTCCGCCAGCCTCGAATCCCGGCAGGCAGACGTCGCGGCCCTCCTGGACCGCCGCGTGGACGGAATCCTCTACGCCACGATGGACCACCGGAACGTGGAACTGCCGGACAACCTGGGGGACGTGCCCTCCGTCCTGGTCGATTCCGTGGCCGCAGGCGGCAACATCACTGCCGTCATTCCGGATGAGGAAGGTGGCGCCCGGGCGGCTGTTCGCGCGCTCCTCGATGCGGGCCACACCCGGGTGGGCTTCATCAACAACACCGTCGATGTACCGTCTACACGCCAGCGGCTCCGGGCTTTCCGTGCGACCCTCACGGAAGCAGGGCTCGACGGCGATGCCGCACCTGTCGAGACGGAAACCGCCGGCGTGCCGGGTGGCTACGAGGCAGCCCGCCGTATGCTGGCCCGGGAGCGCCGGCCCACGGGCCTCTTCTGCTATAACGACGAGATGGCCATGGGCGCATACCGCGCTGCCGCTGAGCTGGGCCTTGCCATTCCCGCAGACCTGTCGATTGTCGGTTTTGATGATCAGGAACTGATTGCCGCCAACCTCCATCCCGGCCTCACCACCGTGGCGCTTCCCCATTACGGGATGGGTGCGTGGGCCGCCGAACAACTCATTAACGGCATCGAGGGCAAAGTGGACCTTTCGCGGACCGCACTTTCCCCCACTATTCTGGGCTGCCCGGTGGTGACCCGGGACTCCGTGGCGGCACCGCGGCACTAAGCGGCGCTCAAAGACAGGCACTGCCCAGCAGCGGCCAAACTCCAGCACCGGCAAAAGGTCCCCGGCTAACACGCGCCGGGGACCTTTTTGAAAGGGCTGGGCCTAGTGGGTCAGGTCCTTGCCCCTGGTTTCAGGGATGGTGAACACGAATGCCGCGCTGATCACCAGCAGCAGCACCGCGTACACGTTGAACACCTGCGGCGCCCCCAGCGAAGAGCCCAGCCACTGCTGCAGGTAAGGAGCCGTGCCGCCGAACACTGCCACGCAGATGGAGTAGGGAACGCCTACTCCCACGGTGCGGATGGACGTGGGGAACAGTTCGGCATACACGGCCGGAACAATGGCGGCGCTCGCGGCGACGAAGACCAGCATGACGGACATGCTTACCGCCAGCTGCCAGGCCGAATCCTTAAGCAGCCAGGTCATGGGGAAGTGCAGCACCGCGGAACCGATTGCTCCGGCCCAGAGAACCTTCTTGCGGCCAATGCGATCGGAGAGCTTGCCCCAGACCGGGAGGGCCGCGATGAAGACAATGTTGGCGACCACGCCTGCCCACAGGGCCTCGCCGCGGTCGATCTTCAGGGCGGTGGTTGCGTAGCTCGGTGCCACTACGCCCCAGATGTAGTAGATGACGGTGAGGCCAACGGTCAGCCCGATGACCTGGAGGGCCTGCTTGCGGTAGCGGACAATCTGCGGCCAGATCGGGGCGCGCTTTGCGGTGGCGGCCTCGCCCTGGAAGGCTTCGGTTTCGTGCAGCCGCGACCGCATGATCAGCGCGTACAGGCCCATGGCGGCACCGATCAGGAACGGCACGCGCCAGCCCCAGGCGTTCATCGCCTCGGTGCTCAGGGCCATATTGAGCACGGCGCCCAGGAGGGTACCGAACAGGATTCCCACGGTCCCGGACGTGTAGATGAGGGTGGCCCAGAAGCCGCGATGCTCCCGCGGGGCCATTTCGGACAGGTACGTTTGCGACGACGGCAGCTCACCGCCGTGCGCCAGGCCCTGGACCAAGCGGGCCGCCAGCAGCATCAGCGAAGCGAAGGCTCCGAGGCTGGTGAAGGTGGGGGCAACGCCGATCATCAGGCTGCCCAGCGAGGCGAGGCCAACGGCGAGGGTCATGGAGGACTTGCGGCCAATGCGGTCACCAATCCATCCGAAGAGAAAGCCGCCGAAGGGCCGCGCGACGAATCCAACGGCGAAGATCGCCAGGGTGGACAGCACGGCCGACGCCGGGTCCTCCTTGCTGAACAGCTGGCTGGCGATGAATGGGGTGAAGGTGGCGTAGATGGCCCAGTCGTACCATTCGACGGCGTTGCCGATGCCGGTGCCAACGATGGTCTTGGCGGTGGACATGCGTCCAGTCTGGGGCTTGCTTACTGCAACTGACATGGTCTTCTTCCTGGTCGGTTGGGTCTGGGGGGTCGGCAGCGGCGCTGCTGCCGGTTGTTCAGGAGGCTTTGGCGAGTGTGGCCAGCCGCGAGATGGCGAGTTCCGCATAGAGCGCGGCCCCGTCAGCCAGCACGGCGTCGTCGAAGGTTGCGTACGGTGAGTGGTTGAACGGCGAGGCGTCGTGGTCGCCGTCCGGGGCAACGGCGCTGAGCCCGATGAAAGTTCCGGGCACCTCGTCCAGCACCCGGGAAAAGTCCTCCGAACCGCTCAGCGGGGTGGCCCAGCGTGAAAGGCGGCGCTCGCCAAAGAGCTCAGTGATCACCTTTTCGGCCGTGTGGGTTTCGTCCTCGTTGGTGATGGTGAGCGGGTACTCCTGCAGGTAGTCGACGGCGACTTCCAGCCCGTGCGCTGCCGCGATCCCCTTGAGCAGGCGCGGTACGGTGTCCATCATCTTCAGCCGCGACGCGTCCGAGAACGTCCTGATGGTGGCCTCGATCCGGGCGGTTTCGGGGATGACATTGCGTTTGGTCCCGGCGTGAAGCACGCCGACGGACAAGACCACGGGATCGAACATGTTGAACTGGCGGGTGACCATCACCTGAAGTGCCGTCACCATCTCCGCGGCCACCGTGACAGGATCCTTCGCCGAGTGCGGGGCGGAGCCGTGGCCGCCGGCGCCGAGCACTGTGACCTCCAGCCCGTCAGAGGCGCTGAGCATGACGCCGGGCTTGGTGCAAAAGGTGCCGTGCGGTTCCAGTGACGAAAACACATGCATGCCGTAGGCCGCGCTGACCCGGGCGCCGGCGGCGTCGAGGACGCCTTCACGGAGCATGTAGCTGGCGCCGTCGAAGCCCTCCTCGCCGGGCTGGAACATGAGGACGACGTCGCCCTGAAGCTGGTGCCGCTTCTCCGCCAGGAGCGTGGCGGCTCCGGCGAGCATGGAGGTGTGCAGGTCGTGGCCGCAGGCGTGCATGGCTCCGTCGGCCCGGGAGGTGAAAGCCACCCCGGTTTTCTCCTGCACGGGCAGTCCGTCCATGTCCGCCCGGAGGAGGACGGCCGGGCTCTGTCCGCCGGCATTCCCACCCCGAAGGACTGCCGTGACGGAGGTCGTTTCCCTGCCCAGCGTGATCTCGTAGGGCAGGCCGTCCAGCGCCTCAAGGACCCGCTCCTGCGTCCGGGGGAGGTGGAGGCCTATTTCCGGCTGCCGGTGCAGGTCGTGGCGGAGGCGGACCAGGTCTTCCTGCAGGTCTTTGGCGTCGTCGGTAATGGGCACGTGGCTACTCCTTGGAATTAGGCATCAGGGGCTTGGGGACTATTCTGAAGTGGCGTGGTTCACATCCCCCGAAAGCGCTGGAATTATCCACCAGGCACGGGGTGTGAGCAGGATTCGCGCAGCGGGAGGAAGTGGTGGCAGATGGAGCTCAGTGAGGAGGACCTGGCGCTCATCCAGGTCCTGCAGGCGTGGCCGAGGCTTGGCTGGTCTGATGCGGCGAAGGTGCTCGACGTGCATGCCACCACGCTGGCCGCACGCTGGGAGAGGCTGACCTCAAGCGGGGCCGCATGGGTGACGGCGCATCTGGCAGGCGACCCCAAGCAGATGCTCCTCGCCTTTGTGGCCGTGGACTGCGAGATGAACCGGCGGGACAGTGTGACGGCGGAGCTTGCGGCGGTTCCGGAGATCGTTACCGTGGAAGAGGCGGCCAGCAACCGGGATCTGATGCTGACCGTGATCACGCGCTCGCTGGAGGAGTTCAGCGAGAAGATCATCTCCCGGCTCAAAACCGTGGAGGGGCTGACCAAATACCAGGTGGCCCTGTGCACCCGGCTGCACAGCAGCGGCGACGACTGGCGGCTGAACGTCCTGAGCCGCTCCCAGTTGGCAACGCTCCGAACGCTTGCATCCCCCGCGGGCCCGGAGTCCGCCCAGGCGACCCAGCTCCCGGAGAGCCACCTTGACCTGCTGCCGTTCCTGGCCCGTGACGGCAGGGCCACGGCCGCGGACATTGCCCGCTCCCTTGGCCGGCATCCTGCCACCGTCCAGCGCCAGCTGAACCGGGTGCTGGCCAGCGGCATCCTGTCGTTCCGCTGCGAGATTGCCCAACGCTACTCGTCGTTCCCCGTGACGTGCCAGTGGTTCGTCAATGTCCCGGCGGGCCAGCATGAGGCGGCAGCCGCCGAAATCCGCACCATCAGCAATGTCCGCCTCAGCGCCTCCACCACCGGACCCACAAACTTCGTGATCATCATGTGGCTTCATACGCTGGCCGATGTTATGTCCGCCGAACTGGCGCTGCAGCAGAAGGTCCCTGGCATAGAGATCGTTGAAAGCGCGGTGATGCTGCGGACGGTCAAGCGGGTGGGCTGGATGCTTAAGCAAGATACGACGGCGAGTGGCGCCGTCGTGCACGCCGGAAGCCTGGGCGCCGCAGACTGACGAGGCCGGGCGGCGCAGATGCTTCTCGGCGCCAGCTTAATACTTCCGCATTACGGATTTATCTTTCCGGAAACATGGGTTTTCTAGTTTGGGATGACCAGCGGCGTCCATTGCGCCGCCTCCCGAAGCAGTTCCCGCCTCCGGCGGCCTGCCTCCTGACGAACAGGCACAGAGCATGAAGACCTTCCCGCCCGCTACCTTGACGCCACCGACCGCCGATGCCCGCAGGAAGCCGTGGTACGCCTCCCTTTTCGTCCAGATCCTCGTCGCGGTGGTGGCGGGTGTGCTGATCGGGCACTTCTGGCCGGCCCTCGGCGCAGGGCTCCGGCCGCTCGGCGACGGGTTCATCCAGCTCATCAAGATGATCATCGCCCCGCTGATCTTCCTGGTGATCGTCACGGGCATCGCGGCCGTCAGTGACGTTAGGGCAGTGGGCCGGGTTGGGATCAAGGCGCTGGCCTACTTCACCGGTGCCACGCTGTTCGCCCTGGCCTTCGGCCTGGTGGTGGCCAACCTGGTCCAGCCGGGAGCGGGGCTCAACATCGACCCTGCCACCCTGTCCCAGGACGCCCTCAACGCCAAGACCGCCACCGCCCCGCCCAAGGATGCCGGCGCTTTCGTCCTCGGCATCATCCCTACCAGCGTCGTGGGCGCCTTCGCCAGCAACAACCTCCTCCAGGTCCTCTGTTTCGCCGTGTTTTTCGGGGCGGCGATCGTCGTCGTCGGCCGCGAGCGCTGCCTGCCGGTGATCACCCTGATGGAAACCGTGCTGGAACTGTTCTTCAAGATCATGGGCTGGGTGATGCGCGTGGCGCCGATCGGCGCGTTCGGGGCCATGGCCTTCATCATTGGCCAGTACGGCCTCGACTCCCTGGGGACGTACGCGGTGCTGATCGGCGCCTGCTACGGCGCGGCGGTGGTGTTCATCGGGCTGCTGTTCGTGGTGGCGTGGGTTTACCCCCGAGTGCCGCTGTGGCAGTTCCTGAGGTACACCCGGGAGGAGTTCCTCCTGGCACTGGGCACGGCATCTACCGAGTCGGTCCTGCCGCGGATCATGACCAAGCTGACCAACGCCGGGTGCTCCCGGGCCACCACCGGACTGGTGGTCCCCACCGGCTACTCCTTCAACCTGGACGGCGCCGCAATCTACCTGTCCATCGCCTTGCTCTTCCTGGCCCAGGCTTTCGGCTACAACCTTGACCTGGGACAGCAACTCGCGGCCCTGGGAATCCTGATGCTGACATCCAAGGGCATGGCAGGAGTTCCAGGATCGGCCTTCCTTGCCCTGTCTGCCACGGCAGGGGCGCTGGGGATCTTCCCCGTGGCCGGAGTAGCCCTGCTCCTGGGCGCCGACCGGCTGATGGACTCCATGCGTGTGGTGGTGAACCTGCTGGGCAACTGCGTGGCCACGTTCGTGGTGGCCAAATGGGAAGGCCAGTTCGACCGCGAGGCGATGCTGCGGGCATTTACCGGTGGCGACACTGCCACCGACGACGCAGAACAGCCATCCGTGGCCCCGCTGCCGGCCGCTCCCGCCGCGGCGCGCTAGGTGCATCACGTCGTGGTCCGGTCGGTGCTGGTGTCTGGTCCGTGCTGCACACTGTCCCTATGACTTTTGCGAACGTGGGAATGCTCGGAACCAAGCCCGGCCGGCGCGACGCCCTCGTGGCCATCCTGCTCCGGCCCAAGCCTGGGCTGAGGGAAGCAGGCTGCCTGCTCTACGAAGTGGGGGTCAATGAGGACGTTCCGGACGCGGTGTTCGTCTCCGAACTGTGGGAATCGGCGGAGGCGCACCAAGCGTCGCTGCAGCTGGACAGTACCCGCGCTGCCATCGCCGAAGCCATGCCGTTGCTGTCAGGGGAAACAGCGGGCCACCGGTTCACGGTTCTGGGGTCGCCGCTGCGGTGACCCCGGAACCCGGCGTCGCTTCGTCCGCCCCTGGTGCTGCCTCGAAACATGGGGGTTCCGTGATGAGTGTTCGACCTCATTCGGGGTAAGGGGGACACATGAAACCGTTGCCCGCACTTGAGCTTGTCACCCGCCTTGAGGACGCCGAATGGCTTGACCCGCTGGCCAAGAGCGTCCGGAAAGCCGTCAAAAAGGTCATCAAGCCCCAATGGGCCCGCGATATCTTGCACGGCGTCCCCATCGGCCACCCGGTGCATCCCCTCGCTGTCCAGGTTCCCATCGGTGCGTGGCTTTCGGCCGGTGTGCTCGATGCTGTCCCAGGTGGTGAGAAGGCAGCGAGGCTGCTGATTGGCGTGGGCGCTGCCAGCGTGCTCCCGCCCGCGCTCGCCGGGTTCACCGACTGGTCCCAACTCCACCCCCAGCAGCAGCGGGTTGGCCTGGTGCACGCAGCCGCCAACGTCACGGCGACGGGCCTCTACGTCGCGTCCCTGGTCCAGCGGGCCAGGGGCAGCCAAGGCAGCGGCAAGGTGCTCGCTTACCTGGGGCTTGCCACGGTCAGTGCCGGCGGCTTCCTCGGCGGCCACCTCTCCTACCGGCAGGCGGCGGGGGTCAACCACAGCGAGGAAATCCCGCACCGCTTCCCGTCGGGTTGGCACCCGCTCATCCCGCTGGCGGAACTGCCCGAGGGCGGACTTCACAAGCAGACCGTGGCAGGCATTCCGCTGCTGGTTCACCGCGACGGCGACACCGTCAACGTGCTCTCCGACGTCTGCAGCCACCTTTCCGGACCGCTGCACGAAGGCAAGATCAAGGACGACGGCGGTGACCCGTGCGTCGTGTGCCCTTGGCACCGGAGCACCTTCTCGCTGCGCACCGGCGAGGTGAAAGCCGGCCCCGCCACCTCCCGGCAGCCCGTCTTCCAGACGCGCGTCACCAGCGGACTCGTGGAAGTCTGCCTGCCCGGGGCGGACGGGTAGAGGCCGTTCGGCCCTACCGGGGACGGCCGGACGGCGGAAGACTTTGTCCGTGGGGGTCCAGGGGAGTTGGATGCCAGGTGAGCGATCTTCGCGAGGACGTGTCGGTCCTCTATAAGGGGCGGAAAGGGTCGGTCGACTTCATCGACGTTCCTTCACTGCTCTTCGCCCTCATGCCGGGCCAGGGTGACCCGGAAGGACCGGAATTCGCCGACGCGCTCCAGGCGCTCTTCACGGTGAGCTACGCTGCGCATTTCGGGCTCAAGAAGCAGACCGGCGAGCTCACGAAAGTGATGCCGCTGGAAGCGTTGTGGTGGTTGGATGGGGCCGGGGATGAGGACTCCATGGAGGCCGTGACAGCTGGCTTCGGCGGCCTCCCGGGAACCGGCCGCGGGTCATGGCGGTGGCAGGCCATGATGGTGCAGCCCGATCCCATCGATGAAGCCTTGCTGGAGCAGGCCAGGGAGCAGTCCCGCGGCAAAAAACTCCCTGCACTGGACCGCCTGCGCTTCGAACGGTGGGAAGAAGGCCGTTGCGCGCAGACGCTCCACGTGGGTCCTTATGCTGATGAGGCCGGCACCATCGCCGTGCTGGATGCGGCCATAACGGCCGCCGGGTTGAAGGTCCATGGCAAACACCATGAGATCTACTTGGGCGACCCCCGCCGCAGTGCGCCTGACAAGCTGCGCACACTGATCCGCCATCCCGTGGCGTGAAGGCCCGATCATGCGCCTGACCGAGCCGCGGGAGATTGCCTCCGGCGTACTGATGATGACCGCAGGGTCCGGTCCCTTGGCCGTGAACCTATATCTCATCAGGTCCGGTCCCAGTTGGGCCCTTGTTGATTGCGGCTGGGCCCGCAGCGCGGAACCGGTTCATCGGGCGGTGGAACGGGTGCTCGGCCCTGGGAATGTCCCCAACGCCATCTTCCTGACGCACATCCATCCCGACCATTCCGGTGCTGCCGGTGCCCTCGCCCGGCTGTGGGACGTGCCGGTGTACGTCCACAAGGCCGAGTTGCCCATGGCGGCGGGCAAATACGTTCCTGAATTCTCAATGCCGTTGGACCGCTGGATCGTTGCGCCGTTCCTGTGGTCGCTCCCGGCGCGTGCCCGCCGTCGGCTTGAAGCGGCGGGTGATATCAGCGATGTAGTCCACGGCCTGCCGGGTGACCGGGAGCTGCCGGGCCTGCCTGGCTGGGCTGCAGTTCCTACCCCGGGCCACACCCCAGGGCACGTTGCCTACTGGCGATCCAGCGATGCTGTCCTGATCACCGGTGATGCAGTGGTGACCGTGAACTTGAACTCGGTAGGCGGACTCCTGCTGGGGGTGCCCGATCTGTCCGGGCCGCCCTGGTACACCACGGGGAACATGGAATTGGCCAAGGACTCCGTCACCCGCCTGGCTGGACTGGGACCCCGCCTGCTGGCACCCGGCCATGGGCAACCCCTGGCTTTTGGGATCGTTCCCCGGTTGCGGGCCCTGGCCGCGAAGGAGCCAAAGCAGCGGATAGCGATTCGCCGCCGGGCCGCGGGAGCGCCCGGCGCTGTCTAGCTCACAGCTATCGAAGTGCCGCTGCCATTCCGGGTCCGACTCCTACGATGCTTTCGGGTCTAGAGTTCTCAATGAGCAGAGTACGTACAAAGTGAGTGCTCAAATGGAGAACATCATGACGATCGACAAGAACGGACCGGACGTCTTTACGCGCTTTACCACCAGGACGGCCAAGATACTAGGACACGCCTGGGTGTTTGTCTTAGCCGTCGCTGTACTGATCGTCTGGGCGTTGACCGGGCCACTGCTGGGTTTTTCAGACACCTGGCAGCTGGTCATCAATACCAGTACCACAATCGTGACGTTCCTGATGGTGTTTATCATCCAGAACACCCAAAACAGGGACACCGCAGCCTTGCATGTGAAACTCGATGCCTTAATGCTCGAACTCAAGATCAGCAACGCGAAGCTGTACGAGGCCGAAGAGGAAGGCGAGAAAGAAATCGAGCGACAGCGTCGCCGGATCGAGGAAGCCGCCGAAGAAGGCGGATAACCTGGTCCTCGCCGTATCCGCTGGACTATCCCAAAGCATGCTGAATAGTCTGAAATCCATTGGACCAAGAAAACTTCGACAGGGCGGAGGTCCCCCCCTCATGGCCATCAAGCTGAACGACGCCGCACTTCGTCACGCCCGGCAACTGATCAAGGACTCCAGATTCGCACGCGATGCCCGCGACGACTGGAGCGAACATGCCCCGGACACGGACCAGGAAAATGCGTTCATAGACAAGCACGGCTACGCGGAATACGGCACTTGGCACCTGGGCGAAGACAGCGACAAGACTCCCGGAACGAAGGGCCGCTACAGCTTCCCATTCGGGGATTTCCGCCGACTGCACAGGTGCGCGATACTGGCCATCGAAAGCCGGGCCGCCCAAAACAACCACGACGACATCGCCAAGGCAGCAAAGTCGCTGCTTGAGGAACTCGACAAGGACTAAGCGGCACCAATAGATCCGCAACCGGCGCAGGTGACAGTCTGCGGATTATGCCGGGTCCGGGCACGATCACCCCCGGAGTTGACGGCCAATCCCTAGCTGGGTGCGCTGACCCATTCGCCCCTTCGCAGCACTGCTGTGAGGTTCAGGTCCTGGCCAAGGACGACGACGTCGGCCTGCATCCCGGCGCGCAGGTCGCCCACGTGCGACGAGAGGCCCAACAAAGATGCCGGGACGGCCGAGGCTGAGGTCACCGCGTCCCGGAAAGGAACTCCGGCAGCCACGCAGGAACGGACAACGTCCAGCAACGTGCTGGTACCTCCGGCTATACCGCCCGTAGCGTCGACGCGGGCTACGCCGCCTGCCACCGTTACGGAGAGTGATCCGAGCCGGTACTGTCCGTCCGCCAGGCCGGTAGCGGCCATGGAATCCGTTACCAAAGCGATGTTCCGGGGCCCCACCAGGTCAAATACCAGCTTCACCGTTTCCGGCGCCAGGTGCACGCCATCGGCGATCAGCTCCACCACCGCCTTCCCGGCCCGGGCAGCGCTCAGGCTCGCTGATATCGGCCCGGGGGAGCGGTGGTGCAGTGGAGGCATGGCATTGAACAGGTGCGTGACCGTTGGGCGTTTCCTCCCGGTGGGATTGCCGGCCGAGTCTAAAGCCGCCGCCGCGCACGCCAGGAACCCCTCAGCGGTCGCATGGTCCGCGGCGGTGTGTCCCAGGGACGGGATGATGCCGCGGGCCCCAAGCCGGCCGGCGAGTTCGGCGGCGCCGGGCAGTTCGGCAGCCAGGGTCATGGACGCCAAGGTTGGCCCTGCCGCGGCCAGCATGCGGTCCACTAAAACCGGATCCGGTTCCAGGAGCAGGCCGGGATCGTGCGCGCCGCACTGCTGCCCCGAGAGGAACGGACCCTCCAGATGCGAGCCTGCAATCAGCCCGTGGCCTGCCAGCTCCCGCAGCATTCCAAGATTCCGGACCAGGTCCTCCGGCTCTCCGGTGACCAGGCTGGCCAGCAGCGTTGTGGTTCCACGGCTGTGCAGGTAGCGTGCCGCCCGCTCGGCGCCGTCCGGATCGCCCTCGGAGAAATCCGAACCGTAGGCGCCATGGCAGTGGATGTCCACCAGGCCGGGCACCAGGACCTGGCCCGTGGGTGCGTCCGGCGGAAGTTCTCCGGGGAAGTCCTGCGCGGGCCCGGCGAAGGTGACCAGGCCGCCGTCGGCCGCTACCACCCCGTCGGCAATATCCAGCGACGCGGTGACGATACGGCCGCGGAGAACAACGTCATCGCCCATCATTGAAGGTCCTTCGTTCCTCGGTTGCGTCAGCGGCCACTGCGGCAGCCATGCGTGCGGCCAGGTCCGGATCCGCGGCGCCGCCGGCCCTCTCCCCGCCGCCTTCAGCACGCCAGCGCCGGGCGCGCGCCGAGGTGTGCACTGCGTGGACTCCCGCTTCAATGAGCGACGGTACCAGCGCCAGGGTGACACCGCCGCCTGCCATGATCTGGACCGAGGGTGCGCTCCGGCCTCCCTCCTGCACCATCCTGCCCAGCATCGCCAGCATCGCCAGCCCCGCGGCGCAGTCGGGGCCGCCACCGCTGGTGAGGACCCGGTCGACCCCGGCCTGCTCCAGCCGGGAGAGCGCTTCCGCCGGGTCCACGCCGGCGGCCAGGGCTGCATCGAACGCCCGGTGGAACGTGACCTCGGCATCCGGCTTCACGGCTTTTGCTGCCGCCACGATGCGGCGCATCGCGGGAACATCCGGGCCGCCGTCGGATGCCAGCACACCCACCACCACTCCGGCGGCTCCGGCTGCCAGGGCCACGACGGCATCGCGCTCAATGACATCCAGTTCGTCATGCGCATAGGAGAAGTTGCCCGGCCGCGGACGCACCAGGACGTGGACGGGAAAGCCAAGGCCGCATGCCTGCTCAATGGTGCCGATGCTCGGCGTGATGCCCTCTGTTTCCGCCAGGGCTGCGCACAGTTCGACGCGGGCCGCGCCGACCTTGGCGGCCAGCCGGACGCCGTCGGCATTCTCCACGGCCAATTCCAGCTTCGGCACGGTCCGGGCCGCGGGAATCCGCCGGGAGCTCAGAGTCCCTGCCATGCCGGTTTCCGGCTGAAGGTGTCCTGGTAGTACCCGCGGTGGGCGAGCCGCGAGGCGGCGGCCTCATCCAGCAGTACCGATACGTGCGGGTGCAGTTGGAGGGCGGACGCCGGGCAAAACGCCCCAACGGGACCTTCGACGGCGGCCGCCACGGCCTCTGCCTTGGCCTCGCCCATAGCCAGCAGCAGCAGGTGCCGGGCCTCCCGGATGGTGCCCAGGCCCTGGGTCAGCACATGGTCCGGCACATCCTCCGCGGCGTCAAAGAAGCGTGCATTGTCTAGGCGGGTTTGCCGGGTAAGCGTCTTGATGCGGGTGCGGGAGGCGAGCGAGGACATAGGCTCATTGAAGCCCACATGGCCGTCCGTCCCGATGCCCAGGATCTGGACATCCACCCCTCCGGCAGCGGCGATCCGGGCCTCATACTCGGCGGCCTCCGCCTGCGGATCCCGGGCCATGCCATCCAGCCCATGGACCGCACCGGCATTGAAGTCCACGCTCGCCGTGAATTCCGCCCGGATGACGGAATGGTAGGACTGCGGATGGCTTGCAGGCAGGCCCACGTACTCGTCCAGCAGGAAGGCCTGGGCTGCTGCGAAGCTCAACCCGCCATTGCGGTGCCGGTCGATGAGTTCCCGGTACGTGCCCAGGGGAGTGGAGCCTGTGGCCAGTCCAAGGACGGACGGCCCACGGCGGACCTGGTCCTCGATGGCGTCCGCAGCCGTGCGGGCAACGTCGTCAGGGCTGGGAAGAATGATGATTTCCATGCGGTCTGATGCTTTCGGCTGGAGCTGGTGTTGGCGGACTACTTTGCGGCTTCGGTTTCCACCGTTACTTCGTCGTCTTCGCGGCCTGGCGTGCGCAGGTTCCAGCGCTTGATCACGAAGGAGAAGAGGAAGTAGTAGATCGCCGCGTACCCCAGGCCAATCGGGATCAGCATCCATGCGTTCTGCGCCTTGCCGAAGTTAAGGACAAAGTCGATCAGGCCGGCTGAGAACGTGAAGCCGTCATGGATGCCCAGTGCGTTCACCAGGGCCATGGAGGTTCCGGTCAGGGCTGCGTGGACGATGTAGAGCGGGAAGGCGACGAACATGAACGAGTACTCGAGTGGTTCGGTGATGCCGGTGAAGAACGCCGTGAGAGCGGTGGAGAGCATGATGCCGCCCACGATCTTCTTCTGTGAAGGCTTGGCGTGGCGCCAGATGGCAAGGGCCGCGGCGGGCAGGCCGAACATCATGATGGGGAAGAATCCGGTCATGAAGGTGCCCGCGGTGGGGTCGCCGGCGAAGAAGCGGTTGAGGTCGCCGCGGACCAGGTGGCCGGACGCATCGGTGTAGTCGCCAATGAGGAACCAGACGCCGGAGTTCAGGATGTGGTGGAGCCCGGCCGGGATCAGCATGCGGTTGGCGAAGCCGTAGATGCCGCCACCAAGTACCGCGTTGCCTGCCACGGCCTGGCCTACTGCGGTGAGGCCTGCGTTGAAGAGCGGGTACAGGAGGGCCAGGACGACGCCGGCCACCAGGCTGGTGACGGAGGTCAGGATGGGCACCAGGCGCCGGCCGCTGAAGAAGCCGAGGAAGTCAGGCAGCTTGGTGCGGTAGAAACGCTGCCACAGTCCGGCGGACAACAGGCCCACCACGATTCCGGCGAGGACGCCGTAATTGATCATGGCCTGCTTTCCCGCGGGGTCCAACTGCCCGTCGAGGACCAGGGGGGACATGGCCTTGAAGACGCCGTCGATCACCATGTAGCCCACCACTGCTGCGAGGGCGGTCGAGCCGTCTGCCTTCTTGGCCCAGCCGACAGCGATGCCGACGGCGAAGATGAGCGGCAGCCAGGTAAAGACTGCGTTGCCGGCGGCGGAGATGACCGCGGCGCCGCCCTCGAAACCGGGGATGGCACCGAGCAGGTCGGCCTGGCCGATGCGCAGCAGGATGCCGGCAGCGGGCAAGACTGCGATGGGGAGCATCAGGCAGCGGCCCAGCCGCTGAAGGGTGGCGAAGGCCCGGTTTGGCTTCTTCTCTGGAGCCAGGGCGGTGGTCTCGGACGTTGACATGTTTGCACCTCTGCGGGTTCTGATGGGGGCTTGTGGAGAAACGGTTCCAGCCGGTACTGTCTGGTTATGACCAGTTCAGTGTGATTCATCCCACGGTCCGGTGTCAAGGAAGGAAAATTCCCTCCACGACGGGCCGCCCGTGGCGAAAGAAGCCATCATTGGTCGTACCAGGGCCGCCGGCCCAGGGTTGGAGGATGTGCTCCGCGCGGGGCACCGTCAGAAAGGGCAGCCATGTCCAAAGCAGAAAAAATAATTGAAGGCCTGGGCGGAGCCGGCAACATCGTGGAAGTGGAAGCGTGCATCACGCGGCTGCGCACCGAGGTGAAGGACTCCTCGCTGGTGAACGAGGCCTCGCTCAAGGCTGCGGGAGCCCACGGCGTCCTGGCCGCCGGCACCGCCGTGCAGGTCATTGTGGGCCCGGAGGCGGACACGCTGGCCGAAGACATCGAGGACCTCCTCTAGTGGCGGGATCCTTGCGCGTCCATGCCCCGATCGGCGGCGCGGTCATTCAGCTGGCTGACGTGCCGGACCCTGTCTTCGCTGGCCAGATGGTGGGGTCCGGCGCGGCGGTGGAACCGCCCGCCGGGGTGGCGTTCGACGTCGTTTCCCCCGTCGCGGGGAAAGTGGTCAAGATGCTGCCGCACGCCTTCGTGGTGGTTGAGGCGTCAGGCCGCGGTGTCCTGACGCACGTGGGCATCGACACGGTGAAGCTCAAGGGTGAAGGCTTCAAGGTGCTGGTGGCCCAAGGGGACGTGGTCCAGGCCGGCGAGCCGGTCATGCACGTGGATCCCACCGCAGCCCTGGCCGCGGGCTACTCGATGGTGAGTCCCGTCGTCGTACTGGACACCAAGCCGGACACCGCAAACGTTGTGGATGCCGGCGCCGTAACCGCGGGCGAACTGCTGTTTACGCTCCACTGAAGCGCCTTCTAGAGGCGGACTTCCATGGTGAGGGAGTAGCGGTCCGATCGGTACCAGGAGCGCGAATGCTCGATGGCCAGGGTGCCCGAATAGGACACCCGGTCAAACGCAAGCACCGGCGCGCCCGTTCCCGTCCCGAGGAGCGCCCCGACATCGGCCGGGGCGCCCTCGGAGCGCACGCTCTGGCGTGCCCTGTCAATCTGGTGCCCGAATTGCGCAGCCAGGGCCTTGTACACCGAGCCGGTGAGGTCGATGCCCAGCAGTCCGGGCGCGTGCTGGGGGTTGTACCAGGCGTCGTCCACGCTCACCGGCCGGCCGTCCGCCAGGCGGAGCCGCTTGAGGTGGAATGCCTCCGCGCCCGGAGCGAGGCTCAGTGCGTTTGCAGTGTCTTCCGGCGCTGTGACTTGTTCGGCCACCAGCACCACCGTGCTGGGAACGTGGCCCATCGCTTCCATCTCCTGCGTGAACGAGGCCAGGTGCAGCGTGGACTGGACGGGTGAGTCCGCCACGAATGTGCCCTTGGCCGGAACCCGCACCAGGTGACCTTCGTTGACCAGGCGGCCGATCGCAGCGCGCACGGTGATGCGGCTGACCCCGTACGAATCCATGAGGGAGCGCTCGCTGGGCAGCCGGGCGCCGGGCTCCAGTTCCTCCTTGGCAAGCTTGAGGATAATGAGCCGGAGCTGCTCATGCTTGGGCACCTGCGAATTGTTGATGGCCGCGTTGGCCACCTGTGCGGTGCTGCCTGGTGTGGCCGACATCCAGCCCCTCCTCATTCTGGAGCGGTCCGGTTAGGACCACTTCCTCGGATTATTCCACACCAAACCAGCGGTTATTTTGCGTTCGCAGTGGGAACCTCTGAGAATACAGGTACTAAGCATGCTGTCTATTTGGAGGGTGACCTGATGCGAAAAGTTTCTGCGCTTGGAGTTGTAGCTGCGGCGATGCTGGCGCTGGCCGGCTGCTCGGGAGGAGGCGGTGGTACTGCCAGCCCGTCGGGCACCGCCACCGCATCCGCCTCTGCCAGTGCGACTGCCGAAGACAAGGTGTATTCCGAGGATGAGTTGCGCAACCTCATCTCCGGCATGAAGGACGACGACGGCAATGAGCTCAAGCTGTACTCCAAGGACCAGGTTGCCCAGGGCGGCAACATTGCCAACCTGCTCATGAGCACGGCCACCATCGATCCCAAGGACTGCAAGGACATCGCAACCGCCGGCCTGCTGGACAAGGTGGAGAACGGTAATGTCGCCGTCGCGCTTTCTGAAGGTAACCAGCCGCGCACGCTGTCCGCTCAGTCCGGCAGCGACGGTCCGGATGCCGTCAAGACCCTGAATGACATCAGCGGCAAGATGGACCAGTGTGCCAAGTTCTCCGTGTCCGCACTGGGACAGAAGTACGACGTCTCCAGCCAGGAACTCCAGGCGAAGACCGACGCTGACAAGACGTTCGCCACCGTCAGCACCCGCAGCGGCGATAACCAGCAGAAACTGATGCAGGTTTCCGCGGCCCAGGGACGCCTGCTGGTGGTTGCCACCAAGAGCGGCAAGGACCTGGGTGACAAGGACCAGAAGGAGCTTGAGGGCCTCATCAACGATGTCCTGAAGAAGGCTGAGGGCGGGGCAACCTCAAGCCCCAGCTCCACCGGTTCGTCCGGTTCGGCAGGCATGTCCTCGCCGGGCAGCTCGGCGTCCTCCACTGCCTCGCCCACCTCGTCCTCCACCTCTTCGGCGACGATGTCCTCGGGCAGCGACATGTCGTCATCGGCCTCCCCGACATCCTCGCGGTAGCCGCGGCACGGCAAAAAGCAGCACGGCAAAGAAGAAGGGTGCCGCCCGGGATATGAAGTCCCGGGCGGCACCCTTTTCTCTGTGATCGTCTACTTCGCTTTGCCGCCCAGGCGGACGCCGGAGCCGGTGTCCACGGGAAGTTCGGAAACCACTTCGCGGGTGGGTGCGCCGCGGAACTTGGGTGAGGGCTCCTGTCCTTCCGTGAGGCGCTGCAGTTCCTGCCCCTCGAAATCCTCCTCCTTGCCGAGGAGGATTGCGGAGTCATGGTTGGTGATCTCGCCCCTGAAGGCCCGCACCATGACGCTGCGGTCGAACTGGCCTTCCCATTTGGACACAACAAACGTGGCGACGCAGTTGCCCAGCAGGTTGACCACCACGCGCATTGAGTCCATGAGCCGGTCTGCGCCCAGGAGGAGCGCGACGCCGGCCACCGGGAAGATGCCGAGCGCTGCGGCGGTTGCCGAGAGGGCTAGGAATGACGAGCCCGGGACGCCTGCCATGCCCTTGGATGTCAGAAGCAGCACCCCAAGTGCTGCCAGCTGCTGGCCGAGGTCAAGGTGGTGGCCAAAAGCCTGGGCCAGGAAGAGCAGCGAGATCGAAAGATAGATCGCTGCGCCGTCCAGGTTGAAGGAGTAACCGGTGGGAACCACCAGGCCCGTGGTGGCGCGGGAGCAGCCGGCGTTGGTCAGTTTGGTCATGATCCTGGGCATTACTGCTTCGGTGGATGCAGTGCCCAGGGCCAGGAGGAATTCCTCGCGGGTGTACTTCAGGAACTGCCAGAGCGGCACCCGCGCAAAACTCCACGCCACAACGAAGAGCAGGCCGATGAAGATCACTGCGGCGCCGTAGCAGGCCGCGATCAGGACCGCATAGGTGCTCAGGGTATCCAGCCCGTACTGGCCGATGATGAACGCCATGGCTCCGAACGCACCAAGCGGTGCCACCTTCATGATCCAGGCCATGATCTTGAAGATCAGTTCCAGGACCGTTTCCATGACGTTGATGACCGGCAGGCATTTCTCCCGGCCGATGACGACGATTGCAGCGCCGAAGAAGACGGAGAAGAACAGGACCTGCAGGAGGCTGTTGCTGGCAAATGCGCCGATGACGCTGGCTGGAATGATGTCAAGGATGAATGAAGCGGCATCCTTGGGCGGCGCCGTGCCGGTCTTTGCGTCCAGGTCCGCCTGGGACAGTGTTGAGGGGTCGATGTTCAGCCCGGCGCCCGGCTGGACGATGTTTCCGACGATCAGTCCAAAGACCAGGGCGAACAGCGTGGCTGCCGTGAAGTAGAGCAGGGCCTTGACCCCAACCCTTCCAACCGCCTTGACGTCGCCTACGGCCGAAATTCCGGTAACAATCACCAGGAAGATCAGCGGCGCGATGATCATCTTGATGAGTTTGATGAAGCCATCTCCAAGCGGCCTCAGTTGGGAACCGAGGTCGGGCCAGAAATGCCCGATGAGTACACCTGCCACGACGGCGATCAGAATCTGGAAGAAGAGCGACTTGTACAGTGGCTTCCTCTTCGCGGGCACCGAACTCGCCTTCAGTGCCTCAGGGTTTGGGATCTTCATTGACCTTTGCCTATCAATTGGGAACAACCCGTTTGCGGGCTGTTTCCAAAGTAATCCTCGTCACACTTATTCCGCAAGAGGAAAACTGATTTCCGCATTATGGAACGTAAATCGCGCTTTGTGACCGCCCGCCCAGTGGCTCCCAGGCGTCCAGCCCTACATGATGCCGGTCGGCACCAGCAGTGCCCAGGCAAGTGCAGGAGCGATCACTACCACGCCCCCCGCGTAGAACATCAGTTGCCGGTAAACCCGTTGCCTGTCGTCCTCGCGGGCGTTGGCCACCACCAGGGCGCCGTCCGTGGAGAAAGGGGAGACGTCGACGACGGTGGCCGCGATCGACAGCGCGGCCACGGTTCCGGAGGCGCTGAGCGAGCTCGTGGCGAGCAGGGGACCGGCCATGGGGATGAACGCTGTCAGCAGCGCGGTGGAGGATGCGAAGGCCGAGCCAACGCCGATGACGTAGCAGAGGACCAGCGCGATCAGCAGCGGAGCACCCAGGGCCAGGGCCTGCTTGGCCAGGGTGTCGATGACCCCTACGTGCTGCAGCAGGGAGACGTAGGTGATCATGCCGGCCACCAGCAGGACCGTGGACCAGGAGATGCCGCTGATGAAGGTCCTGTGTTCCTTGATGTTGATGAAGGCGAGCAGGAGGCCGGCGGAGAGGGCCACGAATCCGATGGGCATGTGGAAGCCGAGGGTGCACACGAGCATCGCGGCGATCAGTGCCAGCGTCAGGACCTGCTCACCATGGGGCCGTTCGGTGGCCGGCGTACCGATGTGCGCGTGCTGGCCGCCGGTTCTGTCCCGGAGCCTGCCGGTGAGGGCGAACAGGATGATGGTCAGCACCGAGAGGATCAGGTTCAAGGCGAAGCTTGCGGCGAACAGGCCGCCCTGGGAGATGGGGAAATGGTTCCGCAGGGCGATGTCATGGACCAGCACCCCCGCGACCGAGAGCGGGGAGAAACCGCCGGCGTGGGCACCGTTGATAATGAACGCGCCCATGGCCACGGGGTGGAGGCGGGATTCGTACGCGAACCCAAGGGCCGCGGGAGCCAGCAGCGCGATCGCGGCAGGGGAAAACGTGCCCAGCGAGGTCAGGGCTGCAGCGGCCAGGAAGAACACCCAAGGCAGCAGCAGCGTCCTTCCGCGGACCATTCGCACGCAGGCCTTGACCAGGATGTCGATGGTGCCGTTCCGCTGCGCCATGCTGAAGAAGTAGGTTACGCCGATGATGGTCAGCACAATGCTGGCCCGAAACTCTTCCAATATCTGCTGGTCGGACATCCCCAACATGAAGTAGCCGACGCCGAAGGAGGCAACCAGCGCCATCAGGCCGATGTTGAGGGGCCACCTGGTGGCGATGACGAACATCGCCACCAGGATTACCAGCGGGACGATCTGCACGACGGTCATGGTTGGCTCCGGGCTCGGGCGGCCGCCTGGTTGAACACGCCGCGGAGAACGAGGGCAAGTACACCCGGGATGGCCACGCCGGCCACCGTCCAAGCAGGATACGACGCCGGGTGGAAGTGTGCGCGTGCGCCCTCCGGAGTTTCCGGGGCGCCGGAAAACAAAACTGTCCGTGGTTTTCATGGCCGGGTCCGGGAAAGCCCTTAGGCTGGAGGCCGGGCAGGAGCTTCCCTGGCCCGGCCCAACAGTCCCAGGTGAAAGGCAGGACCATGACGGTTTCCAGCGACGATCCCCAGAACACCACAGACCTCCGGGGACCCGGCGACCCCGACGAGGCCAAGAACCAGGCCGTTGAGGCGCCCCAGTCGGGCCAGCATCCGGAACAGCCCGGCGCAGCGAACATCCGTGAGGAACAGCAGGCCCATGCGGCCGGAACCGTGCCGGCGTCATACGTGGGAGGCGAAGAAGCGGCCGCGGAACCCAAGCCGGAAGAGGCGCTGGAGGAACCAGGCACCTGGGACGACGAAGTCTGAGATGATCTTCCGGGCTGATATTGACCAGGCCGCGCGCCGCACAGCAGGCCTCATCCGCAGGACGCCCGTCATGGCGGCGGACACGGATGCCTTCCCCGGCTCCGTATGGTTCAAATGCGAGTTCATGCAGCACACCGGGACCTTCAAGGCCCGGGGCGCCCTGAACCGCATCCTCGCCAGTAAGGAACGCGGGGAACTGCAGGCAGGGGTCGGCATAGTGGTGGCGTCCGGCGGTAACGCCGGGCTGGCCAACGCGTATGCGGCCAGGCAGCTTGGCGTGCCCGCTACCGTGTTCGTCCCCCAGGCCGCGCCTGCCGTCAAAGTGGCCAAACTGAAGGCCATCGGCGCCACGGTGGTCCAGGGCGGGGCGGAATATGCGGCAGCCTACGAGGCCGCGGTGGCTCATGCAGAAGAAACCGGCGCCGTCTACTGCCACGCCTATGACCAGCCGGAAATCGCCGCCGGCGCCGGAACCGTCGGCCTCGAGCTGCTGGAACAGGTGCCGGACGTGGATACCGTCCTGGTGGCCGTGGGTGGAGGCGGCCTGATGGCGGGAGTGGCTGCCGGCGTCGAAGGATCAGCAAAAGTGGTGGCCGTGGAACCTGCGACGGCACCTACCCTGCATGCCGCCCTCGCAGCCGGGAAACCCGTGGATGTGGCCGTGTCCGGCGTCGCCGCAGACTCCCTGGGTGCCCGCCGCGTCGGCGACATCGGCTTCGCGGTCGCGGTCCGCTGCGGCGTCGAAAGCGTCCTGGTCAGCGACGCGGACATCATTGCGGCACGCTCGGCACTCTGGAACGACTACAGGATAGTGGTGGAGCACGGCGCTGCGGCGGCCTACGCTGCGTTGACCGCCGGAGCTTACGTACCCTCAGGGGCCGAGCGGGTTGCCGTCATCCTCTGCGGTGCCAATACGGACCCGGCCACGCTTTGACGCAGCCCGGGCGAACAGGACGCCCGGGCTGGATCAGCTGACTACTGGCCGCCGGCCTGGCCGCAGAACTTGGTGTAGGTGCTGCCGGCTTGCTGGTAGCCGGACTGGAGATCGGCCAGCTTGTCCTTGTCCGGGTTTTCCTTGGCCTGCTCGTCCGTGTACGCCAGGATCTGGGCAAGGGCGGGCTTGAGGTCGTCCGAGGCCACCGCGTGGATGGGCCGGATCTGGTTGGCGAGGTTGTTCATGCCCGTCTTGCCGGCGTTGTTGGCGGGGTTCGACACGACGGCCTGGATCCGCTCGCACGTTTCGGCGGTGGTCAGTTGGTGTGTGGCTGTGCAGGCCGTGGCAGAGGCAACGAGGCCGGCGGCAAACAGGGCTGTGGCGAATTTCTTCATGGGTCCCTCGGTAGTGGTCAGAGGTTTCGATTGTAAGCAGATTGGCTACCCCCATGCCTTCGCAGGTCCTCCACCTGCCTGAAAGTAACGCCTGGAAGCAGTCCCGTAACACGGAACCGGCCGGCAGTTATGAACTGCCGGCCGGTTCCGCGGGATGTCCCCCTTGGGTATGGCGGGGTACTGGACGGTACGCCGCGTTAGATGGTCCGCTGTGCCTTGGCCAGGTTGTCCTTCAGCTGCGCGGCGGTTTGCCGGGCCACATAGGCAGGGCGGTCCCGTTCCACGCGCCAGCTCTCCGAGAGCGGGCCGACGTTGACCGTGTCGAAGCCGAATTCGTCGTAGAGGCGGGTGACCAGTTCGGCGGCTTCCGGGTAGTCGCTGGCGGTGGCCAGGGCACGGCGGCCTTCCGTGCCGGCGGGCTCCCCGTCAGTGGTGATGTCCTTGGCCATGATGTGGTTGAAGCCCTTGGCTACCTTTGACTGCGGAAGGTGTTCCTGCAGCATCCCGGAGGTGGTGGTTTCGCCATTGTCGAGGGCGGGGATCCTGCCGTCCCGTTCCCAGTAGTAGTTGTTCGTGTCGATCACAACCTTGCCTGCCAGTGGCTCCACAGGGACGTCCTTGTAGTTCTTCAGCGGCACCGTGACCACGGCGAAGTCGCCGGCAGTTGCTGCCTCGGCTGCCGTTGCTGCCCGGGCCGTCGGGCCAAGCTCTGCCACCAGGTCCTGGAGGGTCTCGGGGCCGCGTGAGTTGCTGATGACCACGTCGTAGCCCAACTGCACCGCCTTCCGTGCAACCTGGCTTCCAATACGTCCTGCGCCAATGATTCCGATTGTTGTCATACGGGCGGCAACACCCGCCCCTGCACAGATATTTCACGCGGCTGCCAGGAATAAAAGGCAGGATGCGTGCCTACTTTCCCAGGTAGCGGCCCGGCCGGTGGTTCAGGGCGAGGACCAGGTTCAGGAGGGTGGCGCCGGCAGCGGACAGCAAAACCATCAACGGAGACACGAGGACGAGTGATGCCAGGACAATGGCCAGGTCCAGCACCATCTGCACATATCCTGCCCGCCACCCCAGTTTCTCCTGCAGCAGCAGGGCCAGGATGTTGAAACCACCCAGGCTGGATTTGTGCCGGAACAGGATCAGGAGTCCGACGCCGGCCAGCAGGTTTCCGCCGAGCACGCCGTAGACGGGGTTAAGGTGCAGCGACCCCAGAGCAGCCGGGTGCAGGCTGGCCATCAGCGAGACAAGGGCGATGGCACCGCCCGTGCGGAGGGCGAAGTTCCAGCCCTTCTTCCAGACCGCCAGGCCGAAGAACGGGAGGTTCACTGCGAAAAAGATGACGCCGAACGGAAGTGCCACGGAATAGCTGAGCAGCAGCGCGAGTCCGGCTGTCCCGCCCGTCACCGCTCCGCTCGACTTGAGCAGGAACAGCCCCAGCGACGCCGCGAAGGTGCCGGTGAGGATGCCCAGGACGTCCTCAACCACGGAATGGCGGGCTGCCGACGGCGGCGCGGAAGGTCCCGCCGTCGGCTCTTCCACGTGCGCGGCCGGCGCAGCAGTGGAAACGTAGGGAGCTTCCGTGGAGGTGCTCACTCGGCTGCACCCCCTTCCGGCACGAACCGGCCGCGGTCGGCCAGGACGGCAAGGACCCGATCGTTGGTGGTGGCGTCGGCGAGGGTGATGCGGACGCCGTCCACGGCATAGCCGCGCGCCAGGATGTCGGCCCCGGACAGTGCGTCCAGGAGTTGCACGCGCAGCTCGTCGGAGGCCCGGATCCAGTAGAAGTTGGCCTGGCTGTCCGGGGTGTCCCAGCCGTAGCCGCGGAGGGCCTGGATAACCCGGCGGCGTTCCCGGGCCACCGTCTCGGTCCGCTCGAGGATTTCCTCACCGGCCGCCAGCGAAGCGACCGCGGCGGCCTGGGCCATCCGGTTCACGCCGAAGGGGACGGCGGTCCGGCGCAGGCCTTCGGCAATATCGGGGTGCGCGATGGCGTAGCCGATCCGCAGCCCCGCCAGCCCGTACGCCTTAGAGAAGGTCCTCAGGATGCAGAGGTTGGGGTACCGGCGGTAGAAGTCCATGGAGTCGACGCCGCGGCCGCGCTGGAACTCGATGTAGGCCTCGTCCAGCACCACCAGCACCCGCGGCGGCACCGAGCGGAGAAACTCCTCCAGGGCCTCGGGGCTGATGGACACGCCCGTGGGGTTGTTGGGCGAGCAGAGGATTACCAAGCGGGTCCGGTCGGTGATGGCTGCTGCCATGGCGTCCAGGTCGTGGTGCTCGGTGGCCAGCAGCGGCACGGGGACGGACACGGCACCCGCCACGGCCACCAGGATGGGGTAGGCCTCGAAGGACCGCCAGGCGTACACCACTTCGTCACCGTGCCCGCAGACGGCGGAAATGATCTGCTGCAGCACGCCCGAGCTTCCCGGGCCGCAGGCTACTTCGTCGGCAGTGACACCGAAATGTCCGGCAATGGCATCCCGGGCCTCCACCGCGCCCATGCTGGGGTACCGGTGGATTCGGCCCGCCTGGGCAGACATCGCTTCAAGGACCGAGGGCAGGGGCGGAAAGTGGCTTTCGTTCGAGGCAAGGGCTGCCGTCAGGTCAGACTGGGCGCTCTTGCCGGCCACGTAAGCAGGGAGTTGGGCGACGGCGGCGCGGACCTCGGGGGCCGCGGCTTCCGGAAGGGTGCTTGTCATGGACAGCATGGTGCGGGGGTGCAGGACACCTGCGCAACAGAGCCGTATCCGGCAGGACAGATCCGCTTCCCTGAAGCATCGATAGTGGCAAAATGCTCACTATGCACCTCATTGATGCTCTTGACGCAGAGATCCTCCTCACACTCGACCGGGACCCGCAGGCAACGGTGCTGTCCCTCTCGAGGACGCTGGGAGTTGCCCGCAATACCGTCCACGCCCGGCTCCGCCGCCTGGCCAACGATGGCAGCCTTGCTCCCTTCAGCCAGCGCGTGCGGACGGAGGCGCTGGGCCTGCCCCTCATCGCCTTCATCTCGATTTCCATCAGCCAGTCGGTCAGCGACAAGGCCGTTGCCGCGCTGCAGAACATCCCGGAGATCATCGAGATGCACGCCACCACAGGAGATGCCGACCTGCTCGCCAAGGTGGCCGCCAAGGACCCAGCCGACCTCCACCGCGTCACCAACGCAATGCTGGCGATTGACGGCGTCGTCCGTACCAGCACCGCCATGTCCCTGGTGGAAGTGATGCCCACCCGCACTCTGCCGCTGCTCCAGGCGGCGACGCGCAAGTAGCGGGTGCTGTTCAGGCGAACAATTCCAAGGCGTCGATGAGGGCGTCCACGAAGGCGGTAAGGATGGCAGGCTGGGTGCGGCCGGTCATGGTCTGGACCTGGCCCTGCCGCTGGCGCAGCACCGGGTGGTCGATGTTGACGGCCACCAGGTCCTCGCGGTCCCGGCGGTCCAGGGAAAGTCCGCTGACCAGGGAAACCCCCACGCCCGAGCGGGCGAACTGGATCACCGGGTTGATGTGGTCGCTTTGCAGGGTGATGGACGGAGTAAGGCCTTCAATCTGCATGGCCAGGTCCAGGAGCTCGCGCTGGCTGGAGCCCGGGGCCGTGATGGCCAGTTTGTAGCGGCACAGGTCCTGCAGGGTGGCGCGGGGCTGGGCGGCCAGCGGATGGCCCGGTGCCACCAGGGCGAAGGCGACGGGGGTGGGCATGGAGTGTTCCACAGTCACCCTGGACTGGGGGCCCAACGAAAACACTGCGGCGACGTCCGCCTCGCCCTCGGCAACCCGCCTGGTTCCCTCGGAAGAGGACACCACGTCCAGGTGGAATTCCACGTCGTCATGCTGCCGGCTGAAGTTGGCGATGGCTGCAGGAACCCAGACCCGTGCGAACCCTTCGGCGCAGGCCACGCGAAGCGTCCGGGTCTTCCGCTGCATGGACACCAGCAGTTCCTCGCGGACCGCGGCTCCTTCCGCCTCGGCCCGGCGCACATAGGCGAGCAGGAGCCTGCCGGCTTCGGTCAGCTCCACTCCGCGCGCGTGCCGGTTGAACAATGGCGTACCCAGCGAGGACTCGAGTTTGTTGATCTGCCTGCTGATGGCGGACGCCGAGACGTGAAGCTTCTCCGCCGCCTCGGTGAGGGTGCCCTCCTGCGCGACAGCGTGGAAGTACAGCAGCGCCGGAGTGAGCATGTTCACCACAGGGCCTCCTCCCACTGGTTTGCACTGAAATCAAAGCTTGTCAACAAAATGATACTGGTCGTTTTGTCGCGCTGGCCCTAGTTTTGAACTCACGTTTCAACGGGAAAGGGCGGGATTCAATGCACCAACGCGAGCAGTTGACGGCGGCGGCAGGAGATTACGTGGACTCCGGCCGCTTCAAGGCGGACCTCGAAAGGATTGTGTCCTACCCTTCCGAAAGCTCGACGCCGGAGGGTCGCGTTGCACTGAAGTCATACCTTGATGAGGTGATTGAGCCGGCGTTTGCTTCCCTGGGCTGCTCGGTAGAGCGGTTCGACTCCTGGCGGGGCGGCAACAATTCCTTCCTGGTGGCCACCCGGCAGGAGGGACCTGAGCTGCCAACGGTTCTTTGCTATGGACACGCGGACGTGGTGGACGGCCAGGCTGCTGCCTGGTCCAGGGGCAGGGACCCCTGGACGTTGAGCGACGAGGGGGACCGCTGGTACGGCCGTGGTTCTGCCGACAACAAGGGCCAGCACTGGATCAACATGGTGGCGCTCCGGCTGCTCCTGGAACAGCGCGGAAACCTGGGCTTCAACCTGGTGTTCCTATTGGAGGGCGCAGAGGAGATTGGGTCCCCCGACCTGGCGGATTTTGCGCGGGAGCACCATGATTCCCTGCAGGCGGACGTCTTCATCGGTTCAGACGGACCCCGCCTGGCCGCGGACAGTCCCACCGTGTTCCTGGGGGCCCGCGGCGGAATCACCCTTCATCTCACGGCAGACCTCCGCAGCAGTTCCTACCACTCCGGAAACTGGGGCGGGCTCCTGCGCAATCCGGCCACCACGGTGGCCGCGGCCGTGGCCTCCCTGGTGGATGGCCATGGAATCATCAGGCTCCCGGAGCTGCTGCCCGCTGGAATCCCGGATACCGTTGCCGCCGCGCTGGAAGTCATCGACATGGTCCCCAACGCGGGTGATCCCGCCTCCGACCCCACGTGGGGTGACAGTTCCCTAAGCCCCGCCGAGCGGCTGTACGCCTGGAACACCCTGGAGGTCCTCGCCCTGGGTGCTGGGAACCCCGCCAAGCCAGTCAATGCCATTCCCGGCTCGGCCAGTGCCAGCCTCCAACTCCGGTTCGTCCCGGGAACAGACACTGCAAGAGTGGAGCCTGCCGTCCGCCGCCACCTCGACACCGCCGGGTTCAGCATGGTGGATGTTGAAGTGGGCCAATCCTTCCCCGCCAGCCGGCTGGATCCCGGCAGCCCCTGGGTTGCATGGGCCCTGGCCTCCCTGGAAGCCACCACGGGCAGGACGCCGGTGCTGCTGCCGAACATTGGCGGTTCATTGCCGAGCTTTGTCTTCGCCGAAGTCCTCAACCTGCCTACCTTGTGGGTTCCGCATTCCCATCCCGGGTGCCAGCAGCACGCCCCGGATGAACACCTCCTCACATCGGTGGCGCGGGAGGGGCTCCAGATCGCGGCTGGCCTCTTCTTCGACCTCGCCACCACCGCAACACCAACGGCCGGCGGCCTTGCCGGCGCCGCTGCATCCACCAGCTCTGCTTCCTGATCCCCTTGGAGTCCCCATGACCATTCCGCAGCAAGAACACCAGTCCGCTCCCGGCCGTGCTGAAGGCGCGCAGTCCGCTGCCCGGGGAATCGTCGCCGCCACCATCGGCAACGCCCTCGAATGGTTCGATGTCGCCATTTACGCGCTCCTGGCCATCTACATCGGCCGGAACTTCTTTCCAAACCACGATCCGGGCGTCGAACTTATCCAGGCCTTTGCCGTGTTTGGCGTCTCCTACCTCATCCGGCCACTCGGAGGGCTGATCCGGGGCTCGTACGCTGACCGGAACGGGCTGAAGAAGGGCCTCACCGTCACCATCCGGCTCATGGTCCTGGGCACCGCGCTCTTGGCCTTCATGCCGGGCTACGACAGCATCGGAATCATGGCCCCGCTCGGAATTGTCCTGGCACGCCTCATCCAGGGCTTTTCGGCCGGCGGCGAGTTCGGCGCTGCCACCGCCTACCTCATTGCCCAAAACGGCAAGCGGAAAGGGTTCCTGGGCAGTTTCCAGTTCGCCAGCCAAGGCCTGGGCAGCCTGCTCGCGGCGATCCTCGTGGCCATCCTCACCACGGTCCTCACTGACGCCCAGATGACTGACTGGGGCTGGCGGATTCCATTCCTGTTCGGGCTGCTGGTGGGTCCGGCCGGGTTCCTGATCCGCAAGGAGATGAAGGAGGTCCCGCTGCCGGATAAGCCGGGGGACGCCAGGCATTCCCCCATCCGCGAGGTGTTCGCCACCCAGAAGGCGGGAATGCTGATCGCCGCCGGCGCCCTTGCCGTTTCCACCGCACTGAACTTCATCCTGCAGTACATGCCCACCTTCGCCATCAAGCAACTCGGACTCGAGCCGGGCATCTCCTTCACGTCGCTGATCATTACCGGGGTCATCCTGACATTTGGAACTCCGGTGGTGGGCCACCTTTCCGACAAGTTCGGCCGGATGGCCATCATGGTGCCCACCGTGATCGTGCTGCTGGTCGCGGTGGTCCCGTTGTTCCTGTGGGTGATCAGCGCCCACTCGTTCCTGGTGCTTGCCCTGGTGATGGCCGTCCTGGGGCTGCTCAAGGCGGCCTACTTCGGGGCGCTGCCCTCCGTCATGTCCGATTCCTTCGATCCCCGCGCCCGCGCCACCGGTCTGTCCTTCAGCTACAACACCGCGGTGGTTGCCTTCGGCGGGTTTACCCCCATGATCGCCGCCTACCTGGTGCAGCAGACCGGCCAGGCCGTGGCGCCCGGTTACTACCTTGCGGTCATCGCAGTCATCAGCCTGGCAGCCCTCGCCGCGGGCGTGAAACTGCGCGGCATCCGGTAGCCCAACCGGTGCCCTTGCTGCCCCGGACAGCAAAGCGCCGGCCGCCTTGGGGGAAGGCGGCCGGCGCTTTGCTCATGGTTCAGGCGCTTTGTTTCCTGATTGGTGCTTAGTGCCCGCCGAGGTTGCCGCCCACAGGCGGGAGGCCGCCGTCGGTGTTGCGGTCGTCTTCACGCCGTTCGCCGGCGCTCAGGTTTTCGCCTGCCACGGTGTCGTCGGACTCGCCTGTGGTGTCCACCAGGCCGTTGGTCTGGTCGAAGGCGTGACCGATCCTGTCATCACCCAGATCGGCGACTGAACCGGTGGACCCGGCGGCCGCCGTCGTGCCCGTGCCCGCTGCAGGCACCGTGCCCGCGTCCGCTGCGCCCGCAGTGGAGCCAGTGGTGAGTGGCTCTGCTGGAACCACAGGTTCCGCCCGAACCGCCGGAGTGGTGTCCGCAACCGTCACGTCTGCTGTCCCGGTTTTGTCCTTGTTGCCACCGGACGCCATTGCCGCCGCTGCACCCGCAGCCGCTGCAATGCCCACACCGGCAGCTACCTTCCCGGAAACGCCGGCCTTGCCGGAATCGCCACGGGAAGCGCCTGCATGCTCAACGCCCGGGGTGCCAACCGTGGTGCCGGGGTTGACTGCACCGCGCCAGGCGCCGCTGGCATAGCCCTCGTCCTCAATGAATTCCTTGAACCGCTGCAGGTCGGCTTCGGCCTGCCGGTCAACCACATTGAGCTTGTCGCCCACCTTCTCGATCAGTCCTTCGGGCTCGTATTCGAGCGTCAGCTGCAGGGAGGTCTGGCCGCCGCCCACGTCCTCGAACTCCACGGCGCCCGCGTTGGTGGCGCCTTCCGTTGCTGCCCAGGCAACCTTGCGGTCCGGAACCTGCTCAAGGATCCTGGCCTCCCACTGCCGGCGGACGCCGCCGATTTCGGCCACCCACTCCAGCCGGTCGTCGCTGAGCTGCGTCACGCTCTTGACGCCGCCCATGAAGTGCGGGAAGTCCTCGAACTGGGTCCACTGGTTATAAGCCGTGCTCACCGGTACGTTCACCAGAATGCGTTTTTCCACCTTCGTGCTCATAACGTCTCCTTTGCTGTGTCACCGGGAGCTGATGACTCGGTCATAATCATCAGCATGCTTACCAATGTACCTTCTGGTCCGGCATGTTTCCAGAGTCGTCACGGCCCGTTCCTTTGGCTGGGTGGGGAGTGTCCCGGCACCCTGGCCGGAACTTACCGGTGTGTGCTGGACTGGTGGAGCAATGAGCACCACCCGCCGTTTCCAACCGAACCCAGCCAGCCGGCGCAGGCCGGCTGTTGGAAAGGAACACTCATGGCAACGTACAAGATCGGCTACTTCGTGGGCAGCCTGGCCACCGGCTCCATTAACCGGGTCCTGGCCCGGGCCCTGATCACACTCGCACCCGAAGAACTCGAATTCACGGAGATCCCCATCAGGGACCTCCCGCTCTACAGCTACGACTACGACGCCGACTTCCCGCCGGAGGGCCGCGCCCTCAAAGACGCCATCGAGGCCGCTGACGGGATTCTGTTCGTGTCACCCGAATACAACCGGTCCATCCCCGGTGCCTTGAAGAATGCCATCGACTGGGGCTCCCGTCCGTGGGGAACCAACTCCTTTGCCTGCAAGCCCACCGGCATCATCGGCGCGTCCCCTGGCAGCATCGGCACCGCGGTCATGCAGTCTTCCATGCGCGCAGTCCTGAGCTTCCTCGACGCGCCACAGCTGAATGCCCCCGAGGCGTACGTCAAGTACGACCCCGCTGTGTTCGGCTACGACGGCGACGTGAAGGATGAGTCCACGGCCAAGTTCCTGCGCCACTACATGGATGAGTACGCCGCGTTCGTGGCCCGGGTCCTGGCCGCCAACGCCCCTGGCCACATCGGTGACCTGGAGCCGGACTCCGCCAAGCTCTCCCGCTAGGTTGCCCGCAAGTGGCATATGGATGCCCGCCGTCCCAGCAACGGCGGGCATCCGAGTCCGGTAATCCGGTTTTGTCAGTCCAGTGGCAGTGTCACCGTGACACTGGTGCCCTGGCCGGGGGTCGAGCTGACCGCGACTGAGCCGCCCGCTTCATGCACCGCCACTGCCATCAGCCGCAACCCATACCCATGGTGCCGCCCGCAGGTGGCGAGGTTGCTGTCGAAGCCCGTGCCGTCGTCGGACACTACCAGGCGGATGCCGTGGTCAACCGCCGCCAGCTGAAGGGTGAGCGTGTGCGCGGCAGAGTACTTGTAGGCGTTGCTGAGCGCCTCCCGGGCGGACTGGTACAGGAGGGATGCAGAGTTCGAAGGGATCTCGATGCCCCAGTGCGGGGTGTCCCAGCGGACCACGGTCCCGCGCTCGCGGAGGGGCGCGGTGAGCCGGTCGATGCACCCGGCGAGCCCCAACGAATGGAAATCCAGCGGGTGTTGGTCCGTCAGCACACCGCCGACGGCTGTGACTTCGTTGTCCGCTGTCTTGCTTCCCATGACTTCCTGCCCCCACAAGCTGGTTTTCTCCGATGGCTCCAGCGTGGACCTGCATCGTCTAGGGACGGCAAGGTTTGCCTCAAGATCCCATCAATTTCTCCGCTTGACGGCCTTATGCCGGGACAGCCGGCGCCGTGAGCCTGCCGTCGCGCACGCTGCCCACCACGTCCGTCAGCGGCACGGATCATCCGGCCGCCTGGCGCCAAGGGGTGACCTGTCGGCGCATGCCGGCAGGACGCGTCATGTGACGGCCATCCCAGTGCAGTAGGTTGATTCCACTGCGTTTACACATGCCGGTGTTCCAAGGTGCTGTTGTTCAAAGGAGAATGAATGTCCCATCCGGTTCCAGCCGTCGAGGCCCTTCTCGCCATTTACGGTGCGCCGGACGCCTGCGCGGACGAGCTCCTGTGCGACAGCCACAATCCCAGCGATGTTGCCTTCACCGTGGTTGAAGCCGACCTTTCCGCGGAGGACATTACCTACGGCGAGCTCCGGGAACGCTCCGAACGCGGTGCCGCCGCCCTGGCAGAGCTTGGCGTCGGTCCCGGGGACGCCGTGGCCACCCTGATGGGAAAATCGGCAGACCTTGTCGTGATGCTTTTGGCCATCTGGCGGCGCGGGGCCGTCCACGTGCCGCTGTTCACTGCCTTTGCGTGGCCGGCCATCGAACTCCGCCTCACAGCGTCCGGCGCCAAGGTGGTGATCACTGACGCCAACCAGCGGGAGAAGATCCAGGAAACCGTGGCAGCTGTGGTGGTTGCCGGTGACGAAGCCTCCCCACCGGACCTGGCGCTCACGCCGCTCCTGGCCAGGCAGCAACCCGGGATCGCAGCCGCAGCCGTGGGAGGTGACGGTGCCCTGGTGCTGATCTTTACTTCGGGAACCACAGGCGCCCCCAAGGGGGTTCCGGTGCCGGTCAGGGCGTTGGCCGCCTTCCGCCAGTACGTCGGGCTGGGCCTGGACGTCAGTGAAGAGGATGTCTTCTGGAATGCCGCCGACCCCGGCTGGGCGTACGGCCTGTACTACGGGATCCTTGGGCCCATGGCGGCCGGACGGCGGAACCTCCTGCTGCGCCCGGGGTTCTCCCCGGAACTCAGCTTCAAGGTGCTGGAGGCCTTTTCAGTCACCAACTTCGCGGCAGCTCCGACGGTGTACCGCACCATGCGGGCGAAAGCCGACGCCGGGACGGGTCCTTTCCACCTTCGCCGTGCATCGTCGGCCGGCGAACCGCTGACCCCGGAGGTAATCGGCTGGGCCCGGGAGGTGCTGGGCGTTCCGGTGCGGGACCACTACGGACAGACCGAACACGGGATGATGATCATCAATGCCTGGCATGACGACGTGCGGACGGAGCTGAGGCCAGGTTCCATGGGCCGGCCCCTGCCGGGGTGGAGTTGCGCGGTCCTCAAGGACAACGCCGACGAGCCCGCTGCGCCGGGTGAACTGGGGCGCGTCGCCGTCAACGTGGCGGGGAGCCCCATGATGTGGTTCACGGGGTACCAGGACGCGCCGGAGAAGACGGCCGAAAGGTTCAGCACGGACGGCAAGTGGTACCTGACCGGCGACGCGGGCATGGTGGACCAGGACGGCTACTACTACTTCTCCTCCCGCGATGACGACGTGATCATCATGGCCGGATACCGGATTGGCCCGTTCGATGTGGAAAGTGTTTTGTCCACCCATCCGGCGGTTCTGGAAAGCGCCGTGGTGGGCGCGCCCGACGAACTGCGCGGAGAAGTCCTCGAAGCCTATGTCGTGCTGGCGGACGGGACCACGGGCAGCGATGCCCTGGTGGCCGAACTCCAGGCCATGGTCAAGACGCAGTTCGCCGCACACGCCTATCCGCGCCGCATCCATTTCGTCCAGGACCTGCCCAAGACGCCGTCAGGAAAGCTGCAGCGCTACATCCTGAGGCAGCAGCGGGCCGCCGACGGCGGGATCCCCGGCGGGAAGGACGGCGTAGGGATTTCTGATGGCGCCGCCCCCAACACCTTTGAGCCCGAAGAGGATCCGGACGCAGCCGCAGGCGCCGACGACGACTGAAGCCGATCAAATGACGGGGCCCGGCTGCTCAAGGTTGGCTCAAGATTGCCCCAAGAGGCTGGTTTTGGGTGTAGCCCCTACCTACCGGCCGGTAATTTCTTAGTAGCTTCCACGTCAGTTCCCCGGCAGGAAGCGTTGGAAGTCCCCGCGCTGGAGCCTGACTCGCGCGGGGACTTCTCCCAATCCCAATTCACGGTTTCCTGGGAAGAACCGGATCGAAGTGCCCAACCTCGGGAAAGGGCTCGTAGAACCGGTGGAGAAGGTCCCGCCATTGCTGATATTCCGCGGAACCGCGGAAACCGACGGTGTGGTCTTCCAGCGTCTCCCACTCCACCAACAACAGGTAGGTGTTGGGGCTTTCGATTGAGCGGGACAAAGACAGCGATATGAAGCCGGGCATGGAAGCAATAATCGTCCCGGCCTGATGGAAGGCTGCCTCGAACTCCTCTTCCTGGCCCGGGATGACCGGTAGCACGGCATGTTCAGTAATCACTTGGCCAAAGTATCAATCCAGCGGTGCGTTCGCGGCGTCCCTCCGGCGCCGCGGGGTCCCAGGCTTTTCGCCTCCGACAGGGGGAATCGGTTCCCGGGATATTGGTCCCGGGTTGTAGCATCACCCGAGGACCCGTTTTGCGGTCTGGAAAGGGACGAACAGTGGCGGCCACTCACTCGGTAACGGCAGCTCCCGGGGATTCAGCCGCCCGGGATGACTTATTGCAGGAATACGGTTTGGCGCTTCCCGCCGGCGAGGGGCGGCAGCCCGGCGTTGACGTGGCGCTGTCGATGGAGCCCCTCCAGAACCTGGTCCAGCTGGCCGCTAAACTCTGCGGAGTCCCCTTCGGCGTGATCAATGTCGTCACCGAAGACGAGCAACAGCAGGTGGCCGCCGTCGGCTTTGAAGCCGCAGTCTGCGCCCGAAAAGACTCCATGTGCTCAGAGGTGTTCCTATCAGGGAAGACAACTGTTGTCCCGGATGCATCGCTGGACCCCCGCCTCGCATCGAACCCGTTCGTGACCGGGGAAATCGCCTCCGTCCGGTTCTACGCGTCGGTGCCGCTGGAGACGTCGTCGGGGTTTGTGCTGGGGTCCCTGTGCGTCTTTTCGAACTCGCCGGGGACGCCTGCGAAGGACCAGCTGGACATGCTGGAGATCCTGGCCCGCCAGGCAGTCCAGCTCCTGGAACTCCAGCGGCGTACCCTGCAGCTGAAGCGCGCCCTTACTGAGGTCAGGGAAAGCAACGCGAAGCTTGCAGAGTTTGCCGGCCGCGTCAGCCACGACCTGCGCGGGCCCCTTACCACCATGCTGGGCTACGTGGAGATGGCCGGAGAAGAAGTGGATGGGGACCACCCGGCAGCGGAGTATCTCCAGATCATCGGCGCCAGCGGCCACCGGATGCTCGCCATGCTCGAGGACGTCCTGACGTACTCCCGGATGGGTGGCAGCATCCAGCGGCAGTGGGTTTCCCTCCACACCGTGGCGGCAGAGGTTGCCAAAGATCTCGGCCTGTCCTTCGGTCCCGGCGCCGTCCTGGACAGCGACGACATGACGCTCCACGTGGACCGTGGCCAGCTGCGCACCCTGCTGCAGAACCTGGTGGCGAATGCGGTGAATTACCGGAGCCCGGACCGGGACCTCAAGGTGCGCATCAGCGGCATCGCCAACTACCAGGGACCCACGCTGCTGGTGGAGGACAACGGCAAGGGAATTGCCCCGCAGGACCGGCAGCGGGTGCTGGAACCGCTGGTCCGGCTGCACCGGAAGGGCGACGGACACGGCTCCGGCCTGGGCCTGGCCATCTCGCGGCGGATCGTCGAAGCCCACGGTGGAGAGCTGGCTCTGAAGGAGACGCCGGGCGGCGGCACCACCGCTGCGATCAGTCTGCCGGCCGAACAGTAAGAGGGGCCCGGACCGGCTGCGCGTGCAGCCAGTCCGGACCCCTTCAGTCAGTTGACCGGCATCAGTTCAGGTCGAAGCGGTCCAGCTCCATGACCTTGGTCCAGGCGGCCACGAAGTCGTTGACGAACTTCTCCCTGGCGTCCTCGCTGGCATAGACCTCGGCAAGCGCCCGCAACTGCGAATTGGAACCGAAGACCAGGTCCACCGGGGTGGCCGTCCACTTCAGTTCACCGGTGGCAACGTCAGTGATCTCGTAGACGTTCTCCCCGGACCCGGAGGCCTTCCATTTGGTGCCGGGCGAGAGCAGGTTGACGAAGAAATCGTTCGTCAGGACCTGTGGCTTGTCAGTCAGCACGCCATGGTCGGAGCCGCCCACGTTAGTGCCCAGGGCGCGCATGCCGCCAACGAGCGCCGTCATCTCCGGTGCAGAAAGGTCCAGCATGTATGCCTTGTCCAGCAGCAGGGTCTCCGGCTGCAACTTCACGCCGGGGCGCACGTAGTTGCGGAACCCGTCGGCGCGCGGCTGCAGGTAGCCAAAGGACTCCACATCGGTTTGTTCCTGCGAGGCGTCCGTGCGGCCCGGGCGGAAGGGCACTGTGACGGGGAATCCGCCGTCGGCCGCTGCCTTTTCCACGGCAGCCGCGCCGCCAAGGACAATCAGGTCCGCCAGCGAGACCTTCTTGCCGCCGGTCTGTGCCGAGTTGAACTCTTCCTGGATGCGCTCCAGCACCGGCAGGACGGTGTCCAGCTGGTCCGGTTCGTGGGCCTCCCAACTGCGCTGCGGCTCCAGCCGGATGCGCGCACCGTTGGCGCCGCCGCGGCGGTCCGTCTTACGGTATGTGGCAGCCGAGGCCCAGGCCGTTCCCGCGAGCTGCGGGATGGTCAGCCCGGAGCCAAGCAGCCTGTCCTTCAGGGACGCGATGTCCTGGTCGTCAATCAGTTCATGGTCGACGGCGGGAACGGGATCCTGCCACAGCTGCGCTTCCGGAACCCACGGGCCCAGCATGTGCGGGCCAACGGGGCCCATGTCCCGGTGCAGCAGCTTGTACCAGGCCTTGGCGAATGCCAGGGCGAACTCGTCCGGGTTCTCCAGGAACCGGCGTCCGATCTTCTCGTAGGTGGGGTCGAACCGCAGCGACAGGTCCGTGGTGAGCATGGTGGGGCGGTGCTTTTTGTTGGGGTCGTGCGCGTCCGGGATGATCTCCGGAGCGTCCTTCGCAACCCACTGGTGCGCCCCGCCGGGGCTCTTGACCAGTTCCCATTCGTACTCGAACAGGATCTCCAGGAAGCGGTTGCTCCACTGCGTCGGCTTGTCCGTCCAAGTGACCTCAAGGCCGGAGGTGATGGTGTCGCCGGCCTTGCCGGAACCGTAGGTGCTCAGCCAGCCCAGTCCCTGCGCCTCGAGGTTGGCGGCCTCCGGCTCGGGGCCTACGTGTGCATCCGCCGGACCGGCGCCGTGCGTTTTGCCGAACGTGTGGCCGCCGGCGATCAACGCGAACGTCTCCTCGTCGTTCATGGCCATCCGCTTGAAGGTTTCGCGGATGAACGCCGCAGCGGCCACGGGGTCCGGGTTGCCCTTAGGGCCTTCAGGGTTGACGTAGATCAGGCCCATCTCGGTGGCGCCGACGTCTTCAGCCATCTGGCCTTCGCCAACGTAGCGTTCGTCGCCCAGCCACGCGTCCTCGGGACCCCAGAAGATCTCTTCGGGCTCCCATACGTCCTCGCGGCCAAAGGCGAAGCCGAAGGTCTTGAAGCCCATGGACTCCAGGGCGACGTTCCCGGCGAGGACCAGCAGGTCTGCCCAGGAGACTTTCTGGCCGTACTTCTGCTTGACGGGCCACAGCAGGCGCCGGGCCTTGTCCAGGTTGGCGTTGTCCGGCCAGCTGTTCAGCGGCGCGAACCGCTGGCCGCCGTCGCCTGCCCCGCCACGGCCGTCATGGACGCGGTAGGTGCCGGCCGCATGCCAGCTCATGCGGATCATCAGGCCGCCGTAGTGGCCGAAGTCCGCCGGCCACCAGTCCTGGGAAGTGGTGAGGACGTCCGTGATGTCCCGCTTGAGGGCCTCGACGTCGAGCTTCTGGAATTCCTCACGGTAGTTGAAGGAGGGGCCGAGCGGGTTGCTGGCCTGGCCGTGGGCGTGCAGCACCGAGAGGTCCAGCTGGTTCGGCCACCAGTCCTGGAGGGTCCGGGGGCGCGTGCCCTTGGGCTGCGGGGTATCAATGGCAGGGTTTTCACTTTCACTGCCTTGGGCGGTGGCACTGCCGTGGGCCACCGGGCACCCGCCCTCAACCTTCTGGTCCAGGCCCTGCGCGCTCCCGGGGGCTGGGACCGGGGGATGGTCTTGGGGTTCGGTCATGTGCTTATTCCTTCCGTTGGGCCGAGGCCGCGGTTGGACTCGGGCAGCCGGTGCAACCCTCCTATTTGACCATGGACCGGCGACAGCGCAGGACCCCCGTACGCCTCCAGCGAACCTGCATGATTAGCTGAAGAACGCCCGGTCAAACCCCAGTACCCGGACGTACACTGACCTTCGCACCACGTTTGTGGACACTCCGTCGGGTGAGGGCTTTTGCGCATGCTCTGGAAGTTGCTTGTCGAATACCTGCGGCCGCACCGGCCGCTGCTGGCCGCGGTCGTGGTTTTCCAGCTGGCTCAGTCCATCGCGTCGCTGTACTTGCCCACGATGAATGCCGACATCATCGACCAGGGCGTTGCCCGGGGCGATACCGGCTATATCCTGTCGACCGGCAGCGTCATGCTGCTGATCACGCTGGCGCAGATCGTGTGTGCAGTGGTTGCCGTGTACTTCGGTGCCAAGGCGGCGATGGGGCTGGGCCGGGACCTGCGCGGCGCCATCTTCGAGCGGGTGGGGCAGTTCTCCGAGCAGGAGGTCAGCCGGTTCGGTGCGCCAAGCCTCATTACCCGCTCCACCAACGATGTGCAGCAGGTGCAGCAGCTGGTGCTGATGTCGGCCACGCTGATGGTGGCGGCCCCCATGCTCAGCATTGGCGGGGTGATTATGGCCATCCGGCAGGACGCCCAACTGTCCTGGCTCATTGCCGTGTGCGTCCCGGTGCTGCTCATCGCCGTCGGCCTGATTGTCACGCGGATGGTGCCGCTGTTCCGCAAGATGCAGGCCCGGATCGACACCGTGAACCGGGTGCTGCGCGAGCAGCTCACCGGCATCCGGGTGGTGCGGGCGTTCGTGCGCGAGGACATGGAAACTGAACGGTTCGCCGGCGCCAACACGGACGTCACCGACGTTGCCCTCCGCGCAGGCCGCCTGATGGCCCTCATGTTCCCCACGGTCATGCTGATCCTGAACGTTTCCAGCGTGGCGGTGATCTGGTTCGGCGCGTTCCGGATCGAGGACGGCTCCATGCAGGTGGGCACCCTGATCGCATTCCTGAGCTACCTGATGCAGATCCTGATGTCGGTCATGATGGCCACGTTCATGGCGGTGATGATTCCGCGTGCGTCCGTATCGGCGGACCGCATCGGCGAGGTGCTGGGGACCAGTTCCAGTGTCATGCCGCCCGAGCGGCCGGTCACCAGTGCGGTCCGGCGCGGTGAGTTGGAAATGCGCGACGTCGGATTCGCCTACCCGGGTGCCGACCAGCCCGTCCTTTCCGGGATCAGCTTCACCGCGCGTGCTGGGCAGACCACGGCGATCATCGGCAGTACCGGCTCCGGCAAGACCACCCTGGTGAACCTGATGCCGCGGCTCTTCGACGTCACCTCCGGAGCGGTGCTCATGGACGGCGTGGATGTCAGGGACCTGGACCCGGACCTCCTGTGGGGACACATCGGCCTGGTCCCGCAGAAGCCCTACCTGTTTTCCGGGACCGTTCGCAGCAACCTGCTGTACGGAAACCCGGACGCCACCGAGGACGAACTGTGGGACGCGCTGGACATTGCCCAGGCCAGGGACTTCGTGGAACTGATGGAGGAGGGGCTGGATGCGCCCATCTCGCAGGGCGGCACCAACGTATCCGGTGGGCAGCGGCAGCGGCTGGCCATCGCCCGGGCCCTGGTGAAGCGGCCTGAGCTCTACATCTTTGACGACTCGTTTTCATCCCTGGATACGGGCACCGACGCCCGGCTGCGCCAGGCGCTCAAGCGCAACATTGCGGGAGCCACCATGGTGATCATCGCCCAGCGCGTGTCCAGCATCGTTGATGCGGACCAGATCCTGGTGCTCGACGACGGCAGGATCGTTGCGCAGGGAACGCACCATGATTTGCTGGAGACATCCGGGACCTACCGCGAGATTGTCTCGTCCCAGCTGGCAGCGGAGGAGACGGTATGAGCCACGGACCCACTCCGCGCGGCACCAAAGCCACGGGCGCCTCCGGACCCGGCCAGGCCGCCGTCGTACGCATCCCCAGGCCGCGCGGCGGCCCCGGTCACGGCGGCCCGTTTGCCGGGATGAATGTGCCCGCGGAGAAGGCGATGAACTTCAGCGGCTCCGCCAAACGCCTGCTGGCCACGCTGCGGCCGGAACGGTTCTGGCTGCTGCTGGTGCTGCTCATGGCCGTGGCGGGCGTGGTGCTGCAGGTGATCGGGCCGCGGCTGCTGGGCGAGGGCACCAACCTGATCTTCTCAGGCGTGGTGTCCAAGCAGTTGCCGCCGGGGATGACGCAGGCACAGCTGGTTGCGCTGCTGCGGGCGTCGGGGGATAACCAGAAGGCGGACATGCTCAGCGCCATGACGCTGACGCCGGGCGCGGGCATTGATTTTGCTGCGCTCGCCAGCGTGCTGACGTGGGCGCTGGTGCTGTATGTGCTGGGGTCGGCGTTCATGTGGGGGACGGCGTATGTGCTCAACGGCGTGGTGCAGCGGACGGTGTTCGGGCTGCGCGAGCAGATTGAGGCGAAGATCAACCGCCTGCCGCTGCGGTATTTCGATTCGATCCAGCGCGGCGAGCTGCTCAGCCGGGTGACCAACGACGTGGACAACATCTCGCAAAGCCTTCAGCAGTCCATCAGCCAGGCGGTGACGTCGGTGCTGACCGTGGTGGGCGTGCTGGTGATGATGTTCATCCTGTCACCCACGCTGGCGCTGATCGCGCTGGTGACCATTCCGCTGACCCTGGGGATCACCACGCTGATCGCCAAGCGCTCGCAAAAGCTGTTCGTGCAGCAGTGGACCAACACGGGGGAGCTGAACGGGCAGATCGAGGAGACCTACACCGGGCACGCGCTGGTGAAGGTCTTCGGGCGGCAGCGCGAGGTGGGGGAGCGGTTCCGGCAGAAGAACGCGGAGCTGTATGAGGCGAGCTTCGGGGCACAGTTCATTTCCGGCCTGATCATGCCCGCCATGACGTTCATCGGGAACCTGGTGTACGTGGGGATCGCCGTGGTGGGCGGCCTGCAGGTGGCGTCCGGGGCGATGCAGCTTGGCGATGTGCAGGCGTTCATCCAGTACTCGCGGCAGTTCACGCAGCCGCTGGCGCAGTTGGGGTCCATGGCGAACCTGCTGCAGTCCGGGGTTGCCTCGGCCGAGCGTGTGTTCGAGCTGCTGGATACGGAGGAGCAGTCCGCGGATCCTGTGGGTGCCGCGTTGCAGAGCCCGGATGGTGCAGGGCGGGGGCGGCTGGTGTTTGAGGATGTGTCCTTCTCGTACTCGCCAGACAAGCCGCTGATTTCGGGGTTGTCCCTGGTGGCGGAGCCGGGGCAGACAGTTGCCATTGTCGGGCCCACCGGGGCGGGCAAGACCACGCTGGTGAACCTGATGATGCGGTTCTACGAGCTGGACGGCGGCCGGATCACGCTGGACGGCGTGGACATCACCACCATGACCCGGCACGACCTGCGCTCGCGTATGGGGATGGTGCTGCAGGATACGTGGCTGTTCGGCGGGACCATCCGGGACAACATCGCGTACGGGCGGCCTACTGCTTCCTCCTCGGATGTGTTGGAGGCTGCCCGGGCGACGTATGTGGACCGGTTCGTGAAGTCCCTGCCCGAGGGGTACGACACCGTGCTGGACGATGAAGGGTCCAACGTGTCCGCTGGCGAGAAGCAGCTGCTGACGATTGCCCGGGCGTTCCTGGCCCAGCCGTCTGTTTTGATTCTCGATGAGGCGACGTCATCGGTGGATACCCGGACGGAGGTGCTGGTGCAGAAAGCGATGAGTGCCCTGCGATCCGACCGGACGTCCTTTGTGATCGCGCACCGCCTTTCCACGATCCGCGACGCCGACCTCATCCTGGTGATGGAGAACGGGCAGATCGTGGAGCAGGGGAACCATGCATCACTGCTCGCCGCCGGTGGGGCTTATGCGCGGCTGTATGAGGCCCAGTTCGCGGCGCCGGTGGCAGAGGTCTAACCCCTGTCTTTCTCTTGGGGAGGCTTCCGAGGCCAAGGATCTGTTTAGGGCTCTGTGAGGAGACCCGGGTCAGTGCGGGCAGTCAAAGTTGATCCTGTGGAACTGGTACTCGCCGTTGGCGTAGTGAATGTCGGCCAAGTAAGTGCAATTGGCTGCCGAGAAGTCAACGTGGGTGCTCCTTTCCTGCAGTTTCCCTGCCCGCGTCATGGAGTGGTCCCTGTAAATATTCGAGTACCAATCGGTAGTGCCGTCCGGGTGTGAGGTTGTGGAGTAGACACGGTCAGTGCTGATGTTGTTTTCAATGCCGCTTGGAGTGGTCACAGTATTAACAACGCTGTGGATTTTTGAACACACTGTCCCATCGGATGTGTTCTGGCAGCCCGACTCGTTTACTACCTGCGCACCCCCGCTGGAGGCACCTCCACTGGCTGCCATAGCAGGTGATGCGATTAGCGCAAGGGCTCCGCTGATACCAAGGGCGGTCGCCGAGCGGGTGAGGGTCTTAGCCGAAATCATCATCGCTTCCTGCTTTCAATTCGGATTTCTGAGACGGCCAGAGTCCAGACCATCTCACGAAATCTTCTTCGAGCGGCCAAACTGCTGGTAGAGCCGAAAGACTCATCGAGAGCGCTCGGACGGGTCAATGCCAATGGCATGAGTCACTGTATGAAGCCTTGGACGGTACCGGTCGTCAAGGTCAAGGGGCTCTGGTTGAGTGATTCCGCCAGCTATAGAGCCCCTGGCGCCCTCCACCGTGGCATGGGGCTTGACCGCCCTGCCGTTGTCACAGGTAACTCTTGACGGTCGCGCGCAGCGCTTCCGTGTGCTCGTAAATCTCCTCAAGCGAGTTGATGGGAACCCGAGTCTCTTCCTTGCTGTCGTCGAAGATGCCGATGTATTTCTGGGTTCGATTAAAATGCAGCCGCGCAATGGGCTTGCGGTTGTTATCGTCGAGGAGCACGGCGAAATAGGACTTTGCATCACGCTGAGCCACGCGTGCCGGTTTGACCTCGCTGCAGACAATTGCGCGCACGATCTGGTAGCCCTCAATTTCCTCCAGCGTCGTCTCCAGACCATCGGCTTCAGCGAGATCGGCTTCGGCCACTGGGGCGCTGGTAACCGCCAAGGGTGCGGCTGTGTCCTCGGTCTGCGGGAATCCAGGGTTACCGAGGGCCTTCTTCAGCCGTTCGTTGACTTGGTCATTGAGGAATTGCTTGGTGGCCTTCCCAACCAGGGTGGTGAACTGCTCCCGCACTTTTTGCGTGTACGGCCCCGAATAGACCCTGGCTGTTAGGAACTTTACCCATTCATCTTCAGGCTCCTTGAACTGGGCAGCCAGGGTCCGCTTCAGCTCGCCGATGTATTTCAGTTCACCTGCGGCGCTGATGATCGAGTCGAGGTCGAAAACGTCCTTGGACAGCTTCTGCAGTTCAGGGATAAGTGACTGGTCGATGTCGTTCAAATCCAGCACAAGGAAAGGCTTGGCATCCATACGGTTTGGTGCGTCGAGGTCCGTAAAGAACTGGTAGACCTCGCCGTTGGTAAGGATGGCGATCCGCGCGTTGGTGACGGCAAAGTAGCGGAAGAGCTGTGATGCGTGCTCGATCTTCACGGGCTCCGTGGACTTCTTGCACTCAATCAGGATCTGCACGTCGCCGTCCTTGACGATGGCGTAGTCGATCTTCTCGCCCTTCTTCAGCCCAACATCGGCTATGAACTCGGGGACCACTTCCAACGGATTGAAGACGTCGTAGCCGAGAATTGTCGAAATGAATGGCATCACGAAGGCATTCTTCGTTGCCTCTTCGGTTTGGATCACATCCCGTTGCTGACGCACCTTTGCCGCCAAAGCTGAAAGCTTCTCCGCGAATTCCATGTCCTACCCCCAGTAAGTTCCCTTTAGCCGGGCACCACCACGGGCCCGTCAGCAATTTCAAAGATGCTGCTGCAAAACTTACATCCGGGGAGCGACATTCACACGCAACGGCTAATGGCTGCCGTCATGTTGCACTCATTCCCAGCGAAGACCGACCGACAAGATGGTGGAATTGAACCCCGTCCCGCACAAATGAAAGCGGACGACGGCGGGTGTCCACCCGCCGTCGTCCGCTCCGTGGGCCTAGAACGCGTCAGCCTCCGCGTTGAGGTCCCGGCCCTTGGTTTCCGGAGCGAAGAACCCGGCCACAAGGCCGATCGCAGCGTAGGCCATGAGGATTCCCGCTACCGGGATCCATCCCGGTCCTGTCGCAGCAACGACGCTGGCAGCAATGATGGGGCCAAGACCGCCGGACAGGACGGCGCCGATTTCCTTGACGGTCGTCATAAAGGAGAAGCGGCGCTTGGATCCGAACATCTCCACCAGCCAAGTGGACTCCACGCCATACAGGTTCGGCAGCGGACCGCCTACATAGACAACGAAGACCAGGGCCACCAATATGGGGTTACGTGTTTCGATCATCAGCATCGCAGGAATGGTGAACGCGAACTGGAACCCGGAGAGCCAGAGCCATACCTTGCGCCTGCCGAACCGGTCAGTGAGCTTCCCGGTCAGCAGGACCGTGAGCACGCCCAAAACGGAGCCAAGCGTGACGCCGGTAGTCACCAGGTTTGCATCCATTTTCACCACCGATACCGTCCAGCCGATGAGGAATCCCTTGACGAGGTAGACCGAACCGTTTTCGCCGAGTTTGATGCCTAGTGAGACGAGGAAGGCCTTCTTGGAATCCGCAACGTCACGCCAGACGCTTTGTTGCCTGGCCTCCAGCCGCGCCGCCGCACGCCGCGCCTTGATCACCTCGAAAACCGGTGATTCGCTCACGCTGCGCCGCAGGTACAGCGCCACGAGGGTGGTACCGACGCTCAGGAGGAAGGGAAGGCGCCATCCCCAGGCGAGGAATTCATCCTTGGGCATCTGCGAGAGGAGCAGCCACAGACCGCTCGCCAACAGCACACCGGTCGCCGTTCCCAGTGCCACCACCGCCCCATAAAAACCGCGCTTGCCGGAAGGGGCGGATTCCACGAGCAGCAGCGAAGCCCCGGATAGCTCAGCGCCAGCGCCGAAGCCCTGGATAAGCCGCAGGAGCACCAGGAGGATTGGGGCCACGACCCCGATCTGGGCAAACGTGGGCAACAGACCCATTCCCAGAGTGGCGATCCCCATCATTCCCACGGTGATGACCAGGACGGATTTCCGGCCATATTTATCCCCAAGGTACCCGAAGTAGATACCTCCCAGGGGCCGGACGAGAAACCCGGAACCGAAGGCCGCAAAGCTGGCCAACAATGCCATGGCCGGGTCTGTATTAGGGAAGAAGAGTGGCCCGAAGACCAGCGCCGCCGCCAGAGTGTAAAGCGTAAAGTCCATGTATTCCAAGGCGGAACCAAGGAAGGACGAGATGGAGGTGCGGCGCAGTTCAGCCGGCGCCACCTCCAGTCCCGGCGCCAGCCCGTGCGGGTCAGCGTCGGCGTATGTCAGATTGGGGTTTTCTGTGCTCATGGAGTTTCTTCCTCGTGAAGAGCCTGCAGGCAGGCCCGGCCGTAACGTCTTTGTTCGGGTGGTGGTGCAAGGTCTTGAGGAGCAGTTCAGCGTGGGAGCAGGGAGACAGTCTCCGCTATGCAGGCAGGCTTCTGCGAGCCTTCCAGCTCGATTACATGGTTGAACTGCAGCTGCCGCCCTTTAGCTGTCTCGCTCACCGAGGCCAGCGTCAGCCGATCCCTGATCCGCGAGTTGACCCTGGCAGGCGCCGGGAATCTTACCTTGTTCAGGCCGTAGTTGATGATCATCGCGGCCCCATCGACCCGGTATACCTGGCCGGCCAGGTATGGCAGCAGCGACAAGCTGAGGTAGCCGTGAGCGACGGTGGTGCCGAAAGGTCCGCCCGCAGCCCGCTCCGGTTCCGTGTGAATCCACTGCTGGTCCAGGGTGGCGTCGGCGAAGGCCTGGATCTGGGATTGGTCCAGGGTATGCCATCCGCTCACCCCGATCTCCTGCCCAGTCATGCTGGCCAGCTCGGCGGCGTCCTTGAACAGTCTCATCTAAACCCTTTCCAGCAGCATGGCGACGCCCTGGCCCAGGCCTACGCACATGGTGGCCAAGCCCCGGTTGGCGTTTTCGCGTTCCATCCGGCCCAGCAGCGTGATGACGATCCGTGATCCGGAGGAGCCCAGGGGATGCCCCAAGGCGATCGCGCCGCCGTCGTTGTTGACGGTTCCCGCATCCATACCAAGCAGCCGCATGCAGGCCAGCGCCTGCGCTGCGAACGCCTCATTGAGTTCGACGGCGCCCACCTCCGCCAGGCCCCAGCCCGCCTTGGCCAGTGCCTTTTGGGTCGCAGGCACCGGGCCGATGCCCATTACTTCCGGCGCGACACCGGCCGCTTGGCTGGTGACGATGCGGGCCCGCGGGGTGAGGCCGTAGCGCTCCACGGCCTCACCGCTGGCGACCACCACTGCGGATGCGCCGTCGTTGAGGGAACTTGAGTTGCCGGCGGTGACCACTCCACCGGGCGCCACGATCGGCCGGAGGGCCGCGAGGGCATCAGCGCTTGACCCGCGCCTGGGCCCCTCATCGGTGTCCACCAGCGAGACTTCCCCCCGCTTGCCCTTGACCGGAACAGGGACTATCTCATCTCTAAAGCGGCCCGCGTCGATCGCGGCCACAGCAAGGTTGTGCGAGCGCAGTGCAAAGCTGTCCGCGTCGGCACGGGAAATGTTTTCCCGGCCGGCTACTTCTTCAGCCGTCTCCGGCATGGAGAACAGAGCGCCGGATTCCATCCGCGGGTTAACGAACCGCGCACCGATTGAGGTGTCCGCTAGTTCACCCGGTCTGCCATAGGGCTTCTCCGGCTTGGCCATCACCCAAGGAGCGCGGGTCATCGACTCCACTCCGCCGGCCACCACAAGGTCGGCGTCACCGTTGCGCACCGACTGCGCGGCCATGCTGATGGCGGTTAGGCCGGAGGCGCACAGCCGGTTGACAGTCACCGCCGGAACCGCATGCGGGAACCCGGCCAGCAGCGCGGCCATCCGGGCAACGTTTCGGTTGTCCTCCCCGGCCTGGTTCACACAGCCCAGGATGACCTCGTCGAGGGTGGCAGGATCGACGCCGGCGCGGTCGACTGCGGCCTGCAGCACCAGCGCGGCCAGGTCGTCGGGGCGGGCCGTGGCGAGCGCGCCGCCGTGACGGCCTACCGGGGTGCGGACGCCGCCGACGAGGAATGCCTCGGGCATCAGCGGGCCCCGCCGTTGATGTAGAGGGTCTGGCCGGAGATGTAAGAGGAGTCGTCACCGGCGAAGAAAGCCACGGCGGCGGCCACCTCCTCCGGCTGGCCGACCCGTCCCAGCGGGGTGCGCTCCGCCACCGCCTGCTGGTGCTCGGCCGGGCTGGCGCCAACACGCTGTGCCGTTGCGGCGGTCATCGAAGTGGCGATGTAACCCGGTGCCACGGCATTGACCGTGATGTTGAACGGCCCCAGTTCGATGGCAAGCGTCGCAGTCAGGCCCTGGATGCCGGCCTTTGCGGCCGCGTAGTTGGCTTGGCCACGGTTGCCCAACGCGCTGCGGCTGCTGAGCGAGACAATCTTGCCGTACTTGGCCGGAACCATGTAACGCTGGGCAGCTCGTGAGCAGAGGTAGGCGCTGGTGAGGTTGGTGGTCAGGACCGAATCCCAGTCCGGCCGCTCCATCTTGAAAAACATGTTGTCGCGGGTAATGCCGGCATTGTTCACCAGGATGTCCAGTCGGCCAAACTCCCGGTGGATGCCATCGAACACCCCGTCCACGGCTGCCTCATCCGTGACGTCGCAGCAGGCGGCAACGGCCTTTCCGCCGGCTGCCAAGACGTCCGGGTGGTCCGAGATCCGCTGTGCGGTGTCCTTGGCGCCGTCCTCGTTGAGGTCAAGGACGACGACGGTGGCACCTCCGGTGGCCAGTTTCAACGCGGTGGCCGCGCCGATCCCCTGCGCCCCGCCGGTGACTGCTGCCACCTTGTCGGTGAAGTTGTTCATGAAATCTTCCTTTGCTTATGTTTGGAACGTGCTCTGGCAAGTCCGGGCCAGCCCGGCGCGGAGCTAGCTGAAGGCGGAGAGGCCGGTGATCTCCCGGCCGACGAGAAGGGACTGGATGGAGTCTGTGCCCTCGTAGGTGGAGACGACCTCCATGTCGGTCATGTGCCTCGCTACGTGGTTCTCCAGCAGCATGCCGTTGCCGCCGAGCATGTCCCGCGCTTCGGAACAGATCCAGCGGGCTTTCCGCGCGGTCTGCATCTTGGCCAGCGAGGCCATCGGCCCGGTCATCCGAGCGTCCTCGGCGAGCGTGGCCAGTCTGAAGCACATCAGCTGCATGGCCGTCAGCTCGGCGAGCATGTTGGCCAGCTTGTTCTGCACCAGTTGGAAACTGCCGATCGGTTTGCCGAACTGCTGGCGGGTCTTCGCGTAGTCCAATGCAATCTCGTATGCGGCCATGGCATGGCCGTAGGACTCCCAGGACGCGCCGCTGCGCGTGGAGGTGAGCACCCGGGTGACGTCCTTGAATGAGTGGCATTCCGTGAGCCGGTTGGCGGCCGGGACCCGGAGGTTATCGAGGGTGATGTCCGGCTGGAGGATCGCCCGCTTGCCGATCTTGCCGGTGATGACTTCGGTGGAGTACCCGTCCGGAAAGCTGCCGTCCCCGTTACGCTCCATCACGAACGCCTTGACCTTGGCGTCCGCTTCGTCGCGGGCAAAGATGATGACGACGTCGGCCATGCTGGCGTTGCCGATCCACCGTTTGCGCCCGCTGATGATGTAGCTGTCCCCATCCCGCCGTGCGCTGGTTTCCAGCGCCACGGAATCGGACCCGTGCTCGGGTTCGGTCAGGGCGAAGGCGCCGATCTTGCGAAGGGTCGCCATGGCGGGGAGCCAGCGCTGTTTTTGCTCCTCGCTGCCGAGCATGTTGATGGTACCCATCGCCAGTCCGGACTGGACACCGAGGAAGGTGTTGACGGAACCGTCGCCGCGGGAGACCTCGGCGGCAACGATCCCGGCGGCAAGCCGGCTTAGCCCGGGGCAGCCATAGCCCTGAATGGTTGTTCCGGCGATGCCGAGCGCGGCAAGTTTGGGAACAAGCTCGAAGGGAAACTCGGCACGTTCCCAGTAACCGTTGATGACCGGCAGCAGGTCTTTGTCGACGAAGGCGCGGACTTTCAGCCGGAGCGCACGGTCCTCAGCGCTGAGGAAGTCGTCCATGAGGTAAAAGTCGGTGCCGTTCGCGGCCGTTTCGAGTGTCATTGGGTGAGCTCCAGTGGTGTGTGATCGGGGATCCGCGTCCCCTGAGGGTCCGTATTTCCTTGTGAGGGCTGGAAAAGGGTGAGCCAGCGGCGCTCGTGATCCGCCAAGGGCCGGGACCTGCCGGTGCCTGGATGGACCGAAACCAGCACGGTCCGGCCGTCCACGGCGACTGCGCCGTGCTGGGTGCCCCTGAATTCCAGACTGAACGAACTCGTGCCGATCCTGCTCACGATCAGTTCAACCTCCAGGTCTTCGCCGTGATGGACCGGCTGCCGGTAATTCAATTCGAGGCTCGCCACCACCGTGGGAGTCGCTTCGGCCGGGCGGGTTCCCGGCATCGAGGATCGCCACTTGATCCTTGACTCCTCCAGGAGTGTCACGACAGCGGCATGATTGATGTGTCCGTTAAGGTCCTGGTCGGACCACCTCGGACAGACGCGGGTCCGGTACGCCTCAGGCATGGGCCAGGGCTTTCCGGTGCAGCAGCCAGTCCCGCACCAGCCCGGAGCTTTCGTTCAGTTCCGGGGGCGCGAGCGAGTAGTCCACCGGGGTTCGGGAGTATTCGACGGGATGGCGAACAGTCGGTATCTTCCGGGTCCCATCGCCGGCAAGCACTACCGGGTTCAGCCCGAGCTGTTCGGCGAGATCGACACCGCCGCGGACATCCTGAATCGGAGCGCACGGCAGCCCTGCCGCCGAGAGCTCACGGAACCATTCCTCGGCTGACTGGGTAGCCAACTGGGCGTGGAGGATACCGCGCAGCTCGTTTCGGTTGGCATTGCGCTGCAGCGTAGTGGCGAACTTTGGGTCCCGGGCGACTCCGGGAATACCCAGTGCCCCGCACAGCCGGACAAACTGGGCATCATTTCCCGTCGCGATGATGATGGTGCCGTCACCGGTCTGCATCGGAGCGTACGGATACATACTGGGGTGCTCGTTCCCCATCCTGGTGGGCACTACACCGCCCGTTACGTAGGCCGCGGACTGGTTAACCATGCCGGACAGGGCCGAGGTCAGCAGGTTCAGTTCCACCAACTGACCCTGGCCGGTCCGGTCCTTGTGGTGGAGCGCCCCCAGAATGCCGATTGCAGCGTGCAGTCCTGTGATGACATCGAACAGGGCGATGCCTGCCCTGTACGGTTGGGTGTCCTGGTCCCCGGTCAGGCTCATCATTCCCGAGGCGGCCTGCACCAACAGGTCATATCCGGGAATGTGCGCGCCGGCTCCGGTACCGAATCCAGTGATGGAGGCATAGATAATGTCCGGTTTCAATTCGGCGGCGGAGGCGTAGTCCAGGCCCAAGCGAGCCATGTTGCCGGGCTTGAAATTCTCGATCATGACGTCAGCGGAGCGGATCAGGGAACGCGCCACATCCAGGTCCTCCGGATTTTTCAGGTCCAGGGCAATGGAGTGTTTGTTGCGGTTCACAGCGAGGAAGAAAGTGGCCTCCCCGTCCCTGACCGGGGGCATGTAGGTGCGCGTGTCGTCGCCCTCAGGACCCTCCACCTTGATCACGGTGGCACCCATGTCAGCCAAGAGCATGGTGGCGTACGGGCCGGCCAGGACCCTGCTGAAATCCGCCACCACAATGCCCGCGAGGGGCCCGGCGCTGGGTCGGCCCAGGGCGTCAAGGCTGGGGTTGTCGTAGCCTCCGGCGGGACGGCCGTGTCTGCTGGAGCCCGATTTGTTAGTCGGTTGTGTCATCTGCTTCCTCCGCTATGTGGTCTGCATCACCTACCCTCGCAAGTTGACTGATTCGCGTCCAATACGTATTTAGTGCCGGACTGATACCCGTAGGCCATCAATGTCGTTCCGTTCCTTTTGGGTATGTTGGGCGTATGAACAATGACGTTTACCCGGGAAGGAGCTGAGCGGGAGTGGAAATACACCAGATCCGGGCCTTCCTCGCCGTGGCCGAGGAGCTACATTTCGGCAGGGCTGCACGCCGGCTCCATATGGCCCAGCCGCCGTTGAGCCGGTCTATCCAGCGGCTTGAGCACGAATTGAAGGCGCCCCTGTTTATCCGCAGCACGCGGACGGTTCAGCTGACCGCCGAGGGCCAGGCGCTTGTCGGCCCGGCACGCGAAATACTGGAGGGCTGCCGGCGTGGCCGCCTCGCGGTCGCCTCGGTGGGCCGCGGCGAAACTGGGCGCGTGCGCGTCGCCTTTGCGGGGGTTTCCTCGCATGTGATGGTTGGCAGGCTTGCCAAGCGCGTCCGGGAGGTTCACCCCGGAATCGACTTTGAGCTGTCCAGCTCCAACTTCGCTCTTCCGGCCATGGACAAGGTCATGAGCGGGGCCATGGAGGTCGGCCTGGGCCGCTGGAATTTCATTCCTGCCGTCCTCGACTCGCGGATCGTGGCCAACGAGCGGCTCGTCGTGGCCCTGTATGAAAGCCACCCCCTGAGCGGGCAGGCTTCGCTGCGCATGGCAGACCTCGCGGGCCAGCCTTTCGTCACGTTGCCGGAGCATCCGGGCGCCATCCTCCATGACCACCTTCGGAGACTCTCCAGCGCCGCGGGATACGTCGTGGATATTGCCCAGGTGGCGCCGGATTCGCAGACGCTTATGGCCCTCGTGGCGGCCGAAATCGGTGTTGCCCTGACGGTGTCCTCCGTGCCGGAGAACTTCAGCCACCCGGGTGTCGTGTTTCTTCCCCTCGACGACCCGGCTGACGTCATCCAGCTGCGGCTGGTCTGGCGGAAAGACAACGCCAGTCCAGCGCTGCGCGAGGTACTCCGGCTCTCGGAAGAGGTCCTTCCATCACCGGCTTGAAGGCCTTGATTGATGCGTACAAGGCATCAGCGGAATCATTATTAGGTATTGGATCGGAGGGCAATCGGACTGGCACAGTGGTGGAGATCACTGGCGGTGCAAATCACGCCAGTATCGCCGCCAAGCCACCCTTGACCTGCCAGGAGAACCGACCGTGACCGTAACCCTAACCGCCTTGGTCCCCGACGACGTGCTCAACCTCGACAGCCTCCTGAGCCCCCAGGAACTGCAGCTGCGCAGCACTGTCCGGGACTTCGTGGATGAACGGATCCGGCCCAACATCGCTGGCTGGTATGAGGATGCGCACTTCCCGCTCGAACTTGTTCCCGAACTTGGGAAGCTGGGGGTTCTCGGGATGCACCTGAAGGGCTACGGCTGCCCGGGCCGCAGCGCAGTTGAGTACGGCCTGGCTGCCATGGAATTGGAAGCCGGCGATTCAGGGCTTCGGACGTTCGTCAGCGTCCAGGGTTCCCTGGCCATGAGCGCCATTCACAAGTGGGGGTCCGAGGAGCAGCGGAACGAGCACCTGCCCGCCATGGCTCGGGGCGAGAAGATCGGATGCTTTGGGCTCACCGAACCCACTGCCGGTTCGGATCCTTCCAGCATGGCAACTTTCGCGGCACCTGACGGAGATGGTGGCTGGGTCATCAACGGGGCAAAGCGTTGGATTGGCCTTGCTTCCGTGGCGCAGATTGCTGTCATCTGGGCCAATACTGCCGACGGTATCCGCGGGTTCATTGTCCCGACGGACACCCCCGGCTTCACCGCGACGCCGATCAGCTCGAAGCTGTCTATGCGGGCCTCAATCCAATGTGACATCAGCCTCGATGGGGTCCGGGTGCCGGCCACGGCGCTCCTGCCCGGCGCGCGGGGACTCAGGGGCCCCTTCTCCTGCCTTAACGAAGCCCGCTACGGGATCATCTGGGGTGCCATGGGCGCCGCGCGGGACTCCTACGAGGCCGCCTTGCTTTACGCACGGGACCGTCTCCAGTTCGGAAAGTCCCTCGCCGGCTACCAGCTCACGCAGGAAAAGCTCGTGAATATGTTGTTGGAAATACAAAAGGGGACCCTGCTGGCACTTCATACCGGCCGCCTGAAGGACGCCGGGACGCTGGAGCCAGTGCAGATCTCCGTGGGAAAGCTGAACAACGTCCGCGAGGCCATCGCCATCTGCCGTGAAGCGCGCACCATCCTTGGGGGAAACGGAATCACTCTCGACTACTCGCCGCTGCGGCACGCCAACAACCTTGAATCAGTGCGAACCTATGAAGGTACGGACGAGGTCCATACTCTTATCCTGGGCCAGCGGATCACGGGCATCTCGGCGTTCCGCCAAGAGTGACGGCAAGGCGCGCGGTTGTGCAACGGCAAACTGACGGATACCTCCCGCCCGCACGTCGCGTTCGGCGGAGGGCCACGTGGCGGTTTCGCGTCTCCGGGATGTAAAACATCCGCAAGCAGGGCAGCCAGGACCCGTGAGCTGCGGTGGCGTACGCGCGCGCTGCAATCGCCCACTCAAAATGTCAGACCCTCGTGGCAGGCTGTGCTTATGGAAACCAGGGCGGTTGTGGATGCGAAAGGCGGGGCCGGTCTGGCCGATGCCGTCACGTCCCTGACTGCGATGGTGGACGAACTGACCGGAGTCCTGCGCGTTTCTTCGGAAGCTGCGGATAGTGCTCACGGCGTCGACAGTCATGATCCGCTGCGGGAACTTACCGGGTCCCGCCTGGACGGCCTGGGCGTCGTGGCCCGGATCGAAGCTGCCACTGCAGCCGTCAAAATGCGCCTGCTCGCCGAGTATGCGGAAGCAGCGGCTGCCATGGAAGCGCCGGCGGAAAGCGCGTATGAGTCGTCGGCGCGCGAAGTGAGCCTGGTCGCGGAAATCGCCTGCGTGCTGACTGTTGGGGAACGCGCCGCAGCAGCACTGCTGGGGGAGGCCCACGCGCTGACCACAGCCTTGCCGGCGGCACTGGATGCCTTGCAGGCCGGGGAGATTTCATGGCAGCACGCCCGGATCATCGTCGATGAGACCAGTGGTCTCGGCACTCCCGCTGCTGCCGCACTGGAGGCGCACTTCCTTGACCCCGACGCACCGAATGCGGCCAGGGGTGCCCCCGCGGGGGAGCTGGCACCGGCCCGCTTCCGCCGGAAGGTGCGTGCCTGGCGGGAGCGCCATCATCCGGAATCCCTCCAAAGCAGGCACGCGAAGTCGGTTGAAGACCGGCGGATGGAGTACTCGCCGGACCGCGATGGGATGGCATGGATCTCGCTCTGCCTGGCTGCGGACACGGCGTCTGCCATTTGGAACAAAACGTCTGCCTTGGCGCGTGGACTGCAGGGACCTGATGAACCGCGCACCCTGACCCAGCTCAGGGCCGATGTGGCCGCCGGTTTGCTGCTGGGGAATTCGGGTGAGCTGGCCGGGTCTGTGCCATCCCTCAAGGCGGATGTGCTGGTCACGGTTCCGGTCTTTTCCCTCCTCGGTGCCACGGACGAACCCGCCGAACTCGACAACTACGGTCCCATCCCGGCATCGATGGCGCGCGCACTCGTTTCGGAAGGCGCCAGCTCGTTCTACCGCGTCCTGGTGGACCCCCGCGACGGGGCGCCGCTTGAAATTGGCCGGACCAGCTACCGGCTCCCGGAGGCACTCAAGCGGTGGTTGCGCATGCGCGACGGAAAGTGCACCTTCCCCGGCTGCAGCAACCCCAGCCAGGACAATGAGGCGGACCACCTCTTAGCCTGGGAGAACGGAGGCGCCACCGGCATCAGCAACCTCGGACAGGTGTGTCCCAAACACCATCGACTCAAGCATCGGAGCGGCTGGAGCCCCGGTCCGGCTGCCATGAATGAGCCACCCGGTTGGATCTCGCCAGCCGGCCGTCACTACAACGCCGAACAACCGGACCGGGAACCAACACTCTGGCCCCCGGGCTGCCTGCCCGAAACCGGCTGCCTGCCAAAAGAAGGCAGTCCGCTGGAGGCAGTCATCGTCGACTTCCTCGTGGCCTCGTAGCTGCTGCATCAAACCCGCGCGTGGCAAATTGACGCCCGTAAGCAGCCAGTAGCTGCGTTGCCCGCGGCACGCGGGGGCGGTCCTGTGTGTCCTGCCGACCTGCCGACGTGCCGGCGCTGTCGGCATGCCGGCTGACGTTCGGAACCGCAGGCGCGCCCAGCAGACGCACGAGCTCTGCCCAGCTGACGCGCGAGCACGTTGTCCCCTCCCGTTCACCCGCCAGCCACCGTGGCGCCGCAAACCGTTACGGCAGGCAGAGCATTCTTTTCACGCACCCTTCCGCCCTCCAACAGTTCCTTAACGCCCGCGACTCCTTGCCGCCCGCGACGCCTCAGCCCGCTGCGCCTACATCCCGGTCCTGCCGGGAACAGTCCAGCCCGGCACATACGGGTCCGGCCCAGCCCAGTTCACCGCCAGCCCAGACCCCACGAGAAACAGGACCGTCCCATGCCCTCAAAGACAATGAAAACCACGACGGCGGCACTCACCCTGGCGTTTGGCCTCCTTGCATCCCAGCCTGCCTTCGCCGAATCAGCCAAAGCGGCGGACAACACCAGCGACAGCAACCAGGCTTTCACCTTCGCCGCCATCGGCGACATCCCGTACGGCGCCGCCGAGATCGCCAGGTTCCCCTCGCACATCCAGGACCTCAACGCGGACAAGGACCTCAAGTTTGTAGCACACGTGGGCGATATCAAGAACGGCTCCTCCCTCTGCTCTGACGAGTACTTCTCCTACATCCGCGCCCAGTTCGACACCTTCACCCACCCGCTGGTCTACACACCCGGGGACAACGAGTGGGTGGACTGCCACCGCATCAACAACGGCGCCTACAACCCCCTGGAACGCCTGGCTAAGATCCGGGAGGTCTTCTTCAACCAACCCGGCAAGACCCTCGGCGCCACCATGCCGGTGAAGTCGCAGGAGAACCTGGGGCTCCCCGAGGATGTCCGCTTCGAGAAGAACCGGGTGGCCTTCTCCGCCCTGAACGTCCAGGGCAGCAACAATTCGCTCCTGCCGTGGACCGGGCTGGGCAAGAGCACCCCGACGCCGGAACAGTTGGCCGAGGTGCAGCACCGGACGGACGCCGTCATCGCGCAGATCCACCAGACGTTCGAGGACGCCAGGCGCAGCAACGACCGCGCCGTGGTGCTGATGCAGCAGGCCGACATGTTCGATCCGTCGCTCCTCGCCGACGCCACCGCCAACCCGGAGACCGTCTCTGGCTTCCGGGAAGTCGTGCAGGCCATCGTCGAGGAGACCAATAGCTTCGACGCTCCCGTCTACCTCATCAACGGCGACAGCCACATCTTCACGGCAAACCAGCCCCTCGCCGCCGGCTCGCCCTGGCTGGATATCTACGGCGCACCCGCCGCGGACAACCTGAAGCGCATCACCGTGGACGGCGCCAACAACGCCGTGGACTACGTCCGCTTCTCTGTGGCCGGCAACAACGCCAAGGGAGGCGCCGTCCTGAGCTGGGAAAAGATCCCCTTCAGCCAGTAGGCACCCAACGGGAAGGGGTCGACGGCGGGTACCCACCCGCCGTCGACCCCTTCCCGCTTTTAGGTCTGGACACTGATGATGGGCGGACTTATCGTGCAAGGGTGGCGGCTGCCTGACCGGCAGGATGGCAAGCCTTGCCGGTCCGCTGATGCGGCCGTCCAACAGAAGGAGGCAGCAGATGGCACACGTTCAAGAGGTAGAAGAGACCGTTGAAGTCGCCGTCCCGGTGCGGACCGCGTACAACCAGTGGACCCAGTTCGAATCCTTTCCGAAATTCATGTCCGGCGTGGAGTCGATTACTCAACTGACGGACACCACCAACCACTGGATCACCAACGTGGGCGGCGTCAGGCGGGAGTTCGATACGGAAATCGTCGACCAGGAGCCTGACGACCGGATCGCCTGGCGCAGCATCGACGGCAAGTCGCACGCCGGCATCATCAGGTTCACGCCGCTGGATGCCAACCACACGAAGGTCAAGGTCCACTTCGAATGGGCGCCGGAAACCGTTACTGAAAAGGCCGGCGCGGCACTCAAGATCGACGAGATGCAGGTGAAGGCCGACATGCGGAAGTTCAAGGATTTCCTCGAGTCCCGCGGCACTGAAACGGGCGGCTGGCGCGGCGAAGTCTAGGAAAGAAGCCAGGGTGGGCGGACGACGGCGGGTACCCGCCGTCGTCCCCTTCCTGTACCTGTTGCGGACCGCGTGGCCGGTGTGCCAGGATTCCCCTGATCGTGACCCGTCCCCAGGAGGTGAGCCCCATGAACGCAGTATCCGCAATGGGTGCTCCCTCGCAGCCCACGATCGCGCGACTGAACTAGCCGCCACCGGGAGCGCCGAACAGGCTATTCGCGAAAGGCGACTCCCAATGAACTCAACACCATCTTCACAGGCCTCCTCCCAACGCGCCCTCGTCCTTGGCGGCGGCGGATCAACAGGCAACGCATGGCTGATCGGCATCCTCGCCGGCCTGGCCGATGCCGGCCTGGACGTGACCGGCGCCGATCGCGTCATCGGAACCTCCGCCGGATCCACCGCGGCCGCCCAGATCGCTGGTGCCACCCCGGCCAAACTCTATGCCGCCATTCTTAACGCACCGCTCCCGCAACGGCCCCACCCGGCGGCAGCGGCAGCTGCCGGCAATCCGGTCCCAAGCCATTTGGAGCGGACCGGCAGGATCATCGCCGCCTCCGGGAACGCGCCCGACATGCGCCGGAGGATGGGTGCGGCCGCCCTGGACCTGGCCGAAGGTTTTGACGCCTCGGAGCGGTGGCGCTCCGCCGTCGCGGCACGGCTGCCGAAACCCGAATGGCCGGATCACGAGCTGCTCATCACTGCGGTCGACGCAAAGACCGGTAAACCGGTGGTCTTTGACTGTCACAGCGGCGTGGCCCTGGTGGACGCCGTGGCAGCGAGCTGTTCCAGCGCCTCCGCCTACCGGATTGGGACCAACAGCTACATCGACGGCGGCTACCGGCGCAACGAGAACGCCGACCTGGCAGCCGGCTGCGCACGCGTGCTGGTACTGTCACCCTTCGGCGGGAGGACGAGGATGCCGCTGGAATGGGGCATGCAGCTGTCAGCGCAGGTGGAGGAACTGCGGGCAGCCGGCAGCAGGGTGGAAACCATCTTCCCGGACAGCGAAGCTGAGCACATGTTCGGGCCCAACGCGATGAACCTGTCCCTGCGCCCGGCAGCCGCGCAGGCCGGCTACAACCAAGGCAAGGCCCTGACCGGACACTTCTCGCAATTTTGGTGCTGACCACAAGGGGGGGCGCCGGGCAAAGCTGACGACGGCGGGCGCCCACCCGTCGTCGTCAGTCTCCCTTCGGGTATACCACCGGAAGGCCGGCTTTCTCTGCCCGGTGGAAGTTCCCGTCAATGTGGACCACGTCGCGGCCGGCGCGCTGGAGGAGGCTTGCCGCCACAGCCGAGCGGTATCCCGAGCCGCAGTGCACCCAGAGCCGCCCCGGAGGGACTTCGTCCATTCGCCGGAGCAGCTCGTGAACAGGGATGTTCACGGCGTCCCGGATGTGGGAGTCCTGGAACTCATCGGTGCGCCGGACGTCCAAAACGGTGTCATCCCCGGGCTTCTGCAGGACTTCCTTCCAGCCCACGCTCTCGTACCAGGAAGTGGCCGCCCCCGGTGCCACTTCCGCGGGGCCGGCGCCGATGGCTGCGTCCGGGTTGTCGATGCCAATGCGGGATAGATCCCGGATGGCGTCCTCCACGTCCTGCCGCTCGCCGACGAGGGTCAGCTTCTCGTTCCATGGGAGCACCCAGCCCAGGAAAGCGGTGAACTGGGTACCGTCGCCATATTCAAAGCTGACGCTCCCGCTGAGGTGGTTGCCGGCAAACGCGATGCGGTTCCGCAGGTCCACCACCCACTCACCGCGCCCCAGCCGGGAGGCCAGCTCATCCCCGTCCAGCGAGTCCGGCAACTCCAGGTCCGGCGCCGCGGGCCCGGCCATATTGATGGGAGCCATGTGCGCGTAGTAGGAGGGGTATGCCGTGAGGTTGTGGATGAGTTCGCGGACAAAGTGCTCTTCGTCGGGGTCGGTGAGGGCATGGTTTTCCGCCAGCTGCTCGCCGATGGTGGAGGCTTCCGCTCCACTGGCCGGTCCTGATGAACAGAAGGAACCGAAGCCATGGGTGGGGTAGAGGCCAGCGTCCTTTCCGGCTTCCTCCACCAGGCGGCGTACCGAGGCGTACTGGTGGTGGGTCAGCGGCTCGGTGTCTTCCGCGCTCACCAGGTCGGTGCGTCCCACGGAGCCGTAGAGCAGGCTGCCGCCGGAAAACACGGCCTGCCGGTCACCGTCGGTGATGATGTAGGAAAGGTGGTGGTGCGTGTGGCCGGGGGTCGCCACCGCTCTGAGGACCAGCCGCCCGACGTGCACGGTGTCACCGTCCGAAACCGGCTGCCGTTGGTACGGGACGTCGTCCTCCGCGCTGACCAGGTAGGCAGCGTTGTGCGCCCTGGCCAGCTGCAGGCCGCCCGTCACATAGTCATTGTGGATGTGGGTTTCCGCCACGTGCGTGATCCTCACCCCGGCATCGGCCACAGCCTTGTCTACCCGGTCGGTGTCGCGCTGGGGATCGATGACCACCCCCACCTCCCCGTCATGGACCAGGTACGTGCGGTCACCAAGCTGGGGCGTTTCGATCGTGACGACTTCCATGTCCCAATTCCTCCTCGAATGGGTGCTCACCTGATCGTCACGTTACCCCGCGCATGACGAGGCCGGTACCCCGCAAACTGAAGCGGACGACGCCCCGTGCCCACCCGCCGTCGCCCGCTTCAGTCCTGCTATTCCTCGATGGTGACGCCGCGCCAGAACGCGATCCGGTCCTCGATGTGCCTGGCGCGCGCCTTGGGCTCCGGGTAGTACCAGGCCGCGGCATCGTTCAGCTCGCCGTCCACTTCCAGCGTGTGGTAGCTGGCCGTCCCCTTCCAGGGACAAAAGGTGTTCTTGGTGCTCTCCCGAAGGTAGGCCGCGTTGACGGCGTCGCGCGGAAAGTAATGGTTCCCTTCCACCACCACGGTGTCCGCGGACTCGGCGATGACTTTCCCGTTCCAGATAGCCCTGACCATGAGGTTCCTTCCGTCGCTGCCGCCACAGAATCGTGACGGTACGGATCCCAACGGTGGGGTCGGCGGTCTTGTTCCCGGGGCGCCCTACTCCGGGCTCTTGTCGATGACGCAGAACCGGTTTCCGTCCGGATCCTCGAGGACCACGAAGTCGGGATCCTCGGGGTACATGTCCCAGTCGACGCGCTTGGCGCCGAGCGAGACGAGCCGTTCCACCTCCGCCTCCTGGTCATCCGCATACAGGTCCAAGTGGATCCGCGGGTGCTCCTGCACGGGGGTTTCGCTGAGCATCAGGGACAGTACCGCGCCCGGGCCCGACGCCGGCGCAAGGGTCACCCACGTATCGTCACCTTCTTCCCGGGGGACATAGCCGAGAGCGTCATGCCAGAAGCTGGTGGCGGCGGCAATGTCGTTGACGCCGAGGACAAGGGTTCCGATAGTCAACATCGGGCCAGCCTAAACCCGGCAGATGCGGCCCCGCTAGACCCGCCTGCATGGCGCGAGAACAATACCTGAACAGCCAACGATTCATACGTCGGAAATATCCGACGTATACTTTAGGGGTGCTTCCCGACGTCTTCGCCGCCGTGTCCAACCCGGCCCGGCGCGTCATCCTGGACGAGCTCCGGCACGGTCCCAGGACGGCCGGCGCACTCACCGGCCTGCTGGACCTCAGCCGGCCGGCAGCATCCGAACACCTCGCAGTGCTCCGCGAAGCAGGCCTGGTCCGGGAAGAGCGTCAGGGCAGGAACAGGGTGTACCACCTCCAGCCCGCCGGTCTGGCCGAGATCGGCGGCTGGGTAAAGCACTTCGAGCACTACTGGAACCAGCGGCTGGACGCCCTGGCAGACCTTTTGGACGAGGAGAAACCATCATGACCGAGAACGCCATCCGGCTGGAACGCCGCTACGCCCACCCCATGGAGGCGGTCTGGGCGGCGCTGACCACGCCAGAGCTGCTGGCACGCTGGTGGGCGCCGGGCAACATCGCCCCCGTAGTGGGCCACCGCTTCACCATGGACATGGACGCCTGGGGCCGGCAGCAGTGCGAAGTCCTCACCGTGGACCCCGGCACCTCCATCAGCTTCCTCTTCTCCGAAGGCCAGCTGGACACCACCATCACCTGGCGCCTGGAACCGGTGGACGGCGCCACCATCCTTCACTTCGAGCACGCAGGCTTCCAGCTCGACACCCCCATGGGCCGCCACGCGATCGAGGGCATGGGCAACGGCTGGCCGGGACTCCTCGGCCGCCTCGACGGCATCCTCGCCCAAGTCTCCTGAGGCAGTGGGTGGGTGTACGACGGCGGGAAGCGGCCGCCGTCGAACGCCCACCCAGGCTCCTTCCGCCCGTTTACTGAAGGACGGTGAAGGGTAACGATGGAGTATGACTGATTCCGAAGCCGGCGGCGCCAACGACCCCTTTGACGGCAACGACGGGATCGTGGCCGGAACCGACCACGAGGAGACGCCTGAGGCCATCGCCGAGGATGTCCGGCACGACATTCAGCTGGGCCATGTCCAGGACGACGTCAGCCATGTCCTTGAGGAACGCTTCGAGGAAGCGGGCATCCAGGTCCGGCCCGAAGAAGTGGACGACCTCGCCGAGGAAATCGAGCGCGAAGCCTCCAGCTAACCCCTGAGCCGGGCGGGCCTGAAACGGCGGGTAACGACCTGGACCAGTGCGCTGGCCGTGTTGGGCGCATGGCCCCCAGGGGTCATACCGGTGGTCCAGGTGGCCCGCCCCTTTGCACCCAGGATGATGCTGCCGGGCCGGGGTAACCGCTGACCAGGGCCGCGTCCGGCAGAATGGCCGTATGTGCGGCAGATACGTAATGTCCAAGGCCACCGGCGACCTTCTGAGCTACTTTGATGCCAAGGAAGTCGAGGGTACCCCGCCCCCGCCCAGTTGGAATGTGGCCCCCACGGAGCCGGTTCCGATAGTGGCCGAGCGGCTGGACGAAGGCGCCATCGAGCGGCACCTGCTCGTGGCCCACTGGGGCCTGGTCCCGTCCTGGGCCAAGGACATCAAGATCGGCAACAAACTGATCAACGCCCGCAGCGAGAGCATTCTGGAGAAGCCCTCTTTCCGCAAGGCGGCCGTGAAAAGGCGCGCCATTCTTCCCGCTGACGGCTACTACGAGTGGCAGAAGACGGAGGACGGCAAGAAGATTCCCAACTACCTGTACTCCGAGAAGGAACCGGTGCTGGGCTTCGCAGGCCTGTACGAGTGGTGGGCCGACCCGTCCGTGCCCCAGGATGACCCGGGCAGGTGGCTTCTCAGCTGCACCATCCTGACCACCACCGCGCAGGACGCGCTGGGGCACGTCCACGACAGGTCGCCGGTGATCATTCCCCGCGACCGCTTTGCTGACTGGCTGAACCCGGACCTGACGGACAAGAACGACATCCAGCACCTGCTGGACTCATTGCCCGAGCCCGTCCTGACGCCCCGGGTGGTCAGCACCAGGGTCAACAGCGTACGGAATGACGGGCCGGAACTGATCGAACCGGCCGAGTGACACCGGGTTCCGGAGGCCGGATCCCTGCCAGCCGTGGCTTCAGGGCCAGTCGGCGCGGGTGAAGCGGATGGGGCTTCGCAGCGTCAGAAGGCAGTCCGAGGTCCACTCCGCCACGTTGTGGCCCTCCAGCGGGTCAGGCGCAGCAACCTGCTGGGCATCCGGGTTGGTGGTGTCCTGAAGACCTTCGGCCGAGCTTTTCATATGTCCCCCTTGGCAAAACCTGTGTGCCAACCCTAGGGACCGCCTGAGGCGCAGGGAAGAGGGTTAATCCACTGGCGGGATAAACTTCGCAAATCTTGAGCAACGGCGCTGCTCTGGCCCACTGCCACCTTTCGATCTACCTTCCGGCACGCGGGAAAACAGTACTGAAGAAGGTGGCGAGAGCGTCGGCCTTGCCCTGAATTTCGGGCCAGAGAGTGGCTGTTCGTGGAGCCGCAGAGCGTGATGGCGGGACCTCTGGGAAGAACGGCCAGCGCCGGGTAGGTTTCCTTGCCTCCTTTGCCAGGACCAACGCTAGGTGGGGCTCCGCCAGCCGGCTAGGGGCGGAGGACCCGGCCAGGTGCCGGGCTGCCGCTAACGGCAGCGCTGCCGGCCGCCGCCAGCGGAATGACCTCCACCCGGGATCCAGGTCCCGCGAGCACCAGCACGTATTGCGCTGCGACCCCCTCCAAGGCGGCCGCAACCTGCGTGACGGCCTCCGCAACCCCGGGCAAAGGGGCGGACGACGGCGGAAGTCCGGGGCCGCCGTCGTCCGCCCTTAGCCAGGTGGTCACCTTGGCGCCCCCGGTGGCTTCCGTGATCCCGCGCCCGAAGGCCTCGGGGTTCACGACGCCGGCCGGATAACCACTGACCAGGGTGATCCGTTCGATGACCCTCTTGCGGATGGGGGCTGCGGCTGCGAGCAGGGCGCGGTCGTGCCGCCACAGGGCAAAGTGGTAGCCCGCCACCAGCCCCGCCGCCACCAGGAGGCCCAGCGGTGCGCGGACGCGGTCCAGCAGGCTGCCGCCGGAAACGTCGCCCAGCAGGTACTCGAAGAGCCGGTAGCCGATGACGAGCAGGGTAATGAGCGCCACCACGGCACTGACGCCAAAGAATGCCACCAGGTAGACGCGGCGGCCCGGCGGAATGTCCCCGGCGGTCCGCGGCTGGTGGCGGGGCTTCCACGCCAGCCACCAGACCGGTGCCCCCACCGCCAGTGAACTGAGGCCGCCAAGGAGCAGGGTCCGGGTGGCACCTCCGGCCAGCGGGGAGACAGCGGCCGCCAGCAGCGCATTCACCACCACCCCTACACCGGAGGCCGCTGCGGCCAGTGCCGCCGCGGACGTGACCAGGAGGCTGGCACGCCGGGTCCGGGTGGAGCGGTGGACGGAGGCGGTGCGGTGGAAGCGCCACACCAGTGCCCCGATGGCCACGGCGGCGATGGCCGGGGCGAGTGGCTCCAGCAGGTCGTTGATGGGGGCGCTGCGGTCGAATGCCAGCCGCAGGAGGACAAACAGGATCACGCCCAGCCCTCCCAGGGCGGTGATGCCGGCCATGAAGACGCCCACGCCAATGATCGTTACGTCCACCAGTCCGGTCTGGAACCTGCGGCCGCCCTCCCGGAACCAGTGCCACCACCACACCGCCGCTCCGCCGGCCGCCCAGATGAGGGACCTGATGACGTCGAACCACCAGGGTTCAAAGGCGGCCGTTGCCGTAAAACCGCGGATCGCAATGTCCAGGAGGACGCTCAGTGCGGCGATGGCAGCGCCAGCGCCCAGCAGCAGCCCAAAGACGGAGCCGATGACGGCCCTCACGTCCTCGAGGTGCGATGACGGCTTGCGGGGGTGCTTCCACATCCACCGGTGCCACCACCAGATCGCCGCCCAGACTATTCCGTTGGCCAGTGGGGACGGCCACTGGCTTTCCTGCGTGCCAATGAAAGAGGAGGCAAGATCCAGGAGCGACGCGGTGGCGATGATGAGCGAGACCGCGTACATTCCGGTCAGGTAGAGGCCCCAGCCTGGCGCCCTGCGCTCTGCCTCGTCGTCAAGCCGCCGCCAAACGAACCACCACAGCAGCAACGCCAGCGGGCCGCCGATCAGGGTGAAGGCCAGCGACAGGGCCAGTCCGGCGACGTCGCCGGAGACCAGCGTGGACGTGGTGCGGAAGAGGCGCTCCAGCAGGCCGCTGAGTCCCGACGCTGCGATCACCACCAGGGCAAACAGCAGGACATACAGGATCAAGCGGCGGAGGGTTGCCAGTCCGCCGGCCGGGGCGGGGGCTGTGGTGGCTGCGGGGGTGCTCATTGCTTCACCGGCGCTACGGCGCAGGCCACCAGCGGGTAGGGCGGCTGGTCGATCATCCATTTCCCATTCACTTTGAGGAGCGAGAAGGCGTCTTCTGTCTCGTACTCGGACGGGCCGAACGGTCCGCCCTGGGACGAATGCACGATCGAAACCCTCACGGTGGCTGAATCGGTGCGTTCCGTCGTCGAAACCAGGACCACGCGGGCTGGCCTCGGCTCGCCCGGGTAGTTCCCGCTGCACCGGCTCCTGGCACCCTCGGTGAGGTAGGACCCGGCGGCGGTCAGGTCGCCGTCGATCACTGCTTTGCTGTACCGCTGGACCACGCCGGCGGGGCTTGACTCATCCAGCGGGGCAGGCCCGCCCCGGGTGAAGACCACTGCCAGGGCCACCACCACCAGCACCACCACCACGCCCACCAGAGCGAGCAGGATCCTGTCGGGTCTTCGGGCAGTCCGGTCCGCCGCTGTGGTGTCGTCCATGGGGGAAGTATGGGGCATGCAGGGGGTGTTCGCCCGTGTCTTTTGGCCCGTATGTGGGAAGGCCGGGGACTGCACACGGAATTCGCAAGGGGCGGTGCCCCCCGCAGAGACGACGCACATTGCCAAAAAAAGCAACCTCGTTGCTTCAAACGCAACTACTTCGTGCCGTTCGATGAATGCTGCCCGATCGCTGCCACGAGCCCTTCTGTTGGAAGTAGCGCTGTAAAGCGTTTCGGAAAACTCTTGACTGTGTTGTGCGTCACGGCCTATCTTGAAACAACCACGTTGCAAGCAGTGCAACTCCAACTTTTATTGGTGGTTTCATGAGTACCGAACAAAACTCACCCGGGTCAGGAGTGGTTGCCGCTGACGCCAACCCTTCGGGCCGGGCAGGCCAGGGCACGGACAGCGCTGTGGCCCGCAAAGACGTACGACGCCGGGTGGTCACTGCCAGCTTCATCGGCAACTTCGTCGAATGGTTCGATTACGCGGTGTACGGCTACCTGGCCGCAGTCATTTCCTCAGTCTTCTTCCCCGAAGCGGACCGTCAGACCGCGCTGCTGGCTACCTTCGCCGTCTTTGCCATCTCGTTCTTCGTCCGTCCCCTGGGCGGCTTCTTCTGGGGCCATATCGGCGACAAGCTGGGCCGGCGCAAGGCCCTGTCCCTGTCAATCGTCATCATGTCCGTCTCCACGTTCTGCATCGCCCTCATTCCCGGCTACGGAACCATCGGCATGCTGGCCCCGGTCCTCTTGCTCCTGGTCCGGGTGGTCCAGGGCTTCTCCGCGGCAGGGGAGTACGCCGGGGCCTCAGCCTTCCTGGTGGAATACGCGCCGGCCAACCGCCGCGGCCTCTACGCCGCAGTCGTTCCTGCCAGCACTGCTGCCGGCCTGCTCCTTGGCTCACTGATCGCGGCACTCCTCAGCTCGGTGCTCAGCACGGACCAGCTGCACGAGTGGGGCTGGCGGCTGCCGTTCCTCCTGGCAGCTCCCATGGGCCTGATCGGCCGCTACATCCGTACCAAGCTCGAAGACACCCCGGCCTTCCGCGCACTCGCTGAGCAGGAAGAGTCCGCCCCCAAAGCGCCGGCGCTGGACATGTTCCGGACCTACCGGAAGCAGCTCATCATCGCCTGCGGAGCGGTGCTGCTCAACGCCGTCGGCTTCTACGTCATCCTCAGCTACATGCCCACCTACCTGTCCGAGGAACTGGGCTTTGGGCCCACCGAGTCCTTCCTCGCCACCACCATCGCCCTGGCCAGCTACATCGGCTTCATCTTCCTGACCGGCATCGCATCCGACCGCTTCGGCCGCAAGCGGATGCTGATCACCGCGTCAGTGCTGTTCATGCTCCTGACAGTCCCGGCGTTCATGCTGCTGGACACCGGCAACTTCCTGGTGATTGTCCTGGTCCAGATCCTGCTGGGCGGCATGCTCACCCTCAACGACGGCACGCTGCCCAGCTTCCTGGCCGAACTGTTCCCCACCAAGGTCCGGTACAGCGGCTTTGCCGTCAGCTTCAACCTCTCCAACGCGCTGTTCGGCGGGACCGCGCCGTTCATGGCCACCCTGCTCATCGGCATGACCCAGAGCAAGCTGGCCCCCGGCTGGTACCTCGTCGCAGCCTCCGCTGTCTCCCTGATGGCCGTGCTGTTTGCCGCCGAAACCTCGCGGAAGCCACTCAAACACCTCTGACCAAGGGGTCTCCACAAGCGAACCTCACTACGCAAACCAACACCGGCTGCACAACAGCAGCCGGCACCCATTAGAAAGGCACACCCGTGACCATCACCGCTGACAACGCGTCCTCCATCGCCGAACTCGAGCGCCTCAAGGTCCTCCACATCGGCTCCAAGGGCAAGCTCACGTTCTCCGACGCGGAGTTCGAGCGCCGCCTGGGCGGCCTGCGCCGGATCATGGCCGCAAAGGACCTGGACGCCGTCATCCTCACCAGCTACCACGGCATCAAGTACTACTCCGACTTCCTGTACACCACGTTCGGCCGGAACTACGCCCTGGTGGTCACCGCCGACGACTCGGTCACGGTCACCGCCAACATCGACGCCGGCATGCCGTGGCGCACCTCCTACGGCGAGAACATCGTGTACACCGACTGGCGCCGCGACAACTTCTACTTTGGCCTGCAGGAGGCCCTGCGCCAGCGCGGGGTCAGGGCCAACCGGATCGGCGTCGAGGACGACTTCCTCCCCGGCCTGACCCGCGAGAAGATCTCCGCAGCCTTCCCGGGCGCCCAGCTGCTCGACGTATCGCAGGATGCCATGCGCCAGCGCATGATCAAGTCTGCCGAGGAAATCGAGGTCATCAAGCACGGCGCCCGCATCGGCGACCTGGGCGGCGAAGCCATCCGCAACGCGATCCGTGAGGGCATCAGCGAATACGAAGTGGCCCTGATCGGCACCGAGGCGATGGTGCACGAGATCGCCAGGACGTTCCCCCACCGCGAAGTCCGCGACACCTGGGTGTGGTTCCAGTCCGGCATCAACACCGACGGCGCCCACAACTGGGCCACCACCCGCAAGCTGCAGCAGGGCGACATCCTCTCCCTGAACTGCTTCCCCATGACCTCCGGCTACTACACGGCCCTGGAGCGCACCCTCTTCCTGGGCCAGCCGGACGAGCGTTCGCTGGAACTGTGGAACATCAACGTCGAGGTGCACCGCCGCGGCCTGGAACTTATCAAGCCCGGTGCCGTCTGCAAGGACATCGCCGCCGAGCTCAACGAGATCTACATCAGCCACGGCCTCCTGGCAAACCGCACCTTCGGTTACGGCCACTCCTTCGGCGTCCTCAGCCACTACTACGGCCGCGAAGCCGGGCTGGAACTGCGCGAGGACATCGACACCGTCCTTGAGCCCGGCATGGTGGTCTCCATGGAACCCATGATTACCGTTGCCGACGGCCTGCCCGGCGCCGGCGGCTACCGCGAGCACGACATCCTGGTCATCGGCGAGGACAACTCGGTGGAGAACATCACCAAGTTCCCGTTCGGCCCCGAGCACAACATCATCGAGGCATAAGCAACTGAACAGCCGGGGCGGCGCCGTGGACAACGGCGCCGCCTTCGGCGTCTATCGCAGACGATAGGGAAAGATGGTGTCCACCATGACTCCTGCAAAGACCTCCGACAGCAACGGCAACGGATCCGGCACCAACGGCGGGCAGGACGCGAAAGGCGCCTCCGTCGTCGTCAACGCCATCGCCGTCCTGCGCACCTTCACCGCGGACGAACCGTTGCTGGGGGTCACGGAAATCGCCAACCGCGTGGGCATGCACAAGAGCAGCGTCTCCCGGATCCTGGCAACCTTCGAGCAGGAAAACCTGGTGGAGCGGGACCCGGAAACCAAGCGGTTCCGCCTGGGCCTGGGACTCATCGCCGTCGCCGGACCGCTGCTGGCGGAGATGGAGGAACGCCGGGTGGCGTACCCCGTGCTGCGGCAATTGACCGAGCAGACGGGGGAAACCAGCGCCCTCATGCTGTGGAACGGGGACGAAGCCATCTGCGTGGAGCAGATCGCCAGCCACCACCAGATCAAGCACACCACGCCGCTGGGCGCCCGCTACCGGGACGCCATGAGCGCCTCCGTCCAGGTGTTCCTGTCCACGCTGCCGGCCGAGCGGGTGCGCGAATTGCTGCGGAGCGGGACCATCACCTTCCCGGGACTGGACGACGCCGGACTGGCGGCTTACGAAGCCCGGCTCCAGGATGTTGCGCAGCGGGGATGGGCGGGGAACTACGGCGAATCGTCCATGGACGAGGTGGGCGTGGCCGCACCCGTCCGCGACCACCGCGGTGACGTAGTGGCCGCCGTCCTCATTCCGGCGCCCCGATTCCGGGTGTCCAGGGAACAGTTCGAGAGCCTGGGCGACGCCTGCGTGGCCGCCGCCGCCAAGGTGACCACCCGGCTCGGTGGCAGGCCGGCAAACTGACGCTCGAAGGCCAAGGCTTTCCCCGCTCCATGGGGGCTGGTCAGCGTAGCGCTTGTTCAATCATGAGCACCGCGAGGAAGCCGATGTAGAAAGCGCTTGAGCCGACGGCGGTTTCACCCTGGGCGTGCGCCTCGACGAGGAGCTCTTCCGTGGCCAGGTACATGAACGCCACGGCCCCAAAAGCCAGCACTGCGGCCAGTATTACCGGCGTGGCCCCGGCGAGCAGCCACAGGCCAAGGAATGTACCGGCGACGGTGAGGAGCGACAGGAGTACGGGGACCGCAATAACCACTCCGCTCCGGGCTTCCGTACCGAGGGCCCCTGCCAACGACAAGCCGACAAAGAGGTACTCGATGGCCAGGGCAATCGACAGCAGCACCCCGGTATGGCCGCCGGCGGTGAAGCCGGCCCCGAGGATGAGCCCGTCGATAAAGAAGTCAACGGCTGTCGCGCCGATCATCCCCCATGGAAGGCCGGAGGCCTGCCGGGCCCCGGTCCGTCTTTCAAGACGTCCAGTGAGGGCGCGCATGCCGAACATCACGGCAATGCCGGCGGCGAAACCGACGATTGAGACCAGTCCGCTTTCGCGCACCACGTCCGGCAGCAGTTCCAGGGCTGCGGCCGCGATGACCACACCGGCCGCGAAATGCTGCAGTCCGCTGGTGGCCCGCGGCCCCGGAGCGCGCAGGGTGGCTGATATGCCGGCCGCGCCCGCAGCAAGTACCGGGACAAGGGTTAGAACCAGTTCCACAGACTGCACAATTCCACCCGCCCCGTTCCATCCGTTTGCCCCCACGCCCATCGTAGGACCCGCGCAGCGGGTTTCAGGCGCACGGCCGGCGGGGACCGTAATCCTCGTGGAGCCAACTATCCCTTGCGATAATGTTCGGGTGCATGCAGATAAGGCCCGTGGCTTGAATCGGGAGGACCCCGGCCTGTCCACCCTGTCCACCGTCCAGATCCCGGGGCACGGCCGCTTCTACGTGACGGACTCCGCCCTGGAAATGGTGGGCGTGTTCGGTGGGGCGCTTCATTGCTACCTGGGCGGCGGTGGCTGCCGGAAGCAGGGCCTCTACTTTTCCCGGACCCTGCCCCGTAAGCCCCTGCGCTGCCGCATCATGCCTGGGGAGCGGGACCAAGCCCAATCGGGGCCCGGGGAGCCCGAATTGGACATCAGCGTAAGCCACGATCTCGCTCCCAAGCTGGATGGAGCGGTCCTGGACTTCGGCCCGTACAACAAGATGCAGCGCTTCGTCTGGCGGTCCCTCCCCGGCGTGAAAGGGCCTCAATGCACCTGCCTCCGTTCAACCGGAGTCCCGGCCGGCAAACGGTCACCCTGCCTCGACGACGCCGGGATCGGCCTGACTGACCTGCCTTAGCCGCTGCTTTCCGCCCTGTCCCCGCACCGAACCGCCCCAGAAAGGAACATCGACCATGTCTGTTGTAAAGATCAACGCAATCCACGTCCCGGAGGGAAAGGGCCCCGAACTGGAACAGCGTTTTGCGGGCCGTGCGCACGCCGTCGACGGCCAGCCGGGATTCGAGGGCTTTCAGTTGCTCCGACCGGTCAAGGGCGAGAACCGCTACTTCGTCGTCACCACCTGGTCCACGGAAGAGGATTACCAGAACTGGCGCAACCGCCAATCCGGCGAACAGCACGGTGGCGACCGCAAGCCGGTGGCCACCGGCGCCGACCTGCTTGAGTTCGAAACCGTCGAATTCTGATTGACCCTCGATCCGCGGCTGGCGTTTCCCGGTAGGGAACGGCCGCGCCTAATGCACGGCCTTCGTCCCTCCCTGCGGCAGGTGGGACGTCAGGGCAGCCCTGCCATCCGAGCCGCCAGGTGCAGCGCCGCCAGCCGGCCCGTGCCGCGCGGGTCGCCGCCGCACAACTCGAAAATCCGTTGCAGCCGGTGATGCATGGACTGCCGTTCCAGATGCAGTTCGCGGGCTGACTGGGCTGTGTTGCAGCCGGAGTCCAGCCACACCTGAAGGGTTTCCAGGAGTTGGGATTGGCGCTGCGCATCATGCTCCAGCACGGCCCGAAGCTGCCGGTTGACGAACGCATCGCGTGCCGAGGCGTCCAGGCAGGTCAGGGCGAGGCTTTCCACCGCGGCGTCCCCAGCATCAATCACCACCAGCCCACGGGCGGGGTACCGCCTGCGGGCCGATGCGTTCCGGCGCCGGATCTGCCGAATCTCCAGGGCACGGCGGGCTTCCGCCAGCGACCAGGCCGCCTCCGCCACTCCGCCGGCCAGCGGCCCGACGGCGATCACGGCATCCCGGTCCCCCTCCAGAGCCTGCAGCGATTCCAACAGCCGCCGCCTTTCACCGGCGGTATCGGCGCAGGGCAGCCCAATCATCACCACCAGTTCGGCGTCGTCCAGGTAGGCGGCGCAGGGTATCCGCCGCAAACTCAGGAAGTTTTCGACGGCGCCACGCAGCTCCTGCGGGGACGCCGCGTGGATTGCCGCCACCACCACGGGGGAATCCGTGGGGAAGCCGGCGCCCGGTGCCAGCTGCTCGAGCCGCCACTCCGGTGCCGCGTTGAGTACGGCGCGCATCAGTTCAGCCCCAGCCAGGGCGTGCAGCCCGGGAGGCGTGTGCTGCAGCAGTGCCAGCCCAAGGATGTCCACCGCACGCTCACCGGCCACCCGCGCCAGCGCGGTGTCTGCGTCCTCCGGGACCTGCACCTCCAACCGGCCCATCAGGACGCCCCGCACCGGGATGTCCACGCTGATCACCGCTCCGGCGGCCGCCGGAAAAGGGATGCGGTGCCCGCCCCGGCCCGGGGCGCCGTCGTCCGCTGCTCCTTCTTCCGGCTGCGCGTCATCCTCCCGCGCCCCTTGTTTCCCAAGCCAGCCCTCGGGGACGGCGCTGCCCATGGTGACTCCCCATGGCGACGTGAGCTTCACGCCGGATCCGGTGATGCCCGCAAGGACGCCCAGGATCTTGTCCAGCGAGGCGCCGTGGGCCAGCTCCGCGGCCATGGCCCGCGTGGCGGCGTCTGCCTGCTGCAGGTGCCCCACCGACTCGCTCACCAGCATGGAGTTGATGGCCTGCATCACGCCCACAAACGGAACCACCTTGCGCAGTTCCACCACGGGCAGGCCGAACTCCTCCGCCTTCTGCAGCATGTCGGCAGGGATCTCCGGCAACGCGCCTCCGGTTTCAATCGCGAGCGCGGCGATGCCGCGCTGGGCCAGTTCGCGCACATAGTCTTCACGTTTGGCCGGCGTGGCCGTGGCCAGGGTGATGCCGCCGCAGAGCAGTAGCTCCCCGCCCCGGAGCAGGGGAGCGATGTCCAGGACTTCGCTGGAATGGACCCAGCGGACGGGCTGCGCATCCGCCACCGCGCCCAAGGGGTGGACTACGGGATCGGCGGCGGCGAGGGCGGGATGGGCGAGTATTTCGCCAAGAAACACTGACACGACATTCCGTAACGTAGTAGGAGGATCTGTTCGACAGATCGTATCTTGTTCCTTGTGATGAGGGCCACATAGCCTTTTGGTACTTATCCACCTCACGGAGGCCCCCCATGCAAGAAAAGCTTTCAACAGCCACGCACGGCCAACCTGGCCAGGCGGTACAGGACCACAGCGTTGTGGACCACGAAGCCTGGCTGCAGCCCATCCCCGAGTCAGCAAGAACACGCAAGGTATCCGGCCAGTTCTGGATCTGGGCGGGCGCCAACCTGGCACCCATCAACTGGGTGCTGGGGGCACTCGGTATCCAGCTGGGACTAGGGCTCGCGGACACCGTCACGGTCCTGGTGCTGGGCAACCTGATCGGCATGCTGCTCTTTGGCTGCTTCGTCCTCCTCGGCCAGAAGACCGGAGCCACGGGCATGGTCCTGGCCCGGGCGGCGTTCGGACGCCGCGGCAACTACCTGCCGGCAGCCATCCAGGCCCTGCTGGTCATCGGATGGTGCGCAGTCAACACCTGGATCATCCTGGACCTGGTCATGGCACTCTTCGGAACCCTCGGCTGGGTTGACCCCGAAGCCCCCAACTACGGCTGGAAGATCGGCGTCGCCACCTTCATCATGGCCCTCCAGGTGGCCATTGCCTGGTTCGGCTACAAGGCCATCGCGGCCTTCGAGAAATGGACCGTGCCGCCCACTATCCTTATCCTCGCTGTCATGTCCGCCGTCGCCTGGTTCGGCATGGACATCGACTGGGGCTACGCCGGACCTGCCGACGCCATCCTGGAAGGTTCCGAGCGGATCGCGGCCATGAGCGCCGTCATGACCGCCATCGGCATCGGCTGGGGCATCACCTGGTTCACCTACGCCGCGGACTACTCCCGGTTCGTCAGCACCAGCGTCCCCAAGAAGAAGGTCTACCTGGCCTCCGTGCTGGGCCAGTTCATCCCCGTGGTGTGGCTGGGTGTCCTTGGTGCCAGCCTGGCCACCAACAGCGGGCAGATCGATCCCGGCAAGCTGATCGTCCTCAACTTCGGCGCCATGGCGCTGCCCGTGCTGCTGATGGTGCTCCACGGCCCCATCGCCACCAATATCCTGAACATCTACACCTTCTCCGTCGCCACCCAGGCCCTGGACATCTCCATCAGCCGCCGCAAGCTCAACCTGTTCGTCGGCGTCTTCTCCCTCGCCGCCGTCGTCTTCTTCATCTTCCAGGAGGACTTCGCCGCGGTGCTCGACGCCTGGCTGATCGGCCTGGTGGCCTGGGTGGCCGCCTGGGGCGGGATCATGCTGGTGCACTACTTCTGGCTGGACAAGCGCTGGCCGGGCGAGCCTGAGCGCCTGTTCGACGCCGTGGGTACCAAGCGGCTCCCCGGTGTCAACTGGGCGGGCGTCGTCTCCCTCGTGGCCGGCATCGTCGCCACCTGGCTGTTCATGTACGGCCTGATCCCCATCATGCAGGGACCCATCGCGGTAGCCCTGGGCGGCTGGGACCTCTCCTGGCTGGCCGGCGGTCTGACCAGCGCCGGCGTGTACGCCATCCTCGGGCCGCGGCAGCACATCCGCTACCTCGCACTCGAGCCCCGGGCGGCAGCTGAAACCGAGGGCCAGCCGGCCGGCACCACGCCCGCCCTTCCCGCCCTCTAAGCGGCACAACTCCTCTTCCCTGCAGAAACCTGGCGGGCGCCCTGCGCCCGCCGAAAGGATTTCCCGTGAACCAGCCCGCCATCGCGGACCCCCTGCACACCGTCATCTGGCCCGACGGCGCCAAAGCCGCCGCCTCCTTCACCTTCGACGTGGACGCCGAGTCCTGCACCATCGCCCACGACCCCACCAGCACACGGCGCATGTCCCTGATGACCCACCAGTCCTACGGCCCCAAGATCGCAGTACCACGGCTCCTGAAGATCCTGGAGCGCCAGGACATCAAGGCCACCTTCTTCATCCCCGGCTTTACCGCCGAGTCCTACCCGGACATCGTGCGGCGCATTGTGGACGGCGGGCACGAGGTAGCCCACCACGGATACCTGCACGAACCCATGCAGGCTATCGACGCAGCCACCGAGGCCGGTTACATTGACCGCGGCCTGGAAGCGCTGGCCAAAGTGGCGGGTATCCGTCCCGTGGGCTACAGGGCACCCTGGTGGGAGCTGAACTGGCACTCCCCGGGCCTGCTGGCAGACCGCGGCTTCCTCTACGATTCCAGCCTGCTCGACGGCGACGCCCCCTACCGCTTCGCCGTCGCCGCCGATGATCCCCGGGACATCGTGGAGATTCCCGTGGACTGGACCCTGGACGACTGGGAGCAGTACGCCTTCTACCCGGGAGTGACCGGCAGCGGCGTGATCGAGAGTCCGGCCAAGGTCCTGGAAATGTGGACGCTTGAGGCCGAGGCCCACCATTCCCAAGGCAGCTGCTTCGTGTTGACCAACCACCCGTTCATCTCTGGCCGGCCGTCCAAGGCAGTGGCCTTGGAGCAGCTGATCGAGCGGGTGAAGGGCATGGACGGCATGTGGGTGACCACCATGGAGCAGATCGCCCGCCACACCAAAGCCACGGTGACCGAGGTCCACACCCACGCGCGGATCGACGTGCCGGTATTCCCGGGCGCGGGTGCGCAGTTTGAGCCGGCCGTGGTGCGGCAGGGGGTGCTGGCCTAGAGTGACCCCAAGGGCCGGTGCCGCCGGCCGGGAGGAGCGCCCGCATGGACCTTATGGACAGCCTTCAGGACGGCGTCGGGCAGGAACTGGCCTGGCAGATACCGCTCTACGAGCAGATCCACCGGAACCCTGAGCTTGGCCTTGCCGAACACGAAACGTCCGCCGCAGCAGCGGACAACCTGGCCCGCTGGGGCTTTGACGTCCGGCACTTCGGCGGCACCGGCGTCGTTGGCGTTCTTGCCAACGGCGCCGGTCCCTGCGTGCTGGCGCGGGCGGACATGGATGCCCTTCCCGTCGCTGAGGCGACGGGGGCACGCTACGCCTCCGCCAAACCGGGCGTGATGCACGCCTGCGCGCACGACATGCATGTGGTGGCCTTGCTCGGCGCCGCAAAATACCTTGCCGACCACCGGGACACCTGGCAGGGCACCTACGTTGCCCTGTTCCAGCCGGCCGAGGAGACGGCGGCAGGCTCGCAGGCAATGCTCGACGACGGCCTGGCCGCCGGAATCCCCCGGCCGGACATTGCGCTGGCCCAGCACGTCATGCCCACCGAGGCGGGAACCATCGGCACCACGCCGGGTCCGGTGCTGTCGGCCGGTGACTCGATCCGGATCACCGTCCACGGGCGGGGCGCCCACGGATCAATGCCGCATAAGTCGGTTGATCCGGTGGTGCTGGCTGCCTCGATCGTCCTCCGCCTGCAAACCGTGGTGTCCCGTGAAACGACTCCGGGGGAGTTCGCGGTGCTGACAGTGGGCTCGGTGAACGCCGGTGCAACGGCCAACATCATCCCGGACCGGGCGGAGCTGCTGCTCAACCTGCGGACCTACAGCATGGCGATCCGCAGCCAGATGGTTGCCGCCATCGAGCGGATCGTGCGGGGCGAGTGCGCTGCAGCGGGCTCCCCGCAGGAACCGGAGTTCGAGTACTACGACCAATACCCTTTGACCAGCAACGATCCGGAGGCCAACGCCCGGGTCACGGCGGCCTTCACCAGGTCCTTCGGGGCGGACGCCGTCTACCGCACCGCCCCGCAGACGGCCTCCGAGGATTTCAGCCGCATCCCCGACGCCTTCGGCACTCCATACGTGTACTGGATTGTCGGCTCCGTGCCCCGCGACGTCTGCCGCCGGGCCGTGGAAGCGGGGACCGTGGACACGGACATCCCCGCCAACCACTCCCCGTTCTTCCTGCCGGCCGTGGACCCCACCCTTCGCACGGCCACGCAGGCGCAGGCTGCCGCGGCGTTGGCTTATCTTGGCACCGACGCCGGTTAGGCGTTTGCCGCCATGAGTGACGTCATCTGTGCCGCCGCGTCGCTGCCCGGGGACGGGGTGTACACCACGATGTGCAGGTCCGGCCGGTCCGAAGGGGACACCTGGTGGTGTTCCAGCTGCAGCACTCCCACCGCCGGGTGGTGGAAAAGGCGCTCGCGGGACTCAAAGCCCAGGATGTCGTAAAGGTCCCAGCCTTGCCGGAATTCGGGGCTTGCTTCCTTGAGCCGCTCCACCTGGTACTGGATGTCCGGGTCACCCAGGCGCTGTCCGGTCTCGGCCCGGAACTCGGCAAGGAACCTCTTGCTGGTTGTTTCCCAGTCCGGCAGCAGGTTGCGGACGTAGGGGTCGGTGAACACCAGCCACAGCAGGTTCCGGTCCGCGGGTGCCACGGTGGCGATGTTGGGGTAGAGCGCCGCATAGGCCTTGTTCCAGCCGGCTACCCGCCAGTCCGGGAACAGTGCAAAGGAGGGGTTGGGATCCAGCGCGTCCATCAGCCGCTGGATGTGGGGCGGGGCGGTATCGGCGGCGGGTCCGGCAGGCGCGGCGGACGCGTACCCGCCGAGGGAGAGCACATAGCCCAGGCCCGTTCCCGACAGATGCAGGGCGCGGCTCACAGCCTCCAGGACCTGCCGGGACGGGTTGATGTCCCGTCCCTGTTCAAGCCACGTGTACCAGGTGACACTGACGCCGGAGAGGAAGGCCACCTCCTCGCGGCGCAGCCCGCGGTCGCGCGCACGGCCGATCGGCGGCAACCCATAGTCGGCCCGGAGGGCCTGGTCGCGCCGGGCCCGTAGGAAAAGGCCAAGTTCTTTTCGGCGCCCAGGATCACTCATCGTAAAATACTATTACTCTGGTACTCCCGCTACTAGTAGCAGCGCTGTCTTCCGTCCGCGTCGCCAAGGCAAGAGGATGGTAAGCATGCCTGCACTTCGCTCTAAAACAGTCACCCACGGCCGCAATATGGCCGGCGCCCGCGCACTGCTGCGCGCCTCCGGCGTCGCCAACTCCGATATCGGCAAGCCGATCATCGCCGTGGCCAACTCCTTCACCGAATTCGTCCCCGGTCACACCCACCTTGCTCCCGTGGGCCGGATCGTCTCCGACGCGATCCTTGCGGCCGGCGCCGTGCCGCGCGAATTCAACACGATCGCCGTGGACGACGGCATTGCCATGGGCCACGCCGGCATGCTCTACTCGCTGCCGTCCCGCGACCTGATCGCCGATTCCGTCGAATACATGGTCAACGCGCACTGCGCCGACGCCCTGGTGTGCATCTCCAACTGCGACAAGATCACCCCGGGCATGCTGATGGCAGCACTGCGCCTGAACATCCCCGTGGTCTTCGTCTCCGGCGGCCCCATGGAAGCCGGCCGGGTGACCCTGACCGACGGTTCCGTCCGCTCCCTGGACCTGGTGAACGCGATTGCCGACGCAGTGGACGAGTCCATCTCCGACGCCGACATCAACCTCATCGAAGAGAACGCCTGCCCCACCTGCGGTTCCTGCTCCGGCATGTTCACCGCCAACTCCATGAACTGCCTCACCGAGGCCATCGGCCTGTCGCTGCCCGGCAACGGCTCCGTGCTGGCCACCCACACCGCACGCAAGGCGCTGTACGAGAAGGCCGGCGCCACCGTCGTCGAGCTGGTGAAGCGCTACTACGACGGCGACGACGACTCCGTGCTGCCCCGCTCCATCGCCACCGCGAAGGCCTTCGACAACGCCATGGCCCTGGACATCTCCATGGGCGGCTCCACCAACACCATCCTGCACCTGCTCGCGGCGGCCCAGGAGGCCGGCGTGGACTACGGCCTGGCCGAGATGGACGCCAAGTCCCGCCAGGTACCGTGCCTGGCCAAGGTGGCCCCGAACGTCGCCAAGGACAAGACCTACTACATGGAGGACGTGCACCGCGCCGGCGGCATCCCGGCCCTGCTGGGCGAGCTGAACCGCGGCGGCCTCCTGCACAAGGACGTCCACTCCGTGCACTCCAATGACCTGGACGGCTGGCTGGACGACTGGGACATCCGCGGCGGCAAGGCCACCGAGGAAGCCAAGGCCCTGTGGCACGCGGCCCCCGGCGGCGTCCGGTCCTCCACCGCGTTCTCCCAGTCGAACGAGTGGACCTCGCTCGACACCGACGCCGCGGAAGGCTGCATCCGCTCCGTGGAGCACGCCTACTCCAAGGACGGCGGCCTGGCCGTGCTCCGGGGCAACGTGGCCATTGACGGCGCCGTGGTGAAGACCGCGGGCGTGGACGAATCAATCTGGACCTTCTCCGGGCCGGCAGTGGTCTGCGAGTCCCAGGACGAGGCCGTGGAGAAGATCCTGAACAAGCAGGTCAAGGAGGGCGACGTTGTGGTTATCCGCTACGAGGGCCCCCGCGGTGGCCCTGGCATGCAGGAAATGCTGTACCCCACGTCCTTCCTCAAGGGCCGCGGCCTGGGCAAGAAGTGCGCCCTCATCACGGACGGCCGCTTCTCCGGCGGCACCTCCGGTCTCTCGATCGGCCACATCTCTCCGGAGGCTGCCTCCGGCGGTGCCATCGCCCTGGTGGAGGACGGTGACATTATCAGCATCGACATCAGCCAGCGGTCCATGCAGCTGGAGGTCTCCGACGAGGTCCTCGCCGAACGCCGCGAGAAACTGGAAGTCAACGGCGGGTACAAGCCCAAGGACCGGGACCGCCAGGTGTCCGCAGCCCTGCGCGCCTATGCCGCCATGGCACTGTCCGCGGACAAGGGCGCGGTCCGGGACGTGTCCCTGCTGGAGCGGTAAGCCGGCTCACTTGTAACAGAGGGGTGTGCGGGAGCTCAGGACGGGCCAAAGGGCCCGTCCTGACGTCCTTTGTCTCCGGTACCCTTTTCACATGGTTCAGGGCGATGCCGACTTCCGGGCCGAAGGCATCCTGCTTGCCGGGGCAGGACGGGCCATCCTGCTGCAGCTCGCCCAACCCGCAATCGGCCGCGGGGTGGCTGCCCACAGTACCTTCACCCAGCGCCCTGTAGACCGGCTCAAGGGCACACTCACCTACGTCTACGGCATCGTCTATGGAACCGAGGAGCAGGTCAGGGAAGTCCGCCGCAGGGTCAACCAGGCACATATGCCGGTACGCCGTCCCGCAGACGGGTCCTCTGCCGGCTACAGCGCCTACGACCCCGCACTGCAGCTCTGGGTGGCGGCCACTCTTTATGACACCGCGCAGACCATCGTCGAGAAGATCCGCGGCCCGATGGACGACGACGCAGCCGACGCAATGTACCGCGACTACGCGCGGATCGGCACCGCTTTGCAGCTGCCACCGGAGATGTGGCCGAAGGACCGCGTGGCCTTCCGCCGCTACTGGGAGGAGCAGCTTTCAACCCTCCGCGCGGAAGAAGAAGGCGTGCGCGTGGGACGCGGCCTGCTGTTTCCCACGCACACCGCACTCTGGTACCGCGCCATCATGCCCTCTGCCAGGTTCCTCACCGCAGGGCTGCTGCCGGGGCAGTTGCGGCAGGACTTCGGCCTTGCGTGGAGCGACCGCCACCAGCGCAGGTTCGACCGCACGTGGCGCGTCCTTGCCGTTGCCTATCCGGTTCTCCCGCTGCGCATCAGGCACTGGTTCAAGGACTACTGCCTGGCCGAACTTGAAAAGGACCTGCGAAAGAGCCCGCAGAACATGCAGCAGCAGGGGACCACTGCCTAGGCCCGCGGCCCCGTGCCTTTAAGGCGTCCTTAAAGGGGTTCTGCCAAGACCGGTTTCAGCAGGGCCCTCGCTAGTGTTCCCACCTCCCTGTTTCATGGAGGCATGGCCACCGAAACAACTGTCACCATTACCAGCGCGCCACCAAAACCGGAAGTGCAGCACCCTGCGCATTGGGGAGGGGTCTTCGCGATGTCCCTGTGCGTGTTCGCCCTGATCGCCTCCGAGTTCATGCCCGTCAGCCTGCTCACGCCCATGGCCGCCGAGTTGCAGGTTTCAGAGGGGATGGTGGGGCAGGGCATAGCGATTTCCGGGCTGTTCGCTGTGACGACCAGCCTGTCGTTGTCCACCCTTGCCGGCAGTATGAACCGCAAGACGCTCCTGCTGGGACTGACCACGCTCATGGCAGTCTCCGGAGCCCTGGTTGCGCTGGCACCGGGATACCTGGTCTTCATGATCGGCCGTGCACTGATCGGCGTGGTCATCGGCGGATTCTGGTCCATGTCCGCCGCCACCGCCATGCGTCTGGTACCGGCCCACCAGGTGCCGCGCGCCCTGGCCATCTTCAATGGCGGCAACGCCCTGGCCACGGTGGTGGCTGCACCACTGGGCAGCTACCTGGGCTCCATCATCGGATGGCGCGGTGCGTTCTTCTGCCTGGTGCCGGTGGCGCTGCTGGCCCTTGCCTGGCAGTGGAGAAGCCTGCCTGCCATGAAAGCGGAACGGCCCACCGGGGCGGCCGGAAACGTCTTCACCATTTTCGCCGCTTTCAGGAGCCCGCCTGTCGCCTGGGGCATGGCTGCGTGCGGTTCCTTCTTCATGGGACAGTTCGTGCTGTTCACCTACATCCGCCCGTTCCTGGAGACCGTGACAGGCGCGGGCGCGGCCTCGGTGTCCCTGGTCCTCCTGGTCATCGGGGTGGCCGGATTCGTGGGTACCCTGCTGATCGGCCGCTTCATCGGAAAGGGCCTGTACCGGACGCTGGCAGTCATTCCGGCGCTCATGGCGGCCATCGCGGCAGGCCTCGTGCCCTCCGGCGACTGGTTCGCCATCGTCGTGGTCCTTCTGGCGATATGGGGGCTGCTGGGCACGTCCGCGCCCGTGGGCTGGTGGAGCTGGATCGCGAAGGCCATGCCCCATGACGCCGAGGCCGGTGGCGGCCTGATGGTGGCCGTGGTCCAGACCTCAATCGCCGTCGGGTCAACCGTGGGCGGCGTGCTGTACGACTCCGCCGGCTACCGCGGGACCTTCCTCGCCGGCGCCGGCATCCTTGGCATCGCTGCGGTCCTGGCGTTCCAGACCGCCCGGGCCACGCTTGCCCGGACGGGACAACCCCAATGACCATCCGGCCCATTAGACCCTGAACCCACCCAACAGGAGGAGAGCATGAAATACATCGAAAGCGGCGGCCAAACGGGCGCCGGGCCCAAGGAATGGTTCACCGGGACAGTGCAGATCGATGGGATCCGGAACCCTGACGGGCAGTCGGCCATCGGCTGCGCGCATGTCCGGTTCGCTCCCGGCGCCCGCACCGCCTGGCACCACCACCCCAAGGGCCAGACCCTCTACGTGACCGATGGGATCGGCCTGGTGGCCCGCCGCGGCGGCGAAGTCCAGGAGATCCGCCCGGGCGACGTGGTGTACATCGAACCCGGGGAAGAGCACTGGCACGGTGCCACGGCGGACCGCTTCATGGCGCACGTGGCCATGCAGGAAGCGGACAGTAACGGCCAGGTGGTCACCTGGCTCGACCATGTCACCGACGAGGAATACGGGGCCTGAAAAGCCCTTGGGCAAAAAGGTGGACGGACGACGGCGGGAGGTCCCGCCGTCGTCCGCCCACCTTTGAAGGGGGGAGGGTCAGTCCTCGTAGGTGTTCGCGATGTAGACGTCGCACGGGGCGTTGTGCGCCACGCTGTTGGCCACGCTGCCCAGCAGCCGGCCGATGCCGCGCATCCTCCGGTTGCCCACAACGATCAGCCGGGCGTTCAGGCGGATGGCTTCCTTGATCAGGGAGTCTGCCGGCTTGCCGCGGGCGGCGAAGTGGGTGACTTCCACCCCGGGCCTGGAGTTGGCCAGATCCTTGGCCACGATCTCCGAGCTGTCAGCGTTCGAGATCCTCACCTTGTCCGAGCCCACACCGTAAGTTTCGGAGTTTTCGCTCTCAAACGCGGTGACCACATGGAGTGACGCGCCCAGGGATTCCGCCAGGCCCAGCGCCACCTCCGCAGCTTTCCGTGCCGACGGGCTGGCATCCACGCCTACAACAACTACTCCACTCATCTTTTCGCTCCTTCGCAATAGTCCTGGCATCAACGTCCATCTGCCAGTCTAGGGACTACCCGCCCGGAGCCCCGGTATCACAGCCGTGTGGAGCCGGCATGGGCAGGCCCAGGTGCGCAGCCTTACGCGCGGACCTGTCCTTGCGCCGACTCCGCGATGTTTTCAGTGGCCGCCCAGGAAGCCAGGAGCTTGAGGGCTTCGGCGGAGGGGCTGCCCGGGGTGGCGGGATAAACGGTAAGGGTATGGCCGGGGTCCTCTTCCAGCCCCAGAACCTGGTAGTTCAGCTCGAGCAGCCCCACCACCGGGTGGCGGAAAACCTTGGTCCCCGCGTAGTGGCGGCGGACGTTGTGCGCGGCCCAGAGCGTGCGGAATTCGTCGCTGCGCATCGACAGCTCTCCGATGAGTTCGGCGATGCCCTTGTCGTGGGGGTTGCGCCCGGCTTCGCGGCGGAGGATGGCCACATTGGTGTTGGCGGCCCGGTCCCAGTCCGTATAAAAATTGTGGGCACGCGGGTCCAGGAAGATGAACCGGGAGTGGTTGGCCGGCCGGGACGGGCTGCGGTACATGTCCGAATACAGGGCGTAGCCCAAGGTGTTGGCGGCAACGATGTCCAGCCGGTTGTTGCCGATGAAGGCCGGCGCCTCCGTGATGGCATCCAGGAGGTACTGCAGTTCCGGCCGGACCTTGGAGGCCGTCGAAGCGCCGGCACCAGCCGCACGCTTGCGTCCCGAGGTGTTGGCCGCCCGGGCCAGGTCGTAGAGGTGGTCATGCTCGGCGCGGTCCAGTTCCAGGGCGCCGGCGATGGCATCCAGGACGCTGTCCGAAACGCCGCTCAGGTTTCCCCGTTCCAGCCGCGTGTAGTAGTCCACGCTGACGCCTGCCAGGCGGGCCACTTCATCGCGCCGCAGCCCCGGCACCCGGCGGCGGCCGCCGTAGGGTTCGATGCCTGCCTGCTCCGGGGTGATGCGCGCACGGCGGGAGGACAGGAACTGCCGGACCTCGGCTCGGTTATCCATAGGGAACACGTTACGTCGGTGCGAAGAACGCTAAGGAGGTTCTGCCAGAACCAGTTTCAGCAGAACCCTCGCTAACGGTTCCCGGGCCGGGTTTGATGGGATAAGTCCGCTTTCAGCCTTTCACCCTTTGGAGGACCCAGCATGCGCGCAACCATCATGCATGCCCCCGGCGACGTCCGCGTCGAGGACCGTGGCAAGCCCGCCATCCAACAGCCCACGGATGCCGTCATCAAGGTTATTGCCGCCTGCGTGTGCGGGTCGGACCTGTGGCCCTACCGTGGCGCCGACACCCTGCACGAGCCCAGGCCCATGGGCCACGAGTACGTGGGGCTCGTCGAAGACGTGGGCGCTGACGTGAAGAACGTGCAGCCGGGCCAATTCGTTGTGGGGTCCTTCTTTGCCTCGGACAACACCTGCGAGATCTGCCGCTCCGGCTACCAGACCGGCTGCGTGCACCGGCAGGGCGTAGGCGGCGCCCAGGCCGAATACCTGCGCGTCCCGCTGGCGGACGGCACCTTGGTGGCCACCCCGGGCACGCCTGACGACGATAAGATCCCATCGCTGCTTACGGCATCCGATGTCCTGGGCACCGGATGGTTCGCCGCCAAGGCGGCCGAGGTGGGCCCCGGCAAGACGGTGGCGGTGGTGGGCGACGGCGCCGTGGGCCTTTTGGGGGTCCTGGCGGCAAAGCAGATGGGTGCCGAACGGATCATCGCCATGTCCCGGCATGCCGACCGGCAGGCCCTGGCCCGCGAGTTCGGCGCCACGGACATCGTGGAGGAGCGCGGCGACGCGGGCGTACAGAAGATCAGGGAGCTCACCGACGGGCTGGGGGCGCACTCTGTCATCGAAGCCGTGGGAACGCAGGAATCGATGATGCAGGCCATCCAGGCCACCCGTGCCGGCGGCCACGTCGGTTTCGTGGGCGTATCCCATGACGTGGCGCTGCCTGGCCGCGAGCTGTTCTCCTCGCTCGTGCACCTGCATGGCGGCCCCGCTCCGGTCCGGCAGTACCTGCCCGAGCTGATCGACCTCATCCTGGCCGGTGACATCGAACCCGGAAAAGTCTTCGACCTCGAACTCCCGCTGGACCAGGCAGCCGAGGCGTACAGGGCCATGGATGAACGCCGGGCCGTCAAGGTCCTGCTCCGGCCATAGCCGCTTTCTGCCGCCATGCGCCTTGTGGCAACTGGGCCTGCTGAGGGTAGGACTCGCAAGACCAGGCACAACAGGGCCACCTTGGAACAAGCATTTCCCGGATCTGTTCCGAACAACCCCGGTAGCATTAAGAAGTCCCCCCAACAGATCACAGGAGAACCATGACTACCGTCAAGGCTTATGCATCCCCGTCCGCCACGGAGGACCTGGTGGCTACCACCATCGAGCGCCGCGAAGTGGGTCCCCACGACGTCATGATCGACATCAAGTTCGCCGGCATCTGCCACTCGGACATCCACACCGTCCGCGGTGACTGGGGCCCGCAGCAGTACCCGCTGGTGCCCGGCCACGAGATCGCCGGCATCGTCACCGAGGTCGGCGCAGAAGTAAGCAAGCACAAAGTCGGCGACCGCGTCGGTGTTGGCTGCATGGTCAATTCCTGCAAGGAATGCGCAAACTGCCAGAAGGGCGAGGAACAATACTGCCTCAAGGGCAACATTGGCACCTACGGCGCCGTCGACCGCGACGGCACCATCACGCAGGGCGGCTACTCCACCCACGTGGTGGTCACCGAGGACTTCGTCGTGACCATCCCCGAGGGCATCGAACTCGACGTCGCCGCACCGCTGCTGTGCGCCGGCATCACCACCTACTCACCCCTGCGCCACTGGGGTGCCGGCCCCGGCAAGAACGTTGCCGTCGTCGGCCTCGGCGGACTGGGCCACATGGCCGTCAAGCTGGCCCACGCCATGGGCGCTGAGGTGACCGTGCTGTCCCAGTCGCTGAAAAAGCAGGAAGACGGCCTGAAGCTGGGCGCCGACCACTACTACGCGACCAGTGACGAGAACACCTTCTCCGAGCTCGCCGGCTCCTTCGACCTGATCATCAACACGGTCAGCGCCTCGATTGACATCAGCTCCTACCTGGGCCTGCTCAAGCTCGACGGCGCCCTGGTAAACGTCGGCGCACCCGCGGAGCCCCTTCCGGTCAACGCCTTCGCGTTGATTGGCGGACGGCGTTCCTTCGCCGGTTCCATGATCGGCGGCATCCGCGAAACCCAGGAGATGCTCAACTTCTGCGCCGAGCACCACCTGGGCGCCGAAATCGAGGTCATCCCGGCCGAGAAGATCAACGAAGCCTACGAACGTGTCCTTGCCTCGGACGTCCGGTACCGGTTCGTGATCGACACCGCCACCCTCTAAAGCACCACCCGCGCTTCCAACTCACACGGCGGGCCGGCCCCCACAAGGGGTCGGCCCGCCGTCGCGCTTTAAGGAACCGGCGACGGCGGGACAAGCTATTTAGGCCAGGCCTTAGGGCGCGAGGCTTTTCAGGATTGAAACCGCGGAGCCCTCCATGGTTTGCCTGTAGTTGATGCCGGCCCACAGGTTCAGCCACTCAGGCTCTCCTGCGGCCGCGGCCGCGGCACGCAGGGGAGTGGTGAGGTGGTGGATTTCCGGGTAGCCGTAAGGGGCGTCGCCATCATGTCTGCGCATGAATTCGTTGTGCAGGCCGCGGGCATTGCGGCCGGAGAAGACGCGGGTGACGTCCGTGGTGGTGAAGTGGTCCGGCGCCGCCAGGGCAGCCCGGTGCACCGGCTTGGTTCCCGCTTCGGCGGCGCGCAGGAATGCCGTCCCGGCCTGGACCGCCACGGCGCCGACGGCCAGCGCAGTCCGGGTGTGGTCAGCAGTTGCGATGCCCCCAGCCCCGATGAGGGGGACCTCCAGGTCGGAAAGCTCGCCGAGGATCCCGTGGAGGGGCACCAGCGGGGGAGGCCCGTCCGGCTTGAACGTTCCCCGGTGGCCACCGGCTTCGGGGCCCTGCACGCACAGGGCATCCGCTCCGGCGGCAAGTGCCCGGAGCGCTTCTTCGCGGTCCGTGACAGTGGCTATCACATATACGCCGCGCTGTTTCAGCGATTCCACCACGCCGGATTCGGGAAAGTCGAAGGTGAACGAAACGACCGGGGGTGCCAGGTCCAGCAATGCTTCGAGCTTCCCGTCCCAGTCGTCATCATCATGCTTTGGCTCTCCCAGTTTGACGCCGAACCGCTCAGCGTCCGGAGCCAGTGATGCGGCATATCGCTGCAGGTCGTCGTGACTGATAACCGGGGGCTGCGGTACGAACAGGTTGACGCCGAATGGGTGCTTGGTCTGCGATCTGACAGCCTCGATGTCTGTCCGCATCGCTGCAGCCGTCCGGTATCCGGCTGCAAGGAAACCAAGGCCTCCGGCGGCGCTGACCGCCACGGCCAGCTGCGGCGTGGAGGGCCCGCCGGCCATGGGTGCCTGGATCACCGGCAGGGCCAGCGACTCGAAACGGAACCTGGTGGCCTTCTGCTGGGTACCCATCTGCCCTCCGCTGTTCGGTACGTACCTGACGAATGCTACGCCGGTCCACGCTCCCGTTCGAGGCGCAGGGGACGGCCGCCACGGTCAGCGTGATCCGGCTTCCACCAGGAGCTTTAGGGTCTCACGGGTCTGTAGGCGTGCCCTTTCCTGCATCCGCACGATGGGTTCGTCCGCTACATACGCCGTTGAGGGACAAACAGGGGCCAAGAGCTGTGCGTCCCCGGGGGCGCCGTTGCCGGGCTGCACCAGTGAGGCCACCTGACCCGGAAGGCGCTGCCACAGGTTCCGTGCGGGATAGACGTCGGTGACGCCGTCGACCGCCAGGATGGCTGCCTGCAAGGTATTGGTCACAGTTCCTCCAGGTAAAGACGCAGGCAGGAAGGGAAACGTCACGCAGTAACTTCTATGATCGTCGTCACTTTTCTTTCGGGGCAGCAAAAAGGACGCGGACGACGCCGGGTGAATCCCGCCGTCGTCCGCGTCCTTTGGCGGAGGGCTGCTTACAGCGCCAGTGCGGGCTCGTCGCCCCGCACGCTCAGCGTGAAGGTGTTCGGCCCGCTGCAGTGGACTGCAATGCGGGAAGTGGTGGTGTTGTGGCGCGAGGAGAGGTCGGAGACCGCGGAATCGAGGGTCTCGTGGAGGGAAGCGCGGTCCCAGATCTTCAGCGTCACGGATTCGGCAGTGTTAAACGTCATTGTTCAGTACTTTCCTGTATCAAGCCGGCTTTACGTCCGGCGGTGGCCTGTCCGCTCCGGGGGTCGGTGGCCTGCGCTCACCGGTGGGCCTCGTTGCGTCACCAGGATGTCAAGGGCGGGTGTTGCCCTGCGTATCCATAGTGCCCGTGGCGGATAAGCCCGCTCAACCAAATACGGCATTTATTGCGAGTGAATCTCATCACGTGTGACCGGGGCCACGCACTCCGGGGCGCTAATCATCAAAGTAGGCCGTAATCCTGTCTTCCCCGGAGATCGAGGTGATAACGGTTGCGGCCACTTCCCTGAGCTTGACGTTCCTGGTGCTCGAGGCCCGCGTGAGGATGCTGAAGGCGGTCTCGCGACCGCAGCGGTTCTGGGCCATGATTGCGCCCACGGCCATGTCGATCACTGTGCGTGACTGCATGGCGGCGGTCAGGTCATTCCTCGCTTCGCTCAGCTGAGAGATCCGAAGGATCAGTCGCAGCGAACTGGCGGCCTGCATGGCGAAGGTCTCCACGGTGGCAATGTCTTCCCCTGCGAACCCGTTGCTCCGGCCGGAGTAGAGGTTCAGTACCGCTTCCGCGTCACCCGCGAGGTCCAGTGGAATGGCAAGAATCGAGGACACGCCGTGCTGTGCGGCCGTCCGGATGTAGGGGGCCCATCGCGTTTCGACGGCCAGGTCCGGCACAAGGAGGGTCGTCCCCTGGCGGAGTGCGGTGAGGCACGGGCCCTGGCCGAAACCGTTCTGCAGCTCGTCCAGGGCCCTGGCGGCAGCATCACTGGCCGCTATTGCCTCTGGCCTTTTATGGCGGAGGACCGTAACGCCGCTGTGGATGGTGTTCCCCGGGCCGGACAACCGCGTACTGGCCAGGATTGCCAGTTCCGCGAGGAAGGCCCTGATGTCCTGGCTTTCCAGTACCAGCTGCTGGAGCGACAGTTCCGTTGCTTCCGGAATCGGTCCCTCCGGCTCCCGGGAGGGATCTTCTTTGGTCACTCGTCCCCACCCGCAGACAGTTCCCTTATGGCGGTGGCAATCAGCCCCACCTGGGCGGCCGGAAGGTGCAGTGCCTCGTTGAGGTAGGCGTCCAGGGATACCTCGTCCGCGTCACCGCCGAGGCCGTAGTAATACGTCCACAGCTTGATCATGGGGATTTGGCAGGCACGGAAACGACGGGCTACGTCCTTCCGTTGCTCGTCGGCCTCCAGGAGTTGGTCGGGGCCGCCGGTCCACTCGGCGTTCATTGCCTGCCTCTGCTCCCCCGGACGGGCACAATTGGGGAGCGGAACGCGGAGCCGGGCGGGACTAAGTCCGCTTCGGCTGGAAGCTCCGCGTACTTGCCGGCGCCATGTTGTGGACGGTGGCTGGCCATGGGGCCTCGATCCCTGATTGCGCCTGGTGTTCCATTCCCGGCTGGCGGCCGCCGCTCTTGGCGCGGGTGGCCCGGTGCATTCAACCCCTGGACGTGACGCAATCCCGAAATCTCCTACCTTTGACACTACGCTTCTGCGGGCGTTTACGGTATGGAGGCGGTCAAGGGCTCCCGAATAATTCATCTCCGGGAGCGCAGCGCTGACTCGGACGGCCGGTGGTCCGTATAGTGAAGCCCATGCTGAATCCTGCCAACAATGAGACCGTCCAGCACCTTCAGGAGGTTCTGGTGGGCGCTGAGGATGCCGTGCAGTTTCTGTCAGGTCTCTCGGGGCTGGCGGCAGCAGCAGTTTCTGAAGCCGCGGGGGATGACATCGAGTGCGCGGTGACCCTGAAACTCCGGCGTCGCCCCGCCACTGCGGCCGGCAGCAGTGCCAGGGCTGTGGAACTGGACCTTGTTGAGCAGGCCCTGGGTGACGGCCCCTGCATCCGCTCCCTTCGCGAGATGACCCCTGTGGTGATTGACGATGTCTCTACGGATCCGCGGTGGACTACATACAACCGGAAACTCATGGAAAACGACGTCCGCAGTACGTTGGGCGTGCCACTGGAAATCACGCCTGAGGCCAGCGCCGCTTTGAACTTTTTCGCCACCAGGCCCCGGGCGTTCACGGCAGACGTCTATGACAAAGCGGTGGGGTTCGCTGCGGCCGCCCACAACACGCTGCACCTCTCCGTGCGTATCAACACCGCCCAAAACCGCGCCGATGACCTGGAAGCCGCCCTTGAGAGCAGGACTGCCATTAATCTCGCCTGCGGCGTGATCATGGCGCAGAACCGCTGCTCCCAGGAGGAGGCCATGGAAATCCTCACCAAGGTGTCCAGCAACCGGAACCGCAAACTGCGGGACGTGGCCAAAGACCTGATCGAGCAGCTGTCAGGCACGCCCGTCCAGACGCACTTCGACTCCTAGCATCGGGCGTTTCCTTGCCGCCCGCAGCGCTGCAGGGCCGCCGGACGGAAACGACGGGGGCGCCGGACCTGCGAATGTCCCAGCTGTTCCCCCTTGACACGGACGCAGTCGCGGAATAACGTGCAACCAAATGGTTGTAGAAAAGCTTAGCGAGACCGAACTGGACCGCCTTTTCCAGGCATTCGCCGACTCCACCCGGCGGGACATCGTCCGCCGGGTCACTGTAGGTGAGTACTCCGTCTCTGGTCTTGCAGCCCTCTACGCCATGAGTTTCGCCGCCGTCCAAAAGCACGTGGCGGTGTTGGAGCGCGCATCCCTGGTCACCAAGGAAAAGCGCGGAAGGGAGCAGATCGTGCGCGGCAACCACGAAGGACTGCAGAAAGCCCGCCGCCTGCTCGACGAATACGAACACATTTGGCGGCAGCGCGCCGCCAGGATAGCCGGCATTCTCGCTGAAGATTAGGAAGGCATTGCCATGGCAGTCATCAGTACGGACAAGAATCCGGAGGCGCTGACCCTCACGCTCATTGCTGAATTCGACGCCGGCGTGGAACGCGTCTGGCAACTCTTCGAAGATCCGCGGCAGCTGGAGCGCTGGTGGGGGCCGCCAACGTGGCCCGCCACCTTCTACAAGCACGACTTCGTCCCGGGCGGCCGCGCCGGCTATTACATGACCGGGCCCGACGGGGAGAAAGCGCACGGCTGGTGGCAATTCACCTCCCTGGAGCCCCCGCGGGAGCTGCAGTTCAATGACGGCTTCGCGGACAGCGATGGCAACCCCACCGGGGAGCTCGGCGTCAGCCACGCCACCGTCACCCTCGAGCCCGTAGGCGGCCGGACCCGGATGACGATCCTTTCCACCTTCGAGTCGGAGGAGCAGTTGGAACAAATGATGCAAATGGGCATGGAGGAAGGCCTCAAGGAAGCGGTGGGCCAGATCGACCGCATCCTCGCCGAGCACGCCAACGCCTGACGGCGCACAATCCACTAACCTTTGCCACAGTGTCAGGTGGGCGGACGACGGCGGGACATCCCGCCGTCGTCCGCCCACCTTGGGCGTTGAACCCGCCGGGCCGCCGCTGAATACTGGAAGGTGGGTTCAAGCGAGGAAAGGCGGTGGCGGCTATGGGCACCGGCGCTGGGGATTTCCGAAAGCGTCTCGAACGGGCGGCCGAGGAGCGGTCATACCGCGGTGCCGGCATCAGCGCTGAGGAGGAAGCGGCGCTGGACGCCCTGGACGCGCAGGAGCGGGAGAAGCGCCGGAAGGTCAGCGACGCCGCCCGTGCCGAATACCTGGTCCGGGATGCCATGGCCCAGGGCAAGTTCGACAACCTCAAGTACGCCGGCAAACCGATTCCCGGCCTCGGCGAGAGCTACGATCCGGACTGGTGGGTCAAGGGGCTGATCCAGCGGGAGAACATCAGTGGGCTCGGGCCGGCCGCCATCCTGCTCCGTGGCGAGGACGCCGAACTCGACGCAAAGCTGGACGCGCAGTACACGGAACAGCAGGTTCGCGACATCCTGCAGGACTTCAACCGACGCGTTGTCGATGCCCGGCGGCAGCTTCAGGGCGGCCCGCCCGTCATCACCAAAACCCGTGACGTGGAAGAAGAAGTGGAACGCTGGCGCACCCGGCGGGCAACCCGGGTCGAGGACGTTCCTCCGGAGCCGGAGCCGGAGCCGGAGCACGGGCGCACCTGGTGGAAGCGGTTGTGGAGGGGTGCCGGCTAGGCGTTGTCCTTCTCGAAGAGTTCGCTCGACGCGTTGCAGTACATGTCAGCGCCCGACGCCGGGATGGACTTGAGGAGCAAGGCCGGCGAGGCGTGCCAGACGTGCGCAGGGCACAGGCGCGGGGACTACGGCCTGTAATTGGGGTTCGGACCAATCATTGAAGCGGGAGGCGGCGCGAACGGGGCCGCAGGATAAAGCGGCGCCACCTTGAGCATGTAGTTGGCCCACTGCGGCCCGGCGATCATGTATCCGTCCAGGCTCGGGTAGAAGGTGCCGTTGATGGTCACGTTCTGCCCTGCCCGTTTTTGGCCTTCCAGTGCATCTCCAAAGAAGGAGGCGGTGACCAGGCCGGTGGTGTATCCCACCACCCAGGTGGAACCGTTGTTATTGGAGGTACCGGTCTTGGCTGCGGTGGGAAGCTTGTCCTGCACCTTTGGATTGATCCAGACGCCCGAGCCCTTCTTCAGGACGTCCTGCAGGACCGAGTTGACGCCACGGGCCACGTCCGGTTTGACGGCGTCGTGGCAGTCGGAAGCCTGGGCCGGCAGCTTGGCCCCGGCTGCATCCGTAATGCTGACCAACGCGATGGGAGCGCAGTAGCGGCCGTCGGTGGCGAAGGTGGCAAAGGCATTGGCCAGGGTGAGGGGAGCGACGCCCGTGCCGCCCAGCAGGTTGCCAAGTTGGTGCATGTTGACCGGGCTGCTGTCCAGGCCGCTGTGCAGGCCAACAGCGTCCACCATCTTTTGGATGCCACAGAAGTCCAGTTGTGAGGCGGACGCGAAAGTGGCGGTGTTGATCGAGTTGTACAGGCCGTAGTTGACGGGCATGGGCCGATAGAAGCCGTCCTCCGCATTCTGCAGGTCGTCGGCGGCACCAAGGGCAGGGTTCGCCTGCGCGGTGCTGTAGGCGCCCAGTACCTTTCCGCAGCTGTCCTTCCAGGGGAACCCCAACGGGTAGACCCGGCGTGAGGCATCAACTTCTGCGGTGAGGGTCTTGCCCTCGTTCAGCCATTCCGCGAATGTGAAGGGCTTCATGGTGGACCCCGGCTGGAACCCGCCGGCGCCGTTCAGGTCATTGCCTTGGGCGTCTTTCGCATCCACGTTGAAGTTCAGGTTGGTATCGAGCTTTCCCGGTTGTGGAAGGAACACCGTGTTCTGGGCCATCGCCAGGATCTTGCCGCTGCCTGGCTGGATGCTTAGCAGCGAGGCCGCCCACCGGTCCGGATTTGCGCCCGCGGTCTCGTCCACCTGGGCCTGGGCGGCGGCCTGCAGCCTGCTGTCCAGGGTGGTGGCGATGGTGAGGCCGCCACGGTACAGCAGCCGCTCCCGATCCGTTTCCGTGGGCCCGTAAGCGGGGTTGTTCAGGATCAGATGCGAGATGTAGTCGCAGAAGTAGGGTGCCATGGACGCATAGGCGCAGCCCTGCTGCTGGGGCGTGATCTTCAGTTGGATGGGGGTGGCAACCGCCTCATCGTGCCGGGCCTGCGTGATCTTTCCCAGGCGCAGCATCTCGGACAGGACCAGGTTGCGCCGCCCGATGGACTTGTCCGGATTCGTGACCGGGTTGTACAGGGTGGGGCTGTTGACCACACCTGCCAGCAGGGCCGCCTGCGGAAGGGCAAGGTCTTTGGCGCTGATGCTGAAGAAGTAGCGGGCAGCGGATTCAATCCCATAGGCGTTGTTGCTGAAGAACACAATGTTGAGATAGCCCTCAAGGATCTGGTCCTTGGTGTACTTCTTCTCCAAACTGATGGCCAGCTTCATCTCGCGGATCTTGTCGCCAATGTTCTTCTGCCCGTTCAGGACCACTGCATCAGGCCGGTCCTGGGAGAGTTGCGCCTCGTTCAGCACATTTGTGACGTACTGCTGGGTGATGGTGGACGCGCCCTGCTCGCCGCCCTTGGTCAGGTTGGACACCAGCGCCCGCAGTATCCCTTGGGGATCGACACCCGCGTGTTCATAGAACCTGCCGTCCTCGATGGCAACGATGGCTTCCTTGATAAACGGCGACATCTGGTCAAGTGGCACCTTCACGCGGTTCTCCGCATAAAAGGTGGCGATCTGCTGCCCGTCGGAGGTGAGGACCTTCGTAGCCTGGGACGGGGGCGCGACCGTCAAGTCCCCTGGCAGGCTCTCAAAGAAACCAATGGACGAACTGACGCCCATCCCCGCGGCGGCTACGGCGGGAACCACCAGGCTGGCCACCAACACCCCGCACATCACACTTGCCGCCACGAATCCCAGGATGCTGCCCAGGACCGCGCTGAAGCGACGCCTGCGCTTCCGCTTCTTCGCCATCCCTCGGCCCTCGTCCTCGAAGGGGATCAGGATACGCTCCTGCCGAGGGGCTGGCCAGATGCGGAAGGGTCATGATTTGGTCACGCAAAGGCATAGACAAGCGATAGTTACCGACATATCGTTAACTATCGCTGAAGAAGCAGCGACGAGACGAGCGATGAAAGGACGATGCCACCATGAACGGCATGTTTGGCGACAAGAATCACGGCCCGGAGTCCGGCAAGGGCCGGTTTGAGCGGGCTAGGGGCCGCAGGGGACCGCACGGGCACAGGGGCGCTGGTTTTGGACCTGGTTTCGGACCAGGTTTTGGCCCGGGCTTCGGGCCGGGGTTTGGTCCGGGTTTCGGTCCCGGCTTCGGCAGGGGCGGCCGGCGCGCCGGCCGGGGTGATGTGCGCGCGGCTATCCTGTCGCTCCTGGCGGAGGCGCCATCCAATGGTTACGGACTGATCAAGACCATCGCCGCCAAGACCGGCGGAATGTGGCGCCCCAGCCCGGGGTCCATTTACCCCACCCTGCAGCAGTTGGTCGACGAGGGCCTGATCGAGGCCCTCAGTGAAGGCCGGGGGACGGAGTTCGCACTGACGGACGCCGGCAAAGCCTACGTGGCGGAACATGGCGAGGAGATGGAGAACGCCTGGAATGCTGAACCGGACAGCGCGGACAGGGACTTCCACCAGAGCATCGTCAAGCTGATGGGCGCCATCCATCAGTTCCGCGCGGGCGTTACGGAGGAGCAGCGTGCGGCTGCCATGGAGAAGATGGACGAAACGCGCCGCGCCCTCTACAAGATCCTTGCCGACTAATGGCTCCGTGGACTCCGGTTGGACGGGCCTTGCTGTCCGGCGCCGTCCAACCGGAACCTGGAGGGCCGTAACTTACGCGAAGGAGTCTTCCTTGGCGTGCTGTTCGGCCCGGACCGCAGCAGCCGGGGCGGAGGCTACAGTGTGGTGTGTCAGCATGTGGCCCAGGGTGCTGAAACCGGAACCCATCTCGCCGAACGCGTAAGCGGTTTCTGCGTGCTCGGACAGGTCCACGCCTGCGCTTTCCGCCTCGCGGCTGACTCGGAACCCAACTGTCTTGTGGATGATTCCGGCAATGACAGCCGTGCCGACGCCGGACAGCAGCAGGGTGATGACGACGGCGGCTGTCTGGGCGATGAGCTGCTGGACGCCGCCGCCGTAGAAGAGACCGCCTCCCTGGCCGTTGACAGGAAGGGCGATGAGGCCCAGCGACAGGGTGCCGATAAGGCCGGCGCCAAGGTGGACGCCCACTACGTCAAGCGAGTCGTCGAGGCCAAACCGGTACTTGAGGTCGACGAAGATGCAGCATGCGGCGCCAGCCACCAGGCCAAGGCCGACGGCGGCCAGGGGGCTGATGTTTGCGCACGATGGGGTGATGGCCACCAGACCGGCGACGACGCCGGAGGCAGCTCCAAGGGAGGTGGGGTGGCCGTGGCGGATCTTCTCGGTGATCAGCCACGTCAGCATGGCCGCGGCGGGTGCAACCAGGGTGTTGATCCAGATCAGCCCAGCCTGTTCCACGCTTGTTGCGGCACCGCCGTTGAAACCAAACCAGCCGAACCAGAGGATCGCCGCACCGAGCATGATGAACGGAATGTTGTGGGGCCGGTGGTTGGGGTCCTTGGCAAAGCCGTGACGCTGCCCGACGATGACCGCGAGCACCAGCGCCGCGGTGCCTGAGCTGATTTCCACCACTGCGCCGCCGGCGAAGTCGATGACCTGGCCAAACATTGCCGTGACAGCGCCGCCGGCGCTCATCAGGCCGCCACCCCAGATCATGTATGCGAGGGGGCAGTAGATGGCGGTAATCCAAACGGGAACGAAGAGGGCCCAGGCGCTGAATTTAGCGCGGTCGGCAATGGCTCCGCTGATCAGGGCCACCGTGATAATGGCGAAGGTAGCGCTGTAACCGGCTTTGAGGAGATCCGGTGAGCCAATCAGGTTCTGCAGGCCGAAACTGGTGAAGGGATTGCCGAAGAGCCCCAGGACGCCGTTGCCGGTTGTCATCGAGTAGCCCCAGAGGACCCAGATGACGCCGACGATCCCCGCTGAGATGAAGCTCATCATGATCATGTTGAGCGCAGCTTTGGCGCGGGTCATACCGCCGTAGAAGAGGCCGAGTCCAGGAGTCATCAGCAGTACCATGGCGGCCGAAATCATCAGCCAGACGTGTTGGGCAGTGATCTCCACCGGTGGGTCCCTTCGCAACGTGAACTAGGTGCGGGGCCCGTGTGGCCCCTTGGCATTTCCCCCCGGTTCCATTTTTGGCGCCATGTGTTTCAGCCAATGCCCCTTAAAGTTGCGCGCACGTTACACAAATCGCTCCTGCGTGAAGTTCACGTATCGCCTATGTTTCGGGAATGTAAACGGCTTCTTCCTGCCGGCCGAGGGCAAGGCCCGTCGTGCCCTCTACTGCCCCGGAATGACGGGGCGAAGGACCTTCCAAAGGTGAAATCCGCCGTCGTATGCTCTTCTGCCTTCTGTTTCCGCGCCATGAACGGCGCCTCACCGGACTAGAACCGGCGAGCGTTGGCCAACACCGGCAGCTTGGCCCGGACGTCCTCCACGGCCGAGGGATCGATGTCGACGACGGCGAGCTCGGGCTTCCCACCAAGGGCCACCACGGTCTTTCCCAGGGGCGTGACGACAGCGCTGTGGCCGATCCCGGTAGGTGCTGTTCCTGCGGGCCCTGCACCCGTGGTTTCGGGGTCGCCCTGCCCGCAGGCGACGACGAACGTGGTGCTGTCCAGCGCCCGGGCGCGGACCAGCAGATCCCACTGCTCGGCTTTGCCTTCGCCGGCGCCCCACGATGCGCACACAATGTTCACCTGTGCGCCGGCATTGGCGTTGGCCGTGAACAGCGCGGGAAAACGGACGTCGTAGCAGGTGGCCAGGCCGAACACGGTGCCGTCGAGCTCGAACGTCACCGGGGCTTCCCCCGCTTCGACCGTCCTGGATTCGGTAAAGCCGAAGGCGTCAAAAAGGTGGACCTTGTCGTAGGACGTGTCCACTCCGGGGCCGGTCACCAGCAGCGTGTTGCGGACGCGGCCGTCCCTCCCGGGGGTGAACATACCCGCCACGATGGTGATCTCCAGCTCCTTGGCGATCCTGCGGACCTCGCCGGCCCACGGGCCATCAAGAGGCTCGGCAATATCTTTGAGCGGGTGGCCGAAGGCGCGCATCGTCGCCTCCGGGAACACCACCAGCTGTGCGCCGGCATTCTTTGCCTGGGCAGCGTAGTCCCAGACCAGCTCGAGGTTGGCGGCGGTGTCGGCGCTGCTGATGATCTGGGCTACTGCGATACGCATGGAAGAACTCAATCTGTTTGGAATACGGAAAACAGGTGCCCGGACCACGCTGGCCCGGGCACCAGGGACAGTCCGGCGGAGCCTACTGCCGGTAGCCCTCAACCTCGCTGATGGGGCGGGCTTCGGCGTCGTTAGGGTTTTCGCCTGAATCTTTCTTGGCCCGGCGTTGGCGCAGGAGGTCCCAGCACTGGTCCAGGCTTTCCTCAACGTACTTGAGCCGCGCCTGGTCCGGCGCCTGTCCGTCGCCCGAGCCCTCGCGCAGCGAGTGTTCCTCCTCAACAAGGGCCTGGATGTGCGTCAAAATGTCCTGGTCATTCATGGCTTCCCCTTACTCCGGTCCGGTCTCCTTCAGCGTACGTAGTAGGTGCCGAAGCCACCAGTCCCTGCGATGTACCATCAACGTCATGCCCACTGCGCTCGATATGGCAGGTCCCATCCTGGAAGTGCTCACGTGGTTGTGCCTGCCTGCGGGGCTCGGGCTGCTGTTCTATGCCGGGTTCCTCCGCCGCTTCGTGCACCCGTGGGATGTGGCTGAGGCCGTGGTGTACTCCGACTCCACCGGGGTGGGGTTCCGCTGGTTCGACCGGAAGCACCAGGTGCACAACGCTCCCATGTCCCCTTATGACATCAGGGATATGGCCGTGGGGGACACCCTGTCCGTCTACTACCACCCCAAGCGCCCAACCCAGTGGCAGACCACCGTCCCGGAGGAAGCCGGCAGGACAGCCGCGGTGCTGGGCCGTTGCCTGACCGCGATCGGGGCGGTGGCGCTATTGGGAGGTTTCGTCCTGCCGATGTTCTAGCTGCTTTGTGCACGCTTCGCTCCGCCGGCAGCCACCGCAGGGCGGCGGAGCCGCTGGGCATCATGCCCAGCAGGAGCAGGAGGGCAGCCGGCTAACTGCCACTTCGGGGCGCGAACATGATCACGGCGACGCCCAGCAGGCAGACCAGGGACCCCGCGATATCCCACCTGTCCGGCCGGAAACCGTCAAAAACCACGCCCCACGCCAGGGAGCCGGCCACGAACACGCCGCCGTACGCCGCGAGGATCCGGCCGAAATGGGCGTCGGGCTGGAAGGTGGCGATGAACCCGTAGGCCCCCAGCGCAACCACGCCGAGCCCTGCCCACCACCACTCCTTTCCTTCACGGACGGCCTGCCACACAAGCCAGGCGCCGCCGATTTCTGCGGCAGCGGCCAGCACGAACAACACGATGGTCTTGAAAACGCTGACCGTTTCACCCGGAATACCCACGCAGCCATCATGCCAGCCGGGAATGTAGCCGCCCCCGGGAGAGTTGGGGCAGGTATGGAGCGCATCGGATTCCTCTCATTCGGCCACTGGGGTCCCGGCCAGGGTTCCCGCACCAGGACGGCGGCGGATGCCCTGCTCCAGGGGATCGAACTTGCCGTTGCCGCTGAAGAGCTGGGCGTGGACGGCGCGTTCTTCCGTGTTCACCATTTCGCCCGCCAGCAGGCATCCCCGTTCCCACTCCTGTCCGCCATTGCCGCCCGGACCAGCCGCATCGAAATCGGCACGGGCGTCATCGACATGCGCTACGAGAACCCTCTGTACATGGCCGAAGAGGCCGCGGCCGCGGACCTCATCAGCGGCGGCAGGCTGCAACTGGGCATCAGCCGTGGTTCACCGGAACCGGCCCGCGAGGGTGCAGCGGTCTTTGGCCACCGTCCCCAGCCGGGGGAGACCGACGCGGACATGGCGCGGCGCCACACCGAAGTCTTCCGCAGAGCCATCACCGGGGCCGGCGTGGCCCAAGCGGACCCAAGATACGCCGGCGGCGCCACCGGGCTCCTCCCCATCCAGCCCCAGTCCCCGGGACTGGCGGAACGGATCTGGTGGGGCGCCGGCAGCAGGAAGACAGCGGTGTGGGCAGCGGAGCTCGGCATGAACCTGATGAGCTCCACGCTGCTTACCGAGGACACCGGCGTTCCGTTCCATGAGCTCCAGGCTGAGCAGATCCAGCTGTTCCGGGATGCGTGGGCTGCGGCCGGCCATGCCCATACGCCGCGTGTTTCAGTCAGCCGCAGCGTCCTGCCCATCGTGGATGAAGAGGACAACTACTACTTTGCCGGCAGCGCACTCCGGGACGGCCGCGACCAGGTGGGCGTCATTGACGGGCTGACCGCCAGGTTCGGGAAGAGCTATGTGGGCCCGCCGGACGTCCTGGCGGAACAGATCGTAGCCGACACCGCGGTGCAGGCTGCGGACACGCTCCTCCTGACCGTTCCCAATCAGCTGGGCGTGGAGTTCAACGCCAAGCTCCTGGGCAGCATCGCCCAGTACGTGGCCCCCGCCCTGGGATGGAACCGAAAGGACGCCGGGAACTTTTTGTGAGACCCAACCGTTACTCTTAGGAGTGCGGCGTGGGGGCTTCGCGCCCACCAACTAGCGTGTGACTGCGGAACGGTCATATGACGGAGAGAGAGAAATATGGCTCACACCGCCTTAGGCTTAACCGTATGATCCGGCTACGTCAGCTGGCCCAGGCGGCCTCAGTGCTTACCACCCCTTTGGCGCCGGAAGACATCCTGGCGCTGTTCAACCCTGTCTACTCGGCCCGGCAGTTGCGCGGCGTGGTCACCCGGGTGGTCCAGGAGACCGCCCAGTCCGCAACGATCTTCTTCCGCCCCGGCCGCGGATGGAAGGCGCACCTGGCGGGACAATGGGCGCGAATTGGCGTCGAACTCGACGGCGTACGCCACTGGCGCTCCTACTCGCTCAGCGCCCCTGCCGGCAAGGACCCGGCCATCACGGTGACCGACGTCGGCGCGGTCTCCGCCACCCTGGTACGCACCACAAAGCCCGGTGATGTCCTCTTCCTGGCCCCGCCGCAGGGTGATTTCGTGCTTCCCGAACATCCACGCCCCCTCCTCATGATCACCGCCGGCAGCGGGATCACTCCGGTGATGTCCATGATCCGCACGCTTGTGCCGCGGCGTCCGGATGCCGACGTCGTGCTGGTCCACTCAGCCCGCACCGCCGCGGACAGCCTGTTCCGTGAGGAGCTGGCCGAGCTTGCGGACCAGTTCCCCAACTTCCGGCTGGCACATTGGTACACCGGCGAGCAGGGCCGCATGGACTTCTCCAGCACGAAAGAGCTGGACACGATCTGCCCTGACTGGAAGGAACGGGCGGCTTACGCGTGCGGTCCCGACAGTTTCCTGGATGACGCGGAGGCGCTGTGGAAGCGGGCGCTGGCTGCCAAGGCTCCGGGGTCCGAGGTCGCCGTGGCCGGCGACCCGGGCAACCTGATGATCGAGCGCTTCAACACCACCTTCAACGCCGGCGTAGGGCACGACGGCGGCCTGGTCACCTTCGAAGCCTCGGACCGTGAGGTGCAGGCCGACGGCGACACCCCCATTCTGGACATCGGCGAGGACGCCGGGGTGCTGATGCCCAGCGGCTGCCGGATGGGCATCTGCCACAGCTGCCTCACGCCGCTGCTCGCCGGGCAGGTCCGGGACCTGCGGACTGGGGAAATCCATGGCGAACCCGGCCAACTGATCCAAACGTGTGTCTCGGCAGCCGCCGGACCCGTAAACCTCGAAATCTGAGGAGCACCACGGAATGTCTGTAATCACCCCAAGCAAAGTCACCCCCGCGGGAAGCTCAAGAACCCGGCCCGGGAAGCTCGCCGAATCGGGCAGCCCAACGGTGCGGCCGCCGGCTGCCGCACACCTCAGCGATGAGCAGGTGGCGGAGCTGGGCCGCGAGCTCGACGCCATCCGGGACGAGGTCCTTGCCAAGCGGGGCGCCGAAGATGCCGCCTACATCCGCCGGATGATCAAGATCCAGCGCGGACTCGAGATCTCCGGCCGGGCCGCCCTCCTGGTCAGCAAGAACAAAGCTGCCTGGGTTACCGGCACCACCTTGCTGAGCTTGGCCAAGATCCTGGAGAACATGGAACTGGGCCACAACATCCTGCACGGCCAGTGGGACTGGATGCGCGATCCGGACATCCACTCGACCACGTGGGAATGGGACTTTGTCACCCCCTCGCGGTCCTGGCAGCACACGCACAACGACCTGCACCACCGCTGGACCAACGTGGTGGGCAAGGACAACGACGTCGGATACAACCTCCTGCGCATGGACGAGCAGCAGCCCTGGAAGCCTATCAACCTGGCCAACCCGCTGTTTAACGCCATCCTGGCCCCAGTCTTCGAATGGGGGATCGCCATCTACGACCTCGAACTGACCGAGTATAAAGAAGGCACCAAGTCCAAGGAAGCCCTGCTCAAGGACCTCAAGGCCCTGGGCAAGAAGGTGATCACTCAGTTCACCAAGGACTACGCGGCAACCCCTGCGGTCGCCATGCTCACCGGGTCGGCGAAGCAGGCCCTTTTCGGCACGATCGCAGCCAACGCCATCCGCAACGTCTGGGCGCACGCCGTGATCTTCTGTGGCCACTTCCCCGAAGGAACCGACACCTTCACGGAGGAGATGGTGGATGGCGAGACCCGCGGCGACTGGTACGTGCGCCAGATGATCGGTTCGGCCAATATCTCCGGCTCCAAGTTCATGCACCTGATGACCGGAAACCTCTCCCACCAGATCGAGCACCACCTCTTCCCGGATCTGCCCTCCAACCGGTACGCCGAAGTGGCGCCCAGGGTTCGCGAAATCTGCCAGCGCTATGGCCTGAAGTACACCACCGGTCCGCTGCTGAAGCAGGTGGGTTCGTCCTGGGCCAAGGTCTTCAAGTTGGCGCTGCCCGGAAAGACTGCCCGGGCCTAGCCCGACAGCCTGAACCGCGCAGGCTGCCTGAATGGCGGAAAGTGGCCCGCTGGTCCTGGACCAGCGGGCCACTTCCTGCTTTAACGCCTGCTGACGACGGGAGCCAGGAGGATGTGGTCCAGCTTGGGCAGTGCGTGCCGGAGCCTGTGTTCGGCGCGGTGAAGGACCTCTTCCGCCTGCGACAATCCGGTGTCGGCAAGTTCAATGCGCGCGGAGCCCTGCAGCCGGTGGCCGGACCACCGCAGCTGCAGGTGCTGGACCGCAAGCACGCCCGGGGTTTGCCCAAGCGCGGCTTCGGCCCGGGCCACGAGGTCCGGTTCGATCCCGTCCATGAGCCGCCGCCCAATGCTGCGCACTGTGCCCCACAGCAGAACCATGATGGCCGCGGAAATGACCAGCCCCACGATCGGGTCTGCCAGAGGAAAGCCGAGCATGACGCCCACGGCACCGACCACCACGGCCAGCGACGTGAAGCCGTCTGTCCGGGCGTGCACGCCGTCCGCCACGAGCGCTGCCGAACCGATCCTGCGGCCCACCCGGATGCGGTAGATGGCCACGGCCTCGTTCCCGGCGAAACCAATAAGGCCCGCGGCCATCACCCAGCCCAGGTTCTGCAGCGGCTGGGGATTGATCAGCCTGTCCACAGACTGCCAGCCCGCCACGATGGCGGACAGTGCCACTACGGCCACAATGAACAGGCCTGCCAGGTCCTCCGCCCTTCCGTAGCCATACGTGTAGCGGCGGGTGGCCTGCCGGCGCCCCAGGATGAACGCAACCCACAACGGCACCGCGGTCAGGGCATCCGAGAAGTTGTGGATGGTGTCCGCGAGCAGGGCCACGGAACTGCTGAACAGGACTACCAGGAACTGCAGCACCGTGGTGGCCAGCAGGACGAACATGCTGATCTTCAGCGCCCGGACGCCCTCGGTACTGGCCTCCATGGCATCGTCGATGGAATCGGCGGCGTCGTGGGTATGCGGAACGAACAGCTCGAACAGCCACCCCTTGAAGCCTGAATGGTGATGGTGGTCGTGGTCATGCGGGTGGTCGTGCGCGTGCCCGTGGTCGTGCCCGTGGTCGTGCGCGTGCCCGTGGTCGTGCCCGTGGTCCTCTCCATGGGGATGGCTATGCGTGTGCGTTGCGTCGTGGTGTGACCCGGTCATGAGGCGCTCCTCTGGGCAGGCTGGGCAGGCTGGGCAGGCTGGGCAGGCTGGGCTGCGTGGACGAGGAGGCGGTGGTGGGCGGGCTCCCCGCCCAGGGCGTGTTCTGCCTGGAAGATGGCGTCTGCCACCAATTGCCGGGCGTGCTCATTTTCCAACCGGTACAGCACCCGCGTTCCCTCCTGCCGAGTGGACACCATGCGGGCCAGCCGCATCTTCGCCAGATGCTGGGAGACGGCGGCGGGGGACTTGCCCACCACGTCCGCGAGGGCGCCTACGGCCATCTCCCCGTCACGGAGCGCCAGGATGATGCGCACTCTGGTGGCGTCAGCCAGCATGGCGAAGACCTCCACCGCCAGCTCCACATACTGGCTGTCCGCGCCAAGGGCGCAAGCATTCTTATCTGCATTCATGCGCATATAGTGTCATATCTGCCGCAGTGACGCACCTCGTCGGGCGCCGCCGTCGTCGCTCAAAGGGCTGCTCCCCTGAAGTCGGCGCGCCTGGAGTAGGAGTGCACGGGCATGGCGCTCTGCCTGCCGGATTGGTCAGTCTCGAAAGGAATTTGCCCCCGATGGCTTTCATCGCTGTGCACGGCACCGCGGACAACATCCTGCCCATCGACTCCACGGGACGGCTGTTCGCCAAGGCGCTGCCCAGCGCTGAATACGTGGAAATCGAGCGTGCTCCGCACGGCCTGTTGTGGACCCACGCGGCAGAGGTCAACGAAGCGCTGCTCGGCTTCCTGGCCAAGTAGGAAACGCAAAACGTCCGACGGCGGCACGCGCCGCCGTCGGACGCTAGCGGGGGGAATTCTCCGCTGTATGCTGCGCCTGGGAACGCGGGACAGGCTCCACGAGCTGTTCCGCGAGCTCTGTGAGTTCGCGTGGGTGGAAGGGCTTGGTGAGGTAGCCGGCGGCCCCGGAGGCCATCCCGGCCAGGACGTCGTCGTGCTCCGAACGGGCCGTAAGGAAGAGCAGCGGTGCTGCGCTGAGGGCGCGGACAGCGCGGGCCACCACGTGCCCGTCCATGTCCGGCAGCCCCAGGTCCAGGGTGACCAGTGAAATGGCGGGGTCAGCGGCGGCGGCAATGCCCTCCGCCCCCGTGCCCACTGCCCGCACCGCGAACCCGGCACGCGAGAGGACCACTGCGATCAGTCCGCGGATATCATCGTTATCCTCTACGACAAGGCAAACACGCTGCTGTTCCATCAAGCCCCCCGGCGAAAGTTGGCCCCAGTCTACCGGCGGCGGGACGCGCTGCCGGAGACCGCCACTCCTAGCCGTCGTAGTGTGTCCGGGCCGGCCCCTGGCCCAGCGCATTCACCACAGCGGCCGCCACGTCGTGCAGCTTGGTGTTGCGGGTGCTCGACGCCGCACGAAGGATGCCGAACGCATCCTGCTGGCTGCACCGGTTCTGGGCCATGATGATTCCGACCGCCATGTCGATGACTGTACGGGACTCCAGCGTGGCGCGGAGGTTTGCGGCCGTCTCGCTGTAGTGCGCAAACCGGACCGCCAGTCGGAGCGCCAGGGACGTCTGGCTGACGAAATCCTCTGCAAACTTCAAAAGGCGTCCTTCGAAGCGGTGGGCGCGGCGCGAATACAGAAGCAGGGCAGCCTTGGTTTCCCCTTCGAGCCGGAATGGAAGGGCCGCCACCGAGCGGATGCCCTGGGCAACGACGGCTGTTGCGTAGTCGGGCCAGCGGCCGTCTTCCGCAAGGTCCGGGGCGTGGACGGTCTCCTGGTCAATGGAGGCCAACAGGCCGGGGGTTTTGGTGAACCTGTGCTCCAGCCGCCCAAGGGATTTGGCTTCCTGGCTGCTGCTGGCGATTGTGGCTGCTTTCCGCTGCCTCTGCAGCGTGATCGCGCACAGCATTTCGTCGCCGGGCTCGGAGAGGTTGCGCGCGGACACCTGCGCCAGTTCGGTGAGGAAGTCCTCCACGTCGGAGCTGTTGAGCACCAGCTCATGCAGGTGCTCGGTAACGGATGTATCGGTTTTTGCTGTTGACTCGCTGGCCACGGTTTCTTGGTGCCATTCGTTCAGGTCAAAACGAGCCTGCAACACACAAACGCCCCGCAACTGGGCGGGGAGTCGGTGATGGTCGCTGGATCGACGAACTTTCCAACGGCCTGCTGCTAAACCGATAACCAGAGTATATACATCCCAGGCCGGGGGCACGGCGTCATATCCGCCGCTGCCTGCACCGCTGCATGCTGGCGCCGCGAGGGGCTAAGCGGCACAATGAAGCGGGACCGCCTTGGGAAGGACGCGAACATGACCAGGCTTCTCATCATCGGGCCGCCGGGCTCCGGCAAGGGGACCCAGGCCGGGCAACTGGCCCGGCACTTCGGCGTCCCCGCAGTTTCCACCGGGGACATCTTCCGGAGCAACGTCGACCGGCAGACGGAACTGGGAAACCAGGCTGCCAGGTACCTCGACGGCGGCCGGTTCGTCCCGGACCACCTCACCAATGCACTGGTAAAAGACTGGCTCCTCGAACGCGACGCCCGGCACGGCTTTCTGCTGGACGGCTATCCGCGCACAGCAACACAGGCCACTGAACTTGACGCCATGCTGGCAGAACAGGGACACGCACTGGACGCGGTCATCGAACTGCGGGCGCCGGATGCTGAACTGGAGGAGCGGATGCACCAGCGTGCCCGCGAGCAGGGACGCACGGATGACACCATCGACGTCTTCCGGCGCCGCCTGGACCTCTACCACCGGCAGACGCATGAAGTAGTCTCGGTGTACGCGGGCCGGGGCATCCTGGTGTCCGTCAACGGCAGCGGTGACCCAGTAGGAATTACTGCACTGGCGATCGCCGCCGTCGAACAGTTCCTAACAGCCCCGCGTCCCCCGTCCTGACCGAAACATCCCAGCGTGAACGCACTCCAACAGAAGGAAAAACTGATGAGAATTGCCGTTACAGGCGGAAACGGAAAACTGGGGCGGCACGTGGTGCGCCGGCTCACGGACGACGGCCACCAGGTCCTCACCTTGGACCGCGAGGGAACCCGCAGCCCGGAACTGCTGCTGGTGGACCTGCGCAACTACGGGCAGGTAGTGGACGCGCTGCTGGGCGTCGATGACCGGCATGACGGGTTCGACGCCATAGTGCACCTGGGTGCCATCCCCGCCCCGGGGATCCTTCCGGACGCGGCCACCTTCGAGAACAACATGCTCTCCACATACAACGTGTTCCAGGCAGCACGCCGCGCCGGCATCAAGAACGTGGTGTACGCGTCCAGCGAGACGGTGCTGGGGCTGCCGTTCGACATCGACCCGCCCTACATCCCGGTGGACGAGGAATACCCGCCGCGGCCGGAGAGTACCTACTCCCTGGTGAAGCGCCTCGAAGAGCAAATGGCCGTGGAGATGACGCGGTGGGACCCTGAACTGAGCATTACGGGCCTGCGGTTCTCCAACGTCATGGACGAGGCCGACTACGAGAAATTCCCCTCATTCGACGCGGACGCAACGCTGCGGAAGTGGAACCTGTGGGGCTACATCGACGGCAGGGACGGGGCCCAGGCCGTGGCACGGGCGCTGGAGAACGCCAAGCCGGGATTCGAAGCCTTCATCATCGCCAATGCCGATACCGTCATGAGCCGCTCGAGCGCCGAACTGGCGGCCGAGGTCTTTCCTGACGTCAAGGTGACCAAGGACCTGGGCGAGCACGAAACGATGCTGTCCATTGACAAGGCGCGGCGCCTGCTGGGGTTTGAACCCGAACACAGCTGGCGGAACCACGTGGCCGCTGCCTCCGGCACCGGGGCAAACCAGGGATAAAGCGGGCGGCGCAGGAGCCGCCAAGGATCATCCAAGGGGCCGGGAGCAGTGCGCTTCCGGCTCCTGTCCTTTTGCTGCAAGCTTTGGCCGATTGCTGGGCGGATTCCCCGTCCCGCGGCCCGCTGCCCCGCCCCTCGCCAAGTCCGGCAAAGTGCTGTCGGTGGAGGCAGGCGCCCCCCGCCCGGGGCGCACTCTGGTGGTTTCCCGCCGCCCGATGGAGTGATTGGCCCGTGGCGGGGATAATCTTCAGCCTAGGCATTTACCATGGCACGCATACACTGCATGCCGACAACAGGGCGCAGGGACGGGCAGCACATTGGCACAGAAATCAGCAGGGTCCGCACTCACAGGGCGTGGCACCGGCAGGTGGCATACCTTCCACGAGAAGTTCGTGGTGGAGGAGCGCTACATAGATCCTGCCGACCGGCGCCGGCTCTACCGCGCATCAATCATCCTGGCTGTGGTGGGACTGGCACTCTTTATCGCCACGCTGGTGAGCGTTGTCCAGGGCGGCGGCCTGTCCGCCGCAGACGCCCCCGTGCACAACTGGCTGCTGACCACGCGTTCAGCGGCAGCTACCGCCTTCATGATATTCTTGGCGGTGTTCTTTGGTCCCATCGCCTTGCCCATCATCGTGCTGGTGGTGATCCTCATCTGGGGATTCGCGGCGAAGCACGCCTGGCGCCCCATCCTGCTGGCCGCCGCGATGCTGACCGGGGTGATCGTCTCGCAGATCATCCTCCATATCGTCCAGCGTTCCCGGCCGCCCGTGGACCAGATGCTGTTCGGCGCGGACCAGACGTTCTCGTTCCCGTCCGGCCACGTGCTGGGCGCCTGCGACTTCCTGTTGGTCGGCGCCTACCTGATCTTCTCGCGGCGCCGGAACCCGCGCGCGGCCGTCTTCGGATTCATTGGAGCCGGCATCGGGATCACCCTTGCTATCACAAGCCGCCTTTACCTCGGCTACCACTGGCCCACCGATACCCTTGCCTCGTTCTCCCTGTCGCTGCTCATCCTGGGCGGAGTCATCGCGCTGGACACCTGGCGGACGGCGAGGATTCCGGGTGAGCCGGTCACGGGAGAGCTGTCCAAGGAAGGAGCTCCGCAGGACGAAGGCCTGCGGTGACCCGGGTTGTGGCAGCAACCCGGGTCACTGGGGACGGGACCTGGCGCGTTTCAGGGCCCGGTGCAGTTTGACGTTCGCTGCCTCGAGTTCCAGGACCTTGGCAACGCCGGCCAGGTTTAACCCCTCCTCAAGGAGTTCGCCGATCCTTTGCAGCACGGCGATGTCGTGGTCGCTGTACTGCCGGGTACCGCCCGCCGTCCGGGACGGGGTGAGCAGTCCCCTTGTTTCGTAAAGCCTGATGTTTTGCTGGCCCGTCCCCGTGAGCTCCGCTGCCACCGAGATGGCGTAAAGGGCCCGTGAACCGGGGGAGCGGGGCGCCCGTCCTGCAGCGGGATCTGCCATGTCGACTCCCAAAAATCGTTCCGTCCGGTGTCTTGCTTCAGTTTCCCACAGGTGCTATAAAAAATCTATATCCACCACCATAGATTTAGCGGAGGTGGATAGCGCAGATCCAACACCTGGAAGCTGAAGGAGTGGGAAATGATGTTGATGCGTACTGACCCGTTCCGTGAGCTTGACCGGCTCACGCAGCAGGTCTTTGGAACCGCAGCCCGCCCGGCTGCCATGCCCATGGACGCCTGGCAGGAGGAAAGCGAATTCGTCGTGGCGTTCGACCTCCCCGGCGTGAAGATGGACTCGCTGGACCTGAACGTCGAACGGAACGTCCTGACCGTCCGTGCCGAGCGCCAGGACCCCACCCAGCCCAATGTCGAGCTGGTGGCCTCGGAGCGCCCCCGTGGCGTGTTCAGCCGTCAACTGATCCTGGGCGACACCCTGGACACCGACAAGATCAAGGCCAGCTACGACCAGGGCGTCCTGACCCTGCGGATTCCGGTTGCAGAGCAGGCCAAGCCGCGCAAGATTGAGATTCAGACCCAGCAGGGCGAGCGGCAACAGATCAGCACCTAGGACCATATGCTTTCCCGTCCGCGCCCCCGGGACTTCCGGCAAGGGCGCGGACGGAGCAGGAGGCTGGGATGAACGAAGTTCCCGATTACTACGCCATCCTGGGCGTAGGCCGGGAGGCCACCCGGCAGGAAATCTCCCATGCGTACCGGGCCCTCATGCGCAGCCACCACCCGGACATGGACGGCGGCCAGGCGTACATGGACACGGAACCGAAAGCGGATGGTCCGGCGGGAAAGGGCAAGCCCGGTTACGGCGACGAACTCCTCCGGATCATGAAGGCGTTCAATGTCCTCCGGGACCCGAGCCGCCGTGCCGATTACGACAGGAGGCTGGCGGCCGCGGAACCCACCGTCATTCCGGTCCGGAAAGTCCGAAGCACCGGCGGACACTCCGGACCTCCCATTCGCGTCACTCCGGTGCGGTGGGAAAGCGGCCCCTGGTCCTGAACGGTCCGGGACCGCTCCACAAGGCAAGGGCCAAACCACGGCCATTCATCCAAGGAGGCGGAAAACTGCATGAGCGACTGGCGGCGCTACGATTCACACTTGATTCCGGCATTCCATGAGCGTTTTGAGCAGCGGTGGGGTGCCGGAACTGCGCCCTTCCTGGACCCTGAGGCTCATGAACAGCCGCTGCCGCGGGCACAGTGGATCAACCCGGCCACGGGTGCGGCCCTGGCGGTGGTCCCCGTGTGGACGGCAGATGAGCGGCAGCAGCGTTCCTTTGGCGTGTTTTACCTGCCGCCGGCAGGGGACATCTGGGTCCTGCGGCCCGGGTTCACCGGTTACCTGGAGCCGTCCGACGGAGACACCGAACACTTGGTGACCTTGCGCAATGACGCCTTTCGCAAGGCAGTGGGGCACGCAAAGGAGTTCCTTTTCGGGACCCAGTAGTGCACGGCATTCGGGGCGGGGAGCGGCTGCTCGTCAGCAGTGCTCCGCTGTGACATTCTGGGACGTACCCTAACCACCGTGACCAAAGGCTGGACCCCAATGCACATCACCGCCAAGGACCTCGCAGCGCTCATCCCCGCGGGGTTCACTCTTGGTGTCGCAACCGCAGCATTCCAGATCGAAGGAGCACTGGATGAGGACGGCCGCGGGCCCGCGGGGTGGGACACATTCGCTGCCCGGCCGGGCGCAATCGTGGAGGGCCACAGTCCGGTGGTGGCAACGGACCACTACCACCGGATGCCGCAGGACGTGGCGCTCCTGAAACAGCTGGGCGTGGACTCCTACCGATTCTCCTTTGCCTGGCCGCGGATCCAGCCTGGCGGCACGGGACCGGCCAACCGCGCCGGCCTGGCTTTCTATGACCGGCTCCTGGATGAGCTCCTCGCCAACGGAATCTCGCCCATGGCCACCATCTATCACTGGGACACACCCCTGGAGCTCGATGAAGCGGGCGGCTGGATGAACCGCGATACGGCATACCGGCTGGGCGAATACGCCGCGCTGGTGGCCGAGGCCTTCGGGGACAGGGTGGCCCGCTGGGTCACCATCAACGAACCGGCAACCGTGAGCGCGAACGGCTACGCGTTTGGCCTGCATTCGCCCGGCAGGGAGCTGGCCCTGGGCGCCTTTCCCACCGTCCACCACCAGCTTCTGGGCCACGGCCTCGCCGTCCAGGCCCTGCGCGCCGCGAAGGTGCCGGGGGAGATCGGGATGACCAACGTCTACTCACCCATGGTGCCGAATTCAATCAACCCCCTGGATAAGATCAGCGCCGGAATCATGGACCTTGGCCAGAACCGGCTCTACGCGGACCCGGTCCTCACGGGCAAATACCCCGACCTGATCCGTGCCGCCAAGTTCTTCAGTTCCTTCGAGCACCCCGAAGAGGACATGGAGATCATCTCCCAGCCCCTGGATTTCTACGGGCTCAACTACTACATGCCCACCAAGGTGGCGGCGGGTCCGGGCGGCGGCACCGTACCGTCAAGCATGGCGGAGGCCATGGGCAGCGACCTCAGCGCAACGGGCAGCGGCGCAACACCGTTCCATGTGGAGACCTGGCCCGAAGCGGACATCACCGCGTACGGCTGGCCGGTCAAGCCCGAGTACATGGCCGTGGCCCTGAAGGAGATGGCGGAGCGGTATCCCAACCTGCCTCCCGTGATCATCACCGAGGGCGGGGCAAGTTTCGAGGACATCATCGTCCGCGACAAGTCCACCAACACCCGGTTCATCCCGGATGAGCGCCGGCTGAAGTACCTCTCCGACCACCTCGAAACGGCATTGCGCGCCACGGCGCCCGGCGGGGTGGCGGAGTCCGTGGAGCTGCTCGGATACTACGTTTGGTCCTTCCTGGACAACTTTGAGTGGTCCGCCGGCTACAACCAGCCGTTCGGACTCCTGCACGTGGACTTCGAAACGCTGGAGCGCACGCCCAAGGCGTCCTACTTCTGGTTCCAGGAGCTCATTGAAGAACGTGACCTCGCCGCAGCGGCTGACCTTGCCATCGCCCAGGCGGTGGTCCCGGATCTTCCGGTCGAGGAAGGTGCGGAGGGCACTGAAGCGCCCGACGACGACGCGGCCTTGGGCGCCAGCGCCTAGTAGGGCCTGGGCTGCGGGCTCCGGGCGCGCTGGCGGAATGCAGCAAACCAGCGCGGCCGGATCAGCCCCGGAGGAGGTCCAGCATGGCGAGCTGTTTTGCGATGCCGGCACCGTCCGGGGAGTAGATCCACGGCACCCGGGAGGTGGTGTGGTCACCGTCCTCCGAGTGTCCGCCGGCGAACACCGACTCGCTGACTGACAGTTGCCGGATGGCAATCGCGGCAACCTTCTCCGGGTTTTCGGCCGCGAATGCGGAGTAGATGGCTTCGTCGTGCTGGCCGTTGTCGCCAATCAGGAGCCACCGCATGTCCGGGAATTCCTTGGCCAGCCGTTCGAGGTTACGGTGCTTGTGGTCCTGGCCGCTGCGGAACCAGCGGTCCTGGGTGAGCCCCCAGTCGGTCAGCAGCAGGGCGCCCTTCGGGTACATGTTCCGCGTCAGGAAACGTGCCAGGGTGGGGGCGGCGTTCCAGGGCCCGGTGGACAGGTAGATCACCGGGGCATCAGGGTGTTCAATAGTCAGGCGGTCCAGCAGCACGGCCATGCCCGGGGTGGCCATGCGCGCCCGTTCGCTGAGCACAAACGTGTTCCACAGTGCCAGGAAGGGCCGGGGCAAGGCGGTGACCATCACCGTGTCGTCAATGTCGGAGACAATGCCGAATTCCACGCCGGGGGCGATCACCTGGATGAGTGCCTCGGCCGGCTCGGTCCCCTCGGCGCACAGGACGGCGGTGTGCCAGCCAGGGGTCAGCTCCACTTCCACCTCGGTATCGATCAGGCCGCCCCGGTCCGCCGTGACGTGGGTGACTATGCCCCCGATGGTGATTTCGACGTCGGAATACTGCAGCGGGACGCCCGTGAAGGCCCGCCAGCCCCGGATGTTCTGGTTGCCGTTCTTCGCTTCGTGCTCCGCTTTGCTCCCGGGCAGGGGTTTCTGGGTCAGCAGTACCCTCCCCAGCACCCGTACCCGGGTGGTGGAACCGTAGCCTTGGTAGGCGATGGTCTGCGGCATGAACTTCCACCGCTTGGCGAGGTGGATCCGCACGTCGTTGACCGCATCCGACAATCGGTGCGCCAGCCGGAAGAACTGGCTTCCGGAAAGGGCGTAGTGGCCCTTCGCGTTCTGCCGGGCTGGGCGTGCCGTGTCCTGGGCTGGGTTCTGCGGAGCCGTGTCCATGGGACCACTCTGCCACAGGGCGGCCGCAGCGATCAGCCGGTGCCCAGGATCCCCCGCAGGGTCCGGGCATTCCGCACTGCGTTCCCGCCGCCGTCGTTGTTGAAGTAGGCGTAAACGTCAATGCCCGCGCCGTCCCACTCCCTGATCCGGTCAGCCCACCATTGCATGTCCTCGTCCGAGTAAGAGCCGCCATATAGGTGCTGCTGATCGGGCCCGTGCAGCCGGACGTAGGTGAAGGGTGCGGTGGTGCGCAGGATACAGGGAAGGTTGGCGCCGCTCATGATGCAGTAGGCCGCCCGGTGCCGCTCCAACAGGGAAAACACCTCCGGGCAGTCCCAGCTGGGGTGCCGGAACTCAACTGCCACCCTGATCCAGGACGGAAGCGCTGCCAGGAAGTAGTCCAGCCTGGCATCGTCCCGCTCCAGCTGGGGAGGAAGCTGGACCAGGAGCACGGCACGTTTGTCCCCCAGTTCATGCCAGCACGTGGCGATCCGCTCTATCCAGACTTCCGGCGAATACAGCTTGCGGGCGTGCGTCAGCCCCCGGGGAGCCTTGACGGACATGCTGAAACCGGGTGGAAGGCGCCGGTTCCAGCCAGCAAAGGTGGTATCGCGGGGCCACCGGTAGAAACTCGCGTTCAACTCGACCGTGCTGAACGCGGCCACGTAGCACTGGAGACGGTCCCGGACGGGCAGGCCCGGCGGGTACAGCACGTTCTCCCAGTGGTCGTAGCTCCAACCGGAGGTGCCAACATGGATTGCCATTTTGCTCAGGCTACACCCGCACATTTCCCCTTCCGTTCCGGGCACCGTGTGGCAGGGTAATGTCATGGCGCGAATTGAAGATTATGCGGTGGTAGGCGACCTCCATACCGGGGGCCTGATCAGCAAGGAAGGTTCCATCGACTGGCTCTGCCTTCCCAGGTTCGATTCCCCCGCGTGCTTCAACGCCCTCCTGGACACGCCCGACGCCGGGCGCTGGCTGCTGGCCCCGGAAGGAGGAGGTGCCTGCACGCGCCGGAGCTACCGGGACGGCAGCCTGGTCCTCGACACCGAGTGGGAAACTCCGGAGGGGACGGTGCGGGTCACCGATTTCATGCCGCCCCGCGATTCGGTGGCGGACATCGTCCGGATCGTGGAGGGCCTAAGCGGCAGCGTTCGGATGCACGGTGAACTGATCATGCGTTTTGACTATGGGCACATCGTTCCGTGGGTGCGCAAGGATAAGCGCGGCCTGCACGCCATCGCGGGTCCTGACGCCGTCTACCTGGTGACGCCGGCACCGCTGCACGGTGAGAACATGCACACCATCAGTGACTTCACCGTGAAGGCAGGCGAGAAAGTGCCGTTCGTGCTGACGTGGGCGCCCAGCCACGTGGGGCGCCCGGTCACGGTGGACGCAGAAGAAGTACTGGACAGCACCTTTGAGTTTTGGCGGGGGTGGTCCTCGCAATGCACCGTCAGGGGGAAGTACCAGGACGCGGTGGTCCGCTCTCTGGTGACGCTCAAGGCGCTGACCTACGCCCCCACAGGGGGGATCGTCGCGGCCATTACCACCTCGCTTCCCGAGCAGCCGGGCGGCCAGCGCAACTGGGACTACCGCTACTGCTGGCTCCGGGACGCCGCCATGACCCTCCAGGCGCTGCTCGCCGCAGGCTACACCGCGGAGGCGGCTGCCTGGCGGGACTGGCTGCTCCGTGCGGTTGCAGGGGACCCTGCCGACCTGCAGATCATGTATGGGATCCACGGCGAACGGCGGCTGCCGGAAATGGAACTGCCGTGGCTGAAAGGCTACGAGAACTCGGTCCCCGTGCGGATCGGCAACGCGGCGGCGGAGCAGTTCCAGCTGGATGTGTGGGGTGAGGTCCTTGACTGCCTTGCCCTGACGCGGAACTCGCTGTTGAAGCACACGGACGAGGCCTGGGATGTGCAGATCGCACTGATGGAACACCTGGAGACCATTTGGGACCAGCCGGACAACGGGCTCTGGGAAATGCGCGGTCCCCGCCGCCACTTCACCCACTCCAAGGTCATGGCCTGGGTGGCGGCGGACCGGATGGTGAAGGGCGTCCGCGAATCCGGGCTGCCGGGCCCGGTGGAACGCTGGGAGGCGCTCCGGGACCGGATCCGCGAAGACATCATGGCCAACGGGTATGACGCCAAGCGCAATACGTTTGTGCAGTCCTACGGCCGCCCCGAGCTGGATGCCAGCCTGCTGTTGATTCCCAGGGTGGGATTCCTGCCCAACGACGACCCCAAGGTCATCGGCACCATCGAGGCCATCCAGCGGGAGCTGACCCAGGACGGGTTCGTGCTGCGGTACAAGCCGGAAGAGAGCGATGACGGACTGCCCGGCGACGAGGGCGTCTTCCTGGCCTGTTCATTCTGGATGGTGGAGGCGCTCCTGGGCGCCGGGCGCCATGAGGAATCCCGTGAACTCTTCGAGCGGCTGCTGGAACTGCGCAACGATGTAGGGCTGCTGAGTGAGGAATGGGGAGTCAAGTCAGGCCGCCAACTGGGCAACACACCGCAGGCATTCAGCCATTTCGCGCTTGTGACTAGCGCCCTGGAGCTCCATCAGGATACGGTACGGCGAAGTGACACCCCCCTTCCGTCCGCACGGGCGGACTCGCGCTGAGGCGGCGCGGGCCAGGGGCCGAACTTCTCCTTCGCAGGATAGATAAGTATACTTACTAACACCTCATGGAGTGCTCCCAAGCACAATGCCGTGATTGACGGAGGAGTGATAGTTATGGCCGGATTTTTCGAGCTCGTGGATGCCCCTGACGGCGGTTACCGGATCAGGATGATGGACGGAAGCGGGAACCTGATGGCCATCTCGGTCACCTTCCCCACCAAAAGGGCAGCTGTGGCCGGCGTGGCGATGGCCCGCGAGATTGCCGGTACGGGCCTAATCCGGGACAAGAGCCTGGACGGCGCCGGCACGGTTATCCGTGAACGTGTACGCCCGGTCAACTCCCCTAAGGAGGAGGCCGCCAGGCGCAAGAAGGCCCCTGACGTGCGACGGGCAGCGGTGGGCTGATGTCCGAGGCTACGACACCCCCTGGCGGTCCTCGCCGGGGGGTCCTCTTTGACGTTGACGGGACGCTGATCGACTCGTCCTACATCCACACCGTCGCCTGGTGGGGCGCGTTCCGCCAGTACGGGCATGACGTGCCCATGGCGGCCATCCATCAACTTGTCGGAATGGGCGGCGCCCGGCTGGTGGACAATCTGCTGCCGTCCGATCGTGACCGTGATGAAGACGAGGACATCATGGCCAGCCATGGAGCGCTTTATGCCTCGCACTGGCCCTCGCTGCGCGCCCTTGACGGCGCCAAGAACCTGTTGGGCCAGTGCCATGCCGGTGGCCTTGCCGTCGCACTCGCCTCCTCCGCAAGGGAAAGGGACCTGCAGGTCATGCGGTCTGTCCTGGACGCCGACGCGTTCCTCGATGCTGCCACCAGCGCAAACGATGCGGAGGAAAGCAAGCCGGCGCCGGACATCCTCGAAGCTGCCCTCGAAGCCGTGGGGGTGGAGGCCGGAAATGCCGTCTACGTCGGTGACGCCGTCTGGGATATGAAGGCCGCCGCGGCGCTGGGCATCCCGGCCATAGGGGTTACCTGCGGCGGCATCCAGGCCGGGCAACTGCGTGAGGCGGGCGCCGTCGAGGTCTACCAAGGACCGCGCGATCTGCTGCAAAACCTGGCCTCAAGTGCCATTGGCCGGCTGCTGGCTCTGCAGCCGGACTCCTGAGGTCAGCCTCCGCTCACAGCGGCCGGCCGCCCGGCACTGAGTCCTCATTGCCGGCAATGGCGGGCTTGGTCCAGGACACCACCACCTTGACGGAACCGTCGTCGTTCCGTTCGACGTCGGTGGCTACCTCCGCCGCGGGCGCGCCCATTTCCTCCACCCGTGTCCGGTAGGTGCTGACCAGTTGGGCCAGGCTTTCCTCTGTCCACTCACCCGGGCGCATGCGGGTGGAGATCTCGACCGGTTCCGCCTGGTACAGCGACATGGCGTTCCTCTTTCACGTGCTTTTCCTGATCGTTCTGGACTCTTCCTACGGTAGGAGCAGCCGGCGCGTGCCACAAGCTTTTGATCAGCATGCTTACTTTTTTCCCTTAAAACCGATAGCGTCGAAGAAAGGGTGCCCGCGGGTGCCCTTCCCCGCCGGGGGAGAACCCCCCGCGCAAAGCAGACGAAAGGGAGACTGTGAAAGCACTGACGTGGCAAGGAAAACGGTCGGTAAGCGTGGAAGAAGTTCCCGATCCCGTCATCCAGGAACCGACGGACGCGATTGTCCGCATCACCTCCACCGCCATCTGCGGCTCCGACCTCCACCTTTACGAAGTCCTGGGCCCCTACATGCACAAAGGCGACGTCATCGGCCACGAGCCCATGGGCATTGTGGAGGAGGTGGGCAGCGGCGTCACAAACCTCCGCAAGGGCGACCGCGTGGTGGTCCCGTTCAACATCTCGTGCGGCTCCTGCTACATGTGCAAGCAGGGCCTGCAGTCCCAGTGCGAAACCACCCAGGTCAAGGAAAAGGGATCCGGCGCTGCCCTCTTCGGCTACTCCGAGCTGTACGGGTCCGTTCCCGGCGGCCAGGCCGAATTCCTCCGCGTCCCGCACGCCGACTACGGCCCCGTCAAGGTGGGCAGCGAACTCCCGGACGAGCGCTACCTGTTCCTCTCCGACATCCTTCCCACCGCCTGGCAGGCCGTGGAGTATGCGGACGTACCGGCCGGCGGCACTCTTGCCGTGTTCGGCCTCGGACCCGTGGGACAGTTCGCCGGCCGCATCGGCGTGCACCGCGGCTTCCGCGTGATCGGCATCGATCCCGTCCCGGAACGCCGGGAGATGGCGGCGCGGCACGGCGTGGAAACGCTCGATTACAGCAAGGCGATCGGTGATGAACTCCGGGAGATGACGGGCGGTCGCGGCCCGGATGCCGTGGTTGACGCCGTCGGCATGGAAGCCCATGGCTCCCCGGTGGCGGGGTTCGCGCACCAGGCGCTGGGGCTGCTGCCGGACAAGCTGGCGCAGAAGGCCATGGAAACCGGCGGTGTGGACCGGCTGGCTGCCCTGCACGCCTCCATCGACGCGGTGCGCCGGGGCGGCACGCTGTCCCTGAGCGGCGTATACGGCGGCACTGCCAGCCCCATGCCGATGCTCACGATGTTCGACAAGCAGTTGCAGGTACGCATGGGCCAGTGCAACGTGCGGCGCTGGACCGATGACATCCTTCCCCTCGTGGAGGACGACGCCGATCCGCTGGGTGTCATGGACCTGGTCACCCACCGTTCGGGCCTGGACGGTGCCCCGGCCCTGTACGAGAAGTTCCAGAAGAAGGAAGACGGCTGCATCAAGGTGGTCCTCAACCCCGGCGCCTGAGCCGCACCAGCAGCACAAAAAGCAGGGGCCGTTATGGAATTCCATAACGGCCCCTGCCAGTCCCCGAAGGGGAAAGGGCTAGGTGAGCTTCACCTGGCGGTTCATGTCCTTGTACAGCAGGTAGCGGAACTCGCCCGGGCCGCCGGCGTAGCAGGCCTGCGGGCAGAAGGCGCGCAGCCACATGAAGTCGCCGGCCTCCACCTCCACCCAGTCGTTGTTCAGCAGGTACATGGCCTTGCCCTCCAGGACGTACAGGCCGTGCTCCATCACGTGGGTTTCGGGGAACGGGATCACGCCGCCGGGCTGGAACGTCACGATGTTGACCTGCATGTCATGCGCCAGGTCACTGGAGTCCGTGAAGCGGGTGGTCTTCCAGACGTCGTTGGTGTCCGCCATGGACGTGGGCTCCACGTCCTTCTCGTTGGTGACGAAGGACTTGGCTTCATAACCCTCGAGGCGCTCATAGGCCTTGCGGATCCAATGGAAGGACACGACGTCGTCCGAGACGTTTTCCAGGCCCCACTGCGCGCCGGCGGCCAGGTAGGCGTAGCCGCCCTCCTCCAGCTGGTGGAGCTCGCCGTCGAGCGTGAGGTTGACCTTGCCCCTGGTGACGAAGACGACGCCTTCCACCCCTGCCTCGAACTCGGCCTTCGGCGCGCCGCCGCCGGGACCGATTTCGACGATCAGCTGGGAGAAAGTGGTGGCGAATCCTGAGATGGGACGGGCGATGATCCACGACCGGGTGTTGGAGAAGCCCGGCAGGTTGGACGTGACGATGTCCGTCATCACGCCCTTGGGGATCACCGTGTACGCCTCGGTGACGATGGCCCGTTCGGTGGTGAGGTGCGTCTGCGGCGGCAGTCCGCCGCTGGGGGAGTAGTACTTGCCCATGGAAGGAATCCTTTGCTTACGGGTTGGAAGTGATGGCCAGCCGCGGGTGCGCCAGTGCGGTGAGCTGCGGAATTCCGACGCCGGCAAGCGCCTGGACTTCCTCGGCACCCACAGCGCCGCACTGGACGCCACGGAGCACGAACGCGGCCAAGGCTCGGGCGGTTGCCGGCTCGTCCATGACCCCGCCTTCGGTCCGTTCCACGTAGTTGCGCAGGCGGGCGGCAGCGGCCGGCAGGCCTTGGCGGTAGAAGGCGTAGGTGGCGGCGAACCGGCTGGGCAGCTGGGCCGGGTGCAGGTCCCAGCCCTGGTAGTAGCCGCGTTCCAGTGACCGGCGGACCAGGCGGCCGTGGAGCTGCCAGGCGTTCTCCACGTTGTCGCCCACCGGGATGATGTTGGTGGACCCGTCGGAGAGCCGGATGCCCGTGCCGGCCACTGCCAGCTGCATGACCTCCTTGGCGAAGTCCGCCACCGGGTGCTCCATGGACTGGTATTCAGCGGAGATCTGCAGGGACGCGGAGTAGTCGTAGGTTCCGTAGTGCAGCCCGCTGATCCTGCCGGGGACGGCGTGCGGCAGCTGGGCCACCGGCGACGTGCCGTCCGGGCCGAGGATCAGCTGCGGCGTCTCCACCTGCACCTCGAACCGCAACCGGCCCGCGGGCAGCGAGTGGACTTCCTCGAGCCGGGACACGGCGTAGTCCATGGCCTGCACCTGGGCCACCGTGGTGACCTTGGGCAGCGTCAGGACCAGGCCGTCCGGCAACTCACCGGCGGCGGCGAGACCTGAGACGAACAGGTCCAGCGTCCGCAGCCCCCGCGCCCGGGTGGGAGCCTCGAAGCATTTGAAGCGGATGCCGATGAACGGGGGAGCGGACCCCGCAGCGACTGCCGTGGCCACCGCGGAAGCGGCGGCAACCGCGGCGGCATCCTCGGCGTCGTCGCCCCTGTCCCCGAAGCCGTCCTCAAAGTCCAGGCGCAGGTCCTCGATGGGCTCGCTGGAAAGCTTCGCATCCACGCGAGGGGCAACAGCCTGTGCCAGCGTGGCATCCTGGCCCAGCAGTCCGCAGAGTCTTCCGAACCCGCCGTGCGCTTCCACGGCCGCCGTTGCCTGGGCGCCCCAGTCGGCAGCGAGCGACGGCGTGAAACGGTCCGCCGGCACGTACACCGTGTGCACGGGCTGGCGGGAGCCGTCGTCGCCCGGGTAGTTCTGTTCCAGCAGCCGGTCCGTCGCGGCAAGCTGGCCGTCAATGTGCGCAAGGTCCCCGGCGGAAAGCGATGACTTGGGTCGGGCCATCTCAGTCCACCAGTTCGTAAGCCGGCGTGGTGAGGAAGTCCGTGTAGTCATCCGAGAGGCAGATGTCGGCGATCAGTTCGCCGGCCGGCTGGTAGTAGCGGCGGAAGGCCTCGTCGCCGAACTCGGTGCGCAGCCGCTCCGTTTCCTCGCCGAGGATCCGCTCCACCAGCTCCTTGGTCACCGTGTTGCCGGTGTCCGCGAGGATGGACTTGTTGCGGATCTGCTGCCACACCTGGGATCGGGAGATTTCCGCGGTGGCGGCGTCCTCCATCAGGTTGTGGATGGCCACGGCGCCGTTCCCGGACAGCCACACTGCCGTATAGGCGACGGCCACGTAGAGGTTCAGGCGCAGGCCGGCCTCGGTGACCTGGCCGTCGGCGGACTGGACATCGAGCAGCTGCGCGGCGGTGACGGAAACCTCCGGGCGCTGCTTGTCCACCTGGTTGGGCTTCTCGCCGAGGACAGAGTCGAAGACTTCGCGGCAGGTGGGGACCAGGTCCGGGTGGGCAACCCAGGAACCGTCGAAGCCGTCGTTCGCCTCGCGGGTCTTGTCCGCACGCACCTTTTCAAAGGCGGCTGCGGTGACTTCCGGGTGGCGGCGGTTGGGGATGACCGCAGCCATGCCGCCCATGGCGAAGGCGCCGCGCTTGTGGCAGGTCTTGACCAGGAGCTCGGTGTAGGCGCGCATGAAGGGGGCGGTCATCACCACGGAGGCGCGGTCCGGCAGGACGAACTCCTCGCCCGCGTCGCGGAAGTACTTGATGATGCTGAAGAGGTAGTCCCAGCGGCCGGCGTTCAGGCCTGAAGCGTGGTCCCGCAGCTCGTAGAGGATCTCGTCCATCTCGAAGGCCGCCGGGATTGTCTCGATCAGCACCGTGGCCCGGATGGTGCCCTGGTGCAGGCCGAGGTAGTCCTGCGCGAAGACGAAGACGTCGTTCCACAGCCGGGCCTCGAGGTGGCTTTCCATCTTGGGCAGGTAGTAGTACGGGCCCTGTCCGTTCAGCACCAGTTGCTTGGCGATGTGGAAGAAGTGCAGGCCGAAGTCCACCAGGGCGCCCACGGCGGGTTCGCCGTTGATGAGGAGGTGCTTTTCCTGCATGTGCCAGCCCCGCGGGCGGGCCACAACGACGGCGAGCGGAGCGTCGGTGCGCAGGCGGTACTCCTTGCCCTCATCCGAGGTGTAGCTGAGGGTGCCCTGGGCGGCGTCCCGGAGGTTCAGGATGGCGTCGATGACGTTGGCCCAGGTGGGTGTGCTGGCGTCCTCAAGGTCCGCCAGCCACACCTTCGCACCGCTGTTGAGGGCGTTGATGGCCATCTTCGCCGGCGAGGCCGGCCCGGTCATCTCCACCCGGCGGTCCTGCAAAGCTGCGGGCGCGGGCGCGACTTTCCAGTCGCCGTCGCGCACGTCCTGGGTCTCCGGCAGGAAGTCCAGCTTGCCGGTCTCGGCAACCCGCTGCCGCTTGGCGGCGCGTGCCGCCAGGAGTTCGTTGCGGGTGCCGGCGAACCGGTTGTGGAGTTCCTCCACGAAGGCCAGAGCCTTGGGTGTGAGGATCTCCTCCGCGCGGGGGATCGGCCGGGGATCTGTGACGGTGATGGCCATTTCTGGTCCTTTCCTTTGGCTGGAAGTCAGTCGGTCAGGCGGAGGCGAGTGCCGGCTCCGCGGCGGATTCGGCCGGTTCGGCAGCCGTAGCAACGTTGGAGGCGTGGGCTGCGGCCGCGACGGCGGCCGCGACGTCCGCGGTCACGTGCGGGTCGAAAATGCTCGGGATGATGTAGCTCGCATTGAGCTCATTATCATTCACCCGGTTGGCGATCGCCTCTGCAGCAGCCACCAGCATGTCCGGAGTGATGTCGCGGGCCCCGGCGTCCAGGAGGCCGCGGAAGAGGCCCGGGAAGGCCAGGACATTGTTGATCTGGTTGGGGAAGTCGCTGCGGCCGGTGGCCACGACGGCGGCGTGCCGGGAAGCGACGGCCGGGTCCACCTCGGGGGTGGGGTTGGCCATGGCGAACACGATGGCATCCTTGGCCATGGAAGCGATGTGCTCTTCGCCGAGGATGTTCGGGGCCGAGACGCCGATGAAGACGTCGGCGCCCACCAGGGCCTCGTGCAGGCTGCCGGCGAAGCCTTCCTGGTTGGTGTTTTCCGCGATCCAGGTGCGGTGGGGGTCGTTGTAGGTTTCACCCTTGTGGATGGCACCGGAGCGGCCCGCGGCGATGATCTGCCGGGCACCCTGGGCTCTGAGCAACTGGATGATGGCCGAGCCGGCGGCGCCGACGCCCGAAACCACGATCTTGACGTCCGCGATCTTCTTGTCCACTACGCGCAGGGCGTTGACCAGGGCGGCCAGGGTCACGATGGCCGTGCCGTGCTGGTCGTCGTGGAAGACGGGGATATCCAATTCCTCACGCAGGCGGGCCTCAATTTCGAAGCAGCGGGGAGCGGCGATGTCCTCGAGGTTCACGCCGCCAAAGACGGGTGCCAGGAGCTTGACGGTGCGGATGATTTCCTCGGTGTCCTGGGTATCCAGGCACACGGGCCACGCGTCCACGTTGGCGAACTGCTTGAAGAGGGCGGCCTTGCCCTCCATGACCGGCAGGGCTGCGGCGGGGCCGATGTTGCCCAGGCCCAGCACGGCGGAGCCGTCCGTGACCACGGCGACCGTGTTGCGCTTGACGGTAAGGTTGCGGGCTGCGGCGGGGTCCTCGGCAATGGCCAGGCAAACGCGGGCGACGCCGGGAGTGTAAGCGCGGGAGAGGTCGTCGCGGTTGCGCAGGGGGACCTTGGGGACGACTTCGAGCTTGCCGCCGAGGTGCATCAGGAAGGTGCGGTCCGAGACGTGCTGGACGGTCACGCCGTCGAGGGCGTTGAGGGCGTCCTTGACGCGTGCTGCGTGGGCATCGTCCGTCGTGTTGCAGGTGACGTCGACAACCAGGGTCGCGTGGTGGGACTCGGTGACATCCAGTGCGGTGATGGCGGCGCCGGCCGCTCCGACGGCTGCGGCAAGCTCGCTGGTGGCGCTGAAGCTTGACGGCGCTTCCACGCGCAGGGTGATCGAATTTCCGGGGCTGGGGTTCGCCATTGAATGTCCTCCTGTTTAGGCCTTGTCCGGCTGCTGCTCTGATTCCGAAGTTTTTCGTATTATGGATATTATTATCTACCTTATGGAAACACAACCCCTCCGAATGCGACTGCACTGCCCCGTCGCGCGGCAGGAAGGCCCGTGATGTATGTTGGGGTTCTAAGCAACTCTTTTCACGATGCGGATAAGAGTTGTCGGATTCCGAGCCGTAGGAGACAGCGGAATGGCAGAAAAAGCCTCTGGTGGGGTGCAGTCGGTGGAGCGCGTCTTCGAACTGCTGGAGCTCATCACCGATGCCGGCGGAGACGTCACGCTTAGCGAGCTGTCGTCCTCGACTGATCTTCCGCTGCCCACCATCCACCGCCTGCTCCGCACGTTGGTGTCGCTCGGATACATCCGCCAGCTGCCCAACAGGCGCTACGCCCTGGGCCCACGCCTGATCCGTTTGGGGGAAGGTGCCAACAAGCAGCTCGGCGCCTTGGCCCAGCCGCAGCTCAAGGTCCTGGTGGACCGGCTGGGGGAGACCTCCAACATGGCGGTGCTGGACTCGGACATGGTGATCTATGTGGCCCAGGTGCCCTCGCTGCACTCCATGCGCATGTTCACGGAGGTCGGCCGCCGCGCCCATACCCACGCGACAGGCGTCGGCAAGGCCATCCTGGCGCAGCTTGACGACGACACTGTCCGCGGCATCGTGGCCCGCGCCGGGATGCCCACCCCCACTTCCAAGAGCATCGGCGACGTGGAGGAACTCCTGGCAGACCTCAAGCTCATCCGCGAGCGTGGCTACGCTATCGATGAGGAGGAGCAGGAGCTTGGCGTGCGCTGCTTCGCCATGGCGGTGCCCAACGCTCCTACCCCCACCGCTATTTCCGTGTCGGGCCCCGTGTCCCGCGTCGACGGGAATTTTGCCGACAAAGCTGTGCCCATCCTCCGGGAAGCCGCCGATGCCATCTCCCGCGAGTTGAACCGCACCTGACCCGGCCACGCTGCATCGGCTGACCCAACCACTCATGACGGCGGCCCCTCCCTTTCGGGAGGGGCCGTCGTCGTCCACACCCGCACCCTGGCGGCGTGGGCCCATGGGGGCAGAGTCAGTGTTCTGATGCCTTCTCTGATGACTGGATGGGGACTTCGTTGCCGTCACAGTCGATGAGCTTGCCATTTTCAAACCGGTCGCCCTCGGCCAGGCAGTGGAGGTCCTCCGCCCTGACCACGCGGCCTGTTCCGGCCACGAAAACGGACTGGTTGTCGGAATTGCCGGCCTTGAGGTGGTTGAACAGCAGGTTCAGCAAAATGGCCATGACGGCTGCAGAGCTGATGCCGGAGTGGAAGATGGTGCTGAACCAGGAGGGGAACTGGTCATAGAAGGTGGGGGCCACGATCGGGATCATCCCGAAGCCCAGCGAGGCGGCCACGATGATCAGGTTCATGTTGTTGCGGTATTCCACCTTGGCCAGCGTACGGATGCCGCTGGCAGCAACGGTTCCGAAGAGGACGATGCCGGCGCCGCCCAGGACGGCGGTGGGTACGGCGGCGACAACGCGGCCAAGGACCGGGAGCAGGCCCAGCAGCACCAGGATCACGCCGCCGGCGGCCACGACGTACCGGCTCTTGATTTTGGTGACCGCCACCAGTCCAACGTTCTGCGCGAATGCGGTTTGTGGGAAGGAGCCGAATACAGGCGCCACAAGGGACGAGACCATGTCAGCCCGCAGCCCTGCCGCGATGCGCTTGGAGTCGACCTTGGTGCCCACAATTTCGCCCACGGCAAGGATGTCCGCCATGGTCTCGGTCATGATGACCAGGACCACGATCACCATGGAGACGATTGCTGCCAGTTCAAAGGTGGGTGCACCCAGATGGAAGGGGGTGGGGAATGCGGCGATAGGTCCGTCGGCGATCTTCGAGAAGTCCGCCATTCCCGTGACCACCGCCACGATGGTTCCGCCAACCATGGCGAGCAGGATGGAGAGGCGGGACAGGGTGGCGCTTCCCACCTTGCTAAGGACCAGGACCAGGACAAGGGTTACCGCTGCAAGGCCGATGTTGGCCGTGCTGCCGTAGGTGGGTGCCTTGCTGTTGCCACCCATGGCCCAGTTTGCGGCAACGGGCAGCAGTGTCAGCCCGATGGTGGTGATGACGGTGCCCGTCACCACCGGTGGGAAGAACCGGACGATCTTGGAGAAAACCGGGGCAATCAGCAGGCCGATGGCGGCAGAGGCAATAATGGCGCCAAAGACGGCGGGGAGGCCACCGCCGCTGCTGACAATCGAGAGCATGGTGGCGACGCTGGCGAAGGAAACGCCTTGGACCAGCGGCAACTGTGAGCCGAAGAACGGGAGTCCAAGGGTCTGGATGAGCGTTGCCAACCCGCCCATGAAGAGGGCCGCGGTTACGAGGATGCCGATGTCGGCGGGGGCAAGGCCTGCTGCCTGTCCGATGATGAGTGGGACCGCGATCATCCCTCCGTACATTGTGAGGACATGCTGGAAGCCGTAGGCGAAGCTGCTGCCAATTGACAGCCGTTCGTCTTCCGGCCGTCCTGTGATGGGGCGCTTGGTCCGTTGCTTGGCGTCCCCGGTTGTTGTGTTGGTGTCAAGGGACGGGTTGTTCCTGATGTTCATGGCAGACTTTCCTGGTTCATGGCAGACGTCATCGTCTGGCTAACTTTGTCTGGCTAACGTCGAAGTTTTGCGGTAGGGCTGTTTTGCGGAACTGCTTGTGCGTTGCGGAACTGCGGGGTGGTTTGCGGGTGGGCCGGCCTGCCGAAGCCTCGATTTCGGCAGGCCGGCCGCCCCGCTTTGGCTCAGCAGAAGCCGGCGATGCCCGTCCAGGCGTTTTCGGCGGTTACGGCGTCCTCGCGCAGGACCGTGGCCTCGATCAGGCCGTAGGGGCGGTCCGCCGCGTAGAAGACCTCGTTGGGGTTGTCGAGGCCGAACGGCGAGAGGTCCACGAGGAAGTGGTGCTTGTTGGGCATGGAGAACTTGATCTCGTCGATCTCGGGGTGGGCCTCAAGGACCTTGGTACCCATGTCGAAAAGGGTCTGCTGCAGGGCGTGCGAGTAGTTTTCCGTGAACCCTTCGAGCAGCAGGCTCTTCACGTCGTCGTAGTTCTTGTTGAAATCGAAGGACGTGAAGTCGGTGCCGGACTTGAACCGCCAGCGGGCTGAGACATCGGTGGCAAGGATCCGGTCGGTGGTTTCCGCCAAGGTGGTGTACTTGTCCTTGGGGTAGCCAACGAAGCCGGACTGGGTGGACTTCAGGACGGTCAGGTCCTTCAGGCCGGAGATGAGGTGCTCGGCAGCGCCGTCGCGAACCAGCACTGCCGTGCGGACTTCCTGGCCATTGCGGACGAACGAGTGGTCGTGTTCGCTGCCGTGGGCCTGGATGCGGTTCCAGCTGTACGCCTCCGCTTCCCAGCGGCCGCCGTCCACCCAGCTAAAGCTCGAGGTGAAGTGCTCGCCGAGGCGAAGCAGGAAGGCTTCCGGGGAGCCGATGCCCTCACGGGCAAACGCATAGACGGTGTTCTTCTGGGTGTCGGTGGGCACAACGTGGCTGTTGTCGCCCTCCAGGTGGGCGGCCTCGAAGTCGCCGCGCAGCTGCGAGGTGACGTTGAGGTCTTCGATCTGGTGGCGGTCCGTGTCGCGGGTGATCTTGACTACCCGGACCTCGGCCTTGCCGAACTGGTTGCTGCCGAGAATGATCTTGCTGCTCATGGTCTTTTCCCAACTTCCGGTAGGTGGAACCTAGGTTCCATCACTGAAATTAAGCGCGCGTTTCATGCGCGTTTCCGATGGAGCCGACCCAATAAAAAAGAGCCGGCATCCGTTGATGCCAGCTCATTACGACCCTGCCTGCTGCTCCCAGGTTACGTGACGTGCGCCACGAGTTGGATAACAGCGTACCGCCGAATGCCGGTGGTGTACATCACAGGTTCAAAATCCGCTTTGTGACCGCCGACGGCGGGAGATCCTCGGGTGGGACTATTGACCGTCATTCCAAAGGCGGAATAGAATTTCACTAAGCAATAATTGCTTTCCGTATTGCGAAATTAGGAGGTATCGATGTACCAGCAGGACAGCCGTCCCGCTCAGGCAGCGCCGTCTGCAGGAGCCGCCGCCCCGGAGTTCTACCTCCCGCTTGGCGGTGGAATTGATCCCGACCTGCACGTGCCGGAGGAGCGCCGTCCTTCCAGCGGCCGTTTCTCCCGCTGGATCCAGTCCCTTCCGGTCTTTGGGGGCCGGGCGGCCGGGCAATAGCCCTCCCTGTCCGCGTCCTGTGGATGTGAGTACATGAAAAGCATCCCGGGTGGCGGCAGCCACAAAGGCGAGTAGTTGCTACTCACGACGCCTGCCGGTGGTTCTCCTTACCCTTGCACGATAGGCAGCAAGCCATGTCCTGGCGCTTAGTCCGGGGCCGGCCGGCCTCCGCTAAGAGCAGGGAAGGAAAGCCATGCACCAAGCCAGAGACCGCTTGCTGCAGTTCCTCTGCTGTCTCTTGGTCCTCGCAGGCCTGTCGGCCAGCGCCATCCGGGGCCAGGGTTCCGTTGATGACTCTTCTGCAGGGCCCGGCAGCGAACAAAGCGCTCCGGTGCCGGGTGCCGGGGCGGTGCCGCCCTCTCCGGGCTCCAGCGCAATTGGGCCGGCGCCGGAAGTGACCGCCGGGAAGGACGGTTCGGCTGCCTCCGCTGCCCAGGATCAAACGGGTGGAGCAGGCCAGCCCGATGGGCTGAAGGCCGGGGACGCAGGAAGCGACGCTTCCGTCAAAGGTGCGCCGGTGGTTGCCAGTACGGAGCCGGCCCCGGCAGGACCTCCCGGCTCGTGGAAGCTCGTCTTCGATGAGGAGTTCGACGTACTGAACACCGCCGTCTGGACCCCGTACTGGTTCAAGGATTGCGCTTCGGACTCGATGAAGAACGGGGTCAAGACCTGCGCCAGCAATGTGAAGGTCGAAAACGGCAACGCCGTCCTTAAGCTGTCGGACGCTGAGTCCGGCGCGCTGCTGTCGACTAATCCGAAGGACGGTGTCCCGGGGCACGTGGGCTTCCAGTACACCACCGGCTACGTCGAGGCCCGGATCTTCTTCCCCGGAACCTGCTCCGGCGGGATCAATAACTGGCCTGCCTGGTGGACCGTGGGACAAAATTTTCCGGCCACTGGCGAGATTGACATCGCTGAACCGCTGGCGGGGGACATGTCGACCGTCTACCACTCGCCGGTAACCGCGATGGCAAAAGGCGTCCTGGGGTGCTGGGCCGGTGGCTACCATACCTATGGCGTGCACCGGAAGGCGGGCGTGAATGACATCTATTTCGATGGGCGCCGCGTCTCGTCCTACCCTACCCAGGACAATAACGCACCCCATTATCTGCTTCTCAATGTCGGGGTCTATCCGCAGAAGCGGATCTTTGGCGAGGACAGTGCCGTCCGCGTGGACTGGGTACGGGCGTGGGAGTAACGCGTCAGGAGCCGGGGCGCCCCGGCCATTGCCTGCCTGCCCACGGGTCGTAGTCCGCTATGAGCTCCTCCTGCGGCGGCCGCCCCGCTTCGGGAACGTGCTGCAGGTTAACCCGCACCCGGTACCAGAGTGAGCTGGACCCCCGCATGCCGTCAACCAGGACATCTGCCGGACGGAGGGACGGTACGACGTCGGCGTGCCGCGACTTCCATTCGTCCAGCGCCGCCAGCGCTTCCGGCTTTGTCCTGGTCCTGGCAACCTCGATCAGCGGCATCAGCGACTGCCGCCGACCCGATCCGTTGCCGCTGCGTGGGGCCTTTTCCGCGGGCCCGAGCCTTTCGGCCAGGGACAGGAGCGCGTCCAGCCTGCCCGCCGCGCCGTCAATGCCCTCGTGGGGGTCGCCGATGTCCGCATACCGCTGCAGCACCGTGGGTACCGTGAATTGGCCAGGCCGGGCAGTCCGCATCTCTTCCCACGTCAACGGTGTTGAAACCCGGGCATCCGGGAGGGGCCTCACGGAATAAGCGGACGCGACCGTTCGGTCCTTGGCGTTCTGGTTGAAGTCCACGAAAACGCTCTCGCCGCGTTCCTCCTTCCACCAGCGCGCCGTGGCCAGGCCCGGGGCGCGGTTTTCGACTTCCCGCGCCAGGGTTTCCGCGGCAAGGCGGACATCACGGTAGGACCATTCCGGCGCGATGCGGACCAGGATGTGCAGGCCGCGCGACCCGCTGGTCTTGGGCCATCCCACCAGGCCTACGTCGTCCAGGACTTCCTGCGTTACGTACGCCGCATCCACGATTTGCGGCCAGTCCACGCCGGGCATGGGGTCGAGGTCCACCCGCAGCTCGTCCGGGTGCTCAAGGTCCTCCGCCCGGACCGGATGCGGGTTCAGGTCCAGGCAGCCAAGGTTGATGACCCAGGCCAGGCCGGCGGCATCCCGGATCACGGCCTCCTCTGCCGAGGTCCCTGATGCATAGTGCAGCGTGGTGGTATCGATGAAGGCAGGGTGGTTTTCCGGCACGCGTTTTTGGAAGAATGGCTCGGCGTCGATGCCCTTCGGGAAGCGCTTGAGCACCATGGGCCGGCCGCCCGCGCCACGCAGGGCACCGTCAGCCACTGCCAGGTAGTACCGCACCAAATCGAGCTTGGTCAGCCCCGGCTCCGGGAATACCACCTTGTCCGGGCTGGAAATCCGGACTTCGATTCCGCCAATATCGAGAACCTCGGGCGGCGTCTTTGACGGGGTCATGCGGCCACGCTAGCAGCGGCCAGCGCGGCTGTCAGCCGTTCCGCACCTGCGTCAACGCCGCTGTTTGCGGCGCCCAGAGTGGCGGCCGTGAAGAACGCGAAACCTGGATTTCACATAGCGAAATTAAGTTTCCAGAAAACTATGGCGCTGCCCACAAAGCGGTGCTAATCTCGATTCTGCCAAAGGCGGGCACCCGGGCACGGGAGGCTATCTACCAGGCGCAACTTAACCTTCACAGCACATGCTGAAGCCTGGTAACCGTTCGCACCTGGTTCTACTGGTATTGCGCGGCGTCAGGCTTCCCGGCAAAAGGAAGTCGCATCATGAGTACCACCGTCACGGCCGAACAGTTTTTGGCCCGCTCCATCCGGCTGGCAACAGCCAACGTCCTCAACAGCGGCGGCCCCTTCGGGGCCATGATCGTCACGGCGGACGGACAAACGTTCGACGGCGTCAACCGCGTCACGGCGGACAACGATCCCACCGCGCATGCCGAAGTCACGGCGATCCGCGCCGCCTGCCGCGAACTGGGCACCTTCGACCTCAGCGGCGCCACTCTCTACACCAGCTGCGAGCCGTGCCCCATGTGCCTGGCTTCGGCGCTCTGGGCGCGGGTCAGCCGCGTGGTGTACGCCGCCGACCGGCACGACGCCGCGTCGGTCGGCTTCGATGACGCCGTCTTCTACGAATACTTTGAAAACCAGGACAGGGATTCCCTGATGCCGGTCTCCAAGCTGGTGCTGGGCGATCCCCAGGCCCCGGCCCCGCTGGAGCCGTTCAACACCTGGAACACGCTCGAATCCAGGATCGACTACTAGGCCCGGCGGCTTCGATGACCATCCTGGACCGTTCCCACGAGGAGCATGCGGCTCCACGTACGCCCGCCCTCCGGCCGGCCCCCGGCACGCCCAAACTGCCGGCGTCAAACTCCTTCCTTGACCGTTTCTTCCACATCACCCGTCGCGGCTCAACCCTGGCGCGCGAATTCCGCGGTGGTTTGGTCACCTTCTTCACCATGGCGTATATCGTCATCCTGAACCCCCTCATCCTGGGCGGGTTCAGCGCTGACAATGCGCCCACCGACGTCGCTGGCGGCTGGCTGTCCGCATCCCAGGTGGGTGCGGTCACCGGCCTCACCGCCGGCGTCATGACCATCCTCTTCGGCCTCATCGCCAACCTGCCCTTCGGGCTCGCCGCCGGACTGGGCATCAACTCCTTCCTGGCTGTCTCCGTGATCCACGAGGTCACCTGGCCCGAGGCCATGGGGCTGGTGGTCATCAACGGCATCCTTATCGTCCTGTTCGGCGTCACCGGCGCCCGGACCGCCATCTTCCGGGCCGTTCCCAAGGAACTGAAGGCCGCCATCACCGTGGGCATCGGCCTGTTCATCGCCTTCATCGGCTTCGTTGACTCCGGCTTCGTGCGCCCCACCACCGGCGGGCCGCCCGTCCAACTGGGCGACGGCGGCTCCATCACCTCCGTGCCCACGCTCGTGTTCGTCGTCGGCCTCCTTGCCATGGGCATCCTCGTGGCCCGGAAGGTCCAGGGCGGCCTGCTCATCGGCATCGTCGGCACCACCGTGCTCGCCGCCGTCGTCGAAGCCGTCATGAAACTGGGGCCAGCCAGCGCCACCAACCCCGGCGGCTGGCACCTGAATACCCCCGTCCTGTCCGGCCGGCTGGTATCGGCGCCGGACCTGGGCCTCGTAGGCCACTTCGACCTGTTCGGTTCGTTCAGCCGGATCGGCGGGCTCGCCGCCACCATGCTGGTGTTCACGCTGGTGTTCACCAACTTCTTTGACGCCATGGGCACCATGACCGGCCTGGCCAAGAGCGCCGGCGTCGCCCACAAGGACGGCACGTTCCCGCGGCTGAAATCAGCCTTCATCGTGGAAGGCTTCGGCGCGGTGGCGGGCGGCGCCACCTCCGGGTCGTCCAACACGGTGTACATCGACTCCGCAGCGGGAATCGGGGAGGGCGCCCGGACCGGCCTGGCCTCCGTGGTCACTGGACTGCTGTTCCTCGGCTCGATGTTCCTCACCCCGCTTACCAGCGTGGTGCCGCTCGAGGTTGCCGCCGCCGCCCTGGTGGTGGTGGGCGCCATGATGATGGCCCAGATCCGCGAGATCAAGTTCACCAAGTTCACCGTGGCGCTGCCGGCTTTCCTCACCATCGTGACCATGCCGCTGAGCTACTCGATCGCCAACGGCATTGGCGTCGGCTTTGTGAGCTGGGCCGTGATCGGGGCGGCATCGGGCAAGGCGAAGAAGATCCATCCGCTGATGTGGGTGGTGAGCGCCGGGTTCCTGGTGTACTTCGCCCGCGGACCCATCAACGCCCTGCTGGGCAGCTGAGCATCATCAACAACAGCCCCGCGCCAGGGGCCGGACCAACACCTGGTCCGGCCCCTGGCAGGACAGGCTGGCAGGACCGACAATGGACACCACCGCTGCGGAAGAAGGAGCGCCGCCATGCTTGACCTGATCCCTTCGCTGGGCCCCTGGGTCCTCCGGCTCGAAGGTCGGCGGTTCGCCGTGGCCACCGTCGTGGGGGCATCCGGGTCGGTCCCCCGGCCGGTGGGGACCTCCATGCTGGTCACGCAGTCCGGCGATGTGCTGGGCAGCCTGTCCGGCGGTTGCGTTGAGGGCGCTGTGGTGGCGCTCGCGCAGGAGGCAATGGACGACGACGTTCCGCGCCACGGGATCTTCGGCTTCAGCTCCGCCGATGCGTTCGCAGCCGGACTCAGCTGTGGGGGAGAGCTCGCCATCGATATCCAGCCCGTGCCCGCCGATGCCGCCCACCCACTGCGGACGGCCCTGCTGCAGCTCGCCGGACTTGATCCGGACCAACCCGTGGCGCTGGTACGCGGGTTGGGCAGCCTGGGGGGCACCGCCGTCGTACTTCCCCATCCGGAGGCGTTCCGCCTGGCCGCCGAGCCGAAGCTGGCATCGCTGCTGGGTGGGGAACCTGCGCTTCAGGTGGAGGCCCTTGTGCGCAGCGGCGGGGCCGGCCTGGTCCAGCTCCCGCAACCAGGGCAGTGCGCTTCGGACCGGAGCGGCGGCCAGCTTGCGGGGCCGGCCATCCTGGTGGAGTCCCGCCTGGCCCCGCCCCGCATGCTGGTTTTCGGGGCCAACGATTTCGGCGCGGCCCTGGTCCCGGCCGCCAAACTGCTGGGCTACCACGTGACCCTCGTGGACGCCCGCCCGGCGTTCACGGCGCAGCCCCGGTTCGCCGCGGCGGACCAGGTGGTCACGGACTGGCCGCACCGCTACCTGGCAGCGGAAGCGGCCGGCGGACGGACGGACAGCCGCACCGTTGCGGCCGTCCTGACCCATGACCCGAAGTTCGATGTCCCCCTGCTGGAAACCGCCCTGGCCCTGGACCTCGCGTATGTGGGCGCCATGGGATCCCGCCGCAGCCACCTGCAAAGGGTCGACGAACTCCTCAACGCAGGCGTCCCGGCGGAACGGATTGCCCGGCTGCACTCACCCATCGGACTTGACCTTGGTGCCATCACCCCTGCCGAAGTGGCAGTGTCCGTCACCGCCGAACTGATCGCCGCCCGCAACCGCGCCGCCAGCTGCCTGCCGCTGCGCGACACCACCGGCACCATCCACCACAGCGCGCCGGCAACGGCGCCCCAAGACCTCAAGACAACAGACTTCATCACGCAGGAGATCGCATGGACATGAACACCATCGAGGCGGTGGTCCGCACCACCGACCCCGCAGATTGGCACGACGGCGACGCGTGGCTTGCCGGCGGAACGGTCCTCTTCTCCTACGGCAGCTACGCCTTCGGACCCCGGCCGCTCACACGCCTGCTGGACCTCGGCGACGCCGGCTGGACCCCCATGACCGTCAGCGGCGACGGCATCGAGCTCGCCGCCACCTGCACCATCGCCGAGTTGTACAGCCTTCCCGATTCAGCCCAGGTCTCCGGCCACACCTGGCCAGCCCTGGCCCTGGTCCGGGCATGCTGCGATTCCTTCGTCGCCTCGTTCAAGGTATGGAACATGTCCACCGTGGGCGGGAACCTCTGCACGTCGTTGCCAGCGGGGCCTGTTATCTCCCTCTGCGCCGGGCTGGACGGTGTGGCCACCATCCTCGCTCCCGGCGGCCGCAGTCGCACGGTCCCCGTGGCCGACTTCGTCACCGGGGACGCGGCAAACTGCCTGGCACCCGGCGAGCTGCTCCGCAGTGTCCAGCTCCCGGCGTCGTCCCTTTCCGCCCGCGTGGCGTTCCGCCGCCTGTCGCTGAGCAACCTGGGAAGGTCCGGGGCATTGCTGATTGGACGGCTCGACGGCGGCACCTCCCTGGTGCTGACCGTCACCGCGGCCACCAAGAGGCCCGTGCAGCTGCGCTTTGACACAGTCCCCGACGCGGACCGGCTGGCCTCCGCGCTGCAGGACGCCATCCCGGCGGCGCTCTACCACGACGACGTTCACGGCCTGCCCGCCTGGCGCCGGGACATGACCTACCGGCTTGCCGAGGAAATCCGCACCGAGCTGGAATCGCCCGAAGGGACGCCCGGCCTGGCTGTGTCCGGCGACTTCTGGCCGCCACGGAGCGCCAGGATGCCGGGATCCGGGGCCACGACACTTTCGAAAGGGGCCTGAGCATGGCCATCGAGATCAATGGCGCTGCGGCTGACGCTGCTCCGCGCCCCGGACAGTGCCTGCGCACGTTCCTGCGTGAGCAGGGCAACACCGGTGTCAAGAAGGGCTGCGACGGCGGCGACTGCGGCGCCTGCACCGTCCACGTGGACGGAACGCCCGTGCATAGCTGCATCTACCCCGCGGTCCGGGCCGAAGGGCGCGCGGTTACCACCATCGAGGGCCTGGCCGCCCCGGACGGTGCCGATGGGCAGCTGCATCCGATCCAGCAGCAGTTCATGGAACGGCAGGGCTTCCAGTGCGGCTTCTGCACGGCCGGCATGGTGATGACGGCGGCGACCTTCGACGACGACCAGAAGGAGAACCTTCCCCGGAACCTCAAAGGCAACCTCTGCCGCTGCACCGGGTACCGCGCCATCGCCGACGCCGTCTGCGGGAGCGCCGGCCATCCCGATCCTGCCGGGCAAGGGTCAGGCATCGCAGGGGAAGGACAGCCGGGTCCGGAGCCGGGCCGGCTGGGTGATGACGTCCCCGCCCCGGCCAGCCGCGCCGTGGTCACCGGGGCCGCCCGCTACACCCTGGACGTCCCGAAAGACCAGCAGCAGGCACTGCTGCACCTGAAGGTCCTGCGCTCGCCGCACGCCCACGCCCGGGTGGTGTCCATCAATGCCGATGCGGCGCTGAAGGTCCCGGGCGTGGTGGCAGTCTTCACCCATGAGGATGCCCCGGCCCAGCTGTTCTCCACGGCCCAGCACGAGCTCTTCACCGACGACCCGGACGATACCCGCGTGCTTGACGACGTGGTGCGGTTCCGCGGCCAGCGCGTGGCCGCCGTCGTGGCCGAATCGGTGGGCGCCGCTGAAGCAGGCGTCCGCGCACTGCAGGTGGAGTACCAAGAACTTCCGGCGGTCTTTTCTCCACAGGACGCACTGGTACCTGGCGCTCCACTGGTCCATGGGGACAAGGATGCTGCCCGCTCCCGAATCGCCCATCCGGACCGGAACGTGGTGGCTGAGCTGCACTCTGAACTGGGAAGCGTGGCCAACGGCTTCGCAGCCGCCGACTTCATCCACGAACAGACGTACCAAACCCAGCGGGTGCAGCACGTCGCCCTCGAAACCCATGCCGCCGTCGCCTCCGTGGATGCCGAGGGACGCCTCCAGGTCCGTACCTCCAGCCAGGTGCCGTTCCTGGTGCGCCGCACACTGTGCCGGGTCTTCGGGCTCGACGAGGACAAAGTCCACGTGGTGGCCGGACGCGTGGGCGGCGGATTCGGCGGGAAGCAGGAGGTCCTTACCGAGGACCTCGTGGCGCTCGCGGCCCTGAAACTGCAGCGGCCGGTCCAGCTGGAACTGACCCGCACCGAACAGTTCACCGCCACCACCACCCGGCACCCGTTCACCATCAAGCTCAAGGCCGGAGCCGGCAAGGACGGTAAACTGACGGCCCTGGAGCTGGACGTGGTTACCAACACCGGCGCCTACGGCAACCACGGCCCCGGCGTCATGTTCCACGGCTGCGGCGAATCGCTGGCGGTGTACAACTGCGCCAACAAAAAGGTGGACGCGCGCTCCGTATATACGAACACCGTGCCGGCCGGCGCGTTCCGTGGGTATGGGCTGAGCCAGATGATCTTCGCCATCGAATCCGCCATGGATGAGCTGGCCGTCGGGATCGGGATGGATCCGCTGGAGTTCCGTCGGCGGAACATGGTCCGGGAGGGCGACCACATGCTGTCCACCCAGCCCGATCCGGAGGAGGATGTCCACTACGGCAGCTACGGGCTGGACCAGTGCCTGGACCTGGTCCGGGATGCGCTGGACCGGGGGAAGGCGAGGTACCGGGAAGCGGGCCTTGATGACCTGGGGCCCGACTGGATGGTGGGCGAAGGCACTGCACTGTCGATGATCGACACGGTGCCGCCGCGTGGCCACTTTGCCCACTCCCACGTCCGGCTCCTGCCGGACGGAACGTACCAGGCCGATGTCGGAACCGCCGAGTTCGGCAACGGCACCACCACCGTCCATGCCCAGCTTGCTGCCACGGCACTGTGCACGGAGGCTGCCAAGGTTGCGGTGCGGCAGTCGGACACGGACCTGGTGGAGCACGACACCGGAGCCTTTGGTTCCGCGGGCACGGTGGTGGCCGGCAAGGCCACCCTCGCCGCGGCGGAGGAACTTGCTGTCCGCATCCGGGCCTTTGCCGCGGGCATCCGGCAGACGCAAGCCTCCGCATGTGTCCTCGACGGCGACGCCGTGGTGATCGACGGGAAGTCCGTGGCATTGGCTGAGCTGGCGCAGGCTGCCGCGGATGCCGGCGTCGAACTTTCCGCGGAAGGGCGCTGGGGCGGCACTCCGCGCTCCGTGGCGTTCAACGTGCACGGCTTCCGGGTGGCGGTGAACCGCGGCACCGGCGAGCTGAAGATCCTGCAGAGCGTGCAGGCGGCCGACGCCGGCGTGGTGGTCAACCCGCGCCAGTGCCGCGGACAGATCGAGGGCGGCATCGCGCAGGCCATCGGCGCCACACTTTATGAGGAGGTGGTGGTGGACGACGCCGGGAAGGTCACCACGGACATCCTGCGGCAGTACCACGTTCCTACTTTTGCGGATGTGCCGCGCAGCGAGGTGTACTTCGCGGACACCAATGACAAGCTTGGGCCGCTGGGTGCCAAGTCGATGAGTGAAAGCCCGTTCAACCCCGTGGCTCCGGCGCTGGCCAACGCGATTCGGAACGCGACGGGCGTGCGGTTTGCATCCCTGCCCATCGCGCGGGACCGGATCTACCTGGGGCTCAAGGAAGCGGGGTTGGTGCCCAAGCTGGAGCGGGTTCCTTCCTAGGGCACCCGAGGGTCATACTTCCGCTTGTGCGGGAACAACCCGGAGTCGGATCTGACCCCGGGTTGCATCGTTGCATATAGTCGGGGGATGGAACAGCGGATTTTAGGCAAGACCGGACGGAACGTCTCCATCGTGGGGCTCGGTACCTGGCAGCTCGGCGCGGACTGGGGCAATGTGGATCCGGCACAGGCGCAGGCCATCCTCGCAGCCTCGGTGGAAGCGGGAGTCACCTTCTTTGACACCGCCGATGTGTACGGCGACGGCAGGAGCGAGCAGGCAATCGGGAAGTTCCTCGCGGACCAGCCTGGCCTCGGCGTCACGGTTGCCACCAAGATGGGCCGGCGCATGGAGCAGCGCCCCGAAAACTACAACCTGGCCAACTTCCGCCAGTGGGTGGACCGTTCCCGGAAGAACCTGGGCACTGACACTCTGGACCTGGTCCAGCTGCACTGCCCGCCCACGCCTGTGTACAGCAGCAACGAGGTGTACGACGCTTTGGACACCCTGGTGTCCGAAGGCGCCATCCGGAACTACGGTGTCAGCGTGGAGCGGACCGACGAGGCCCTTGAGGCCATCCGGCACGAGGGAACCGCCTCCGTGCAGATCATCCTGAACGCCTTCCGGCTCAAGCCGCTGGACGAGGTGCTTCCTGCCGCCAAGGCTGCAGGCGTGGGCATTATCGCCCGCGTGCCGCTGGCGTCCGGACTGCTGTCCGGAAAGTACTCCAAGGACACCACGTTCGCGGAGAACGACCACCGGAACTACAACCGCAAGGGCGAAGCGTTCGACGTCGGAGAGACCTTCTCCGGTGTGGACTACGAGCTGGGCCTCAAGGCAGTGAAAGAGTTCGAACAGCTGGTGCCGTCCGGTGCCACCACTGCGCAGGCGGCCATCGCCTGGATCGCCGCGCAGGACGGCGTCACCACCGTTATTCCGGGCGCGCGCAATGTGGAACAGGCGCGCGCCAACGCCGCCGCAGCCGCCGTCAGCATTGGCAAGGAGTTCGACGATGGCGTCCGCTGGATCTACGACCACTACTTCCGGGAAGCCATCCACCCGCGCTGGTAGCGTCCGCAGCCTGGGAGCACTCGGGTGACTGAATCCGTCCACGACTTTGTTGAGCGGCTGGCCGCCGTGGAGACTGGCCCTGCCTCCACCAATTTCTTCAGTTACGACGCGCCTGAGAATGCGCTGCGCCGGCACAACTTGGAACTCTACCTGCAGGAGATGCTGGACCGGCGCCCCTCGGTCCTGCTGGTGGGGGAGGCCCCCGGCTTCCGTGGCATGCGGATCACCGGTGTGCCCTTCACCAACCGGGTCATCCTCGGCGGACCTGCCAACAGCTTTGGACTGTTTGGCCCCGGCAAGGGGTACGTGCTGCCGCCCGAAGCTGCAGGGGTAGCTGCCGAGCCGACGGCAACGGTGCTGTGGCAGGTCCTGGAAGAAGTGGGGCTTCTGCCCCTGCTGTGGAGTGCTTTCCCCTGGCACCCGCACCAACCCGGCAAGCCCTTGTCCAACCGCACTCCCCGGCCCTCCGAAACCAAGCTCGGCACCCCCTTCTGGCAGGAGCTGGCGGAGATGTTCGGGATCAGCTCCATCGTGGCAGTTGGCAACGTTGCCCAGCACAGCCTGCAGCGCAGCGGCCTGTCTGTACCAAAGATCCGGCATCCCGCCCACGGTGGCAGATCCGGCTTCAAACAGGGGCTGGAGCAGCTGCTGGCGGGCGGGATGCCGGCCTGAGCTGAATTCTCTGTGGCCGCTCTTGATTGTCGTACCCCCTTGTCATGATGGGTTTATGGGGAAAGCGGCGGTGGTGAGGGCGTTGGCGGAGATGCGTGCTGCCCTTGCCGTGCTGGTTGCGGAGGTGGAGGGCTCTGGTTCGGAGCCGTTTTCGGTGGCTGATCCGTTGGCTGGTTTGGCGGATGGTTGCCTGGATATTCTGGCTGGTGCCCGTGGGGTGGAGGCCGGGATTGCGGCGTTGAAGGCCAAAGCGGCGGTGGTGTACGCGGATGCTGCGTGTGCTGTTGCGGGGCCGGAGGTGCC